>DASSMS010000148.1:0-29552 GCA_035688575.1 Nocardioidaceae bacterium
CACGAAGATTCCGCACGTCGACCAGCTCCCCGTCTGGTCGGTGTGGTGCATACGTGTGCGCCCCGGTCACCGCGGCAGGGGCATCTCCCACGCCCTGCTCGACGGCGCCGTCGCGTACGCGCGGTCACACGGCGCGCCGGCGGTCGAGGGATACCCGGTCGACAACAAAGGCAAGAAGGTCGACCCCACGATGGCGTACGTGGGCACCCGTGCCCTCTTCGAGGGGGCCGGCTTCACCAGGGCTGCCGACACGAGCTCTGTATCCGGTGGGTTCCCTCGCGTGCTCATGCGATTGGACCTGCACTGACCCAAGTCCGGCACATTGCTGTGTCGACATCGCGCCAGCACAGACCCGCACCTGATCCCGCACAGCGATTACTTCTGACGCCCTCGAGGGTCCAACCAGGAGAAGCGCGTGCCGAAAGGAGATCAGATGCCCGGCAGATCCTCCGAGGTCATCGAACCTCGCGTGCTGCTCAGCGGACTCGCGATGCCCGAGTCCCCTCGCTGGCACAACGACCGTCTGTGGTTCTCCAACTGGGGCGCCGACGAGATCGTCGCGGTCGACCTCGACGGCAACAGCGAGGTGGTGGGCCGCGGACCTGAGGGTGCAGGCTGGGCCGTCAACTGGCTTCCGGACGACCGGATGCTCATCACCGGCAACGAGCTGCTCCGCGTCGAGCCCGACGGATCTCGCGTTCGTCATGCCGATCTCGGCGACCTCTCGCCCCATGGCTGGAGCGAGATCACGGTCGACGGACGCGGCAACGTCTACGTCAACACCATCAACTTCGACTTCGCCGACTTCGACGCCGTCCTGTCGAGCGGCCGGGCACCAGGCAAGATCGCGCTCGTCACGCCCGAGGGTGACGTCCGTGAGGTCGCAGGCGAGATCGCCTTCCCGAACGGGATGGTCATCACGCCGGACAACAAGACCCTCGTCGTCGCCGAGTCGTTCGCTGCCCGGCTCACAGCCTTCGACATCGCCGAGGACGGCACTCTCTCGAACCGGCGGGTCTGGGCCGACAGCGTGGGTCCAGACGGCATCTGCCTGGACGCCGACGGGTGCATCTGGGCATCCAGCGGCAGCATGACGAACGACTGTGCCCGCATCCGCGAGGGCGGCGAGATCCTGGAGACCGTCGAGCTCGACCGGTCATGCTTCGCTGCGATGCTGGGCGGGCCAGACCGCCGGACGTTGTTCATGCTGGCTGCCGAATGGCGCGGCACCGAGGACATCGAAGACGTCGTCCGGGCCAGAACCGGACAGGTCCTCGTCGCCGACGCGCCGGCGCCCGGCATCGGCTGGCCGTAGGCCCGGCGACGGCTGTCACTGTTCGGGTCTTGCGTCCACGCAGATCAGGGTCTGCTGACCTGCCGCTACGAGAGTTCGCCGGCTGCCCTGGACGCCGAACACCTCCAGCTGGCAAACGGTGAGCGTTCGTCCGGATTTCAGGACCGTTCCCCGGGCCTCGAGGTGATCGCCCACGGCAGGCGCCAGGAGATTGATCTTGTACTCCACCGTGAGTACCGCCGTGTCGTCGGGGAACAACGTGAACCCCGCGTAACCGCCCGCGCTGTCTGCGATGGCGCTCGTGGCTCCCGCGTGGAAGTAGCCGTGCTGCTGGGTCACCTCGGGGCGGCTCGGGAGCACGATGTGCACGCGTCCGGGCGCGATGTGCGCCAACTGTGCACCGAGATGGCGCATCAGTCCTTGGCGTTCGAAACTGGCCCTGATGCGTGCCTGTACCTCGGGGCTTGCCTGCTCCCGTGGCGTCTGGTCTTCCATGGTCCTCCTCGAGCGGACATCGCGGCCGATCCTAATGTCGCAGGGGCCTGGGCGACCGGATACGCGGCGGTCACTCAGCCGAGCTGAGGCGACGAGTCAGCGGCTTTGGGGCTCGTCCCGTCGGAGGAAGGCGCGGAGCTCGCGGTTCACGAGGTCTGGCGCCTCCACCGAGCTCACGTGGCCGACACCTGGCAGGACGACGAGCCGCGAGGCGGGGATGGAGCTGTGGAGAGCCTCCCCGACCCACAACGGTGCACGCACGTCCTGGTCGCCGTACAGCAGGAGCGTGGGCACCTCGACCCGGGGAAGGACCGGCCGCAGGTCTGCCTCGGCCGAGGAGCGAGCCATCGCCCGGAACCCTGCCGGGCTGAATGCCCTCCGGGTCGAGGCAGCGAACTGCTCCGCGGCCTGAGGTGGCACTGACGCGGAGAACATGGACGGGATCATCGCCTCGGCGAAGTCCGCGGGGGGCAGGTCGGAGAGACGCAGGCAGGTCTTCAGTCTCTCCTCGACCGCCTCGGGCGGCAGGGACCCGCGCCACCCCGCATACGTGCCGAGGAGGGCGAGCGAACGCGGCAGCGACGGATGCGCGCCGAGGACGGCGAGGACGATCATCCCGCCGAACGACAGACCGGCCAGGTGAGCCCGGGTGATCTCGAGAGCCCGCAGGAACGCCACCAGGCACGCGGCGTAGTCCTGGACCCGGAACGACTCGGGCGGCACGGATGAGCGCCCCGCTCCTGGCGCGTCCCAGGCAATGACCGTGTACTCGTCGGCCAGTGCCTCCAGCTGGCCCGACCAGGTCGAGCGGCCGTCACCGACGAAGCCGTGCACCAGCACCAACGGCGCACCTGCGCCCGCCCTCTCGTAGGCGATCCGCAGTCCCTCGACCTCGATCTCGTCCATGGCGGTTCGCACGCTGAACGCAGAACGACTCCCAGCCCGACGCGCGGGTCAAGCCGGTGCGGGAGCCGTCGCCCGGCGTACGGGCACCAGAGTGCGCACGGGGTCGTGCTGGAGGAAGTCGAGCAAGATCAGGTTGACCAGGTCGGGCTTCTCGAGCGGCGCGAGGTGTGAAGCACCGGGGACGACGGCGAGCTCTGCGTCGGGGATGGCGCGGTAGAGGGCCGCGGTCTCCTCCAGGGTGACGAGGTCGTCGTCACCGACCATGATGAGCGTACGGGTGCGGATCTCGCTGAGGTCGTCGAGCGGGATGTGCGGCTCGGACTTCCACAGCGCCGTCACCTTGTCGAAGACGACGGGCCAGTGACCGGCACCATCCGGTGAGACGGCCTCGTACACAGCGCGGAACGGCTCGTAGACCGCACTGTCCGCCGCGCTGCGCGCCACCTCGTAGAACGCAGGAACGTACGCCGAGACGTCGGCGTTCCCGCCGATGAGAATGAGCTTGCGCACGAGGTCTGGCCGGGACAGGGCGACCATGATCGCCAAGATCGCACCGTCGCTCCACCCGACCAGATGCACCGGCGAGCCGATCACCTCGTCGATGAAGGCGATCGTGTCCTCCGCCATCACCTGGTAGGTGATCGGTCCGTCGACGTCAGGGGTATGACCGTGTCCCCGTCGCTCCGGAGCGACCACGCGGAAGTGCTCGGCGAGCGCGCCCAGCTGCGCGCCCCACGCCGCGTTCGTGTCCAGCCCGCCGTGCAGGAGGACGAGCGGCTCCCCTTTCCCGTGCGTCTCGTACCACATGTGCACAGGACCGATGTCGACGTAGTCGCCCATCTCCGGTCCCTCCTCTCGAATCAAGGGACTCGGCCGGGGGTATGGGCCCACGGTCACCTCCACGTTCACATCCTCCGGCGGCCACGGCACAGAGGCAGAGGTCCCGAACGATGTGCTCGACCGATAGGGCATCCGCCCGTTTCGTTACGACTCCCGCGCGAGAAGACTGAGGGCTTCCCCTTGGAAGGAGGGGCCATGTCTTTCCGATACACCAAACTGATGGGTGTGCTGGCGGTCGCCGCCCTCTGCCTGTCCCCCATCGTCACCGCCACAGCCGCGCTCGCAGCCGACCAGAGCCCGGACGTCGGGTACGCCCGTAACGGCGGCGTCGGGACCGACGAACCGGACGTCGGGTTCGCCCGCAACGGCGGCGTCGTGACCGACGCCGGCACCAACGTCGGGTATGCGCGCAACGGCGGCGTCGTGGTCGACGCCGGCACCAACGTCGGGTACGCGCGCAACGGCGGCGTCGTGGTCGACGCCGGCGCGGCACCCATGTCCCCCGCCCGCGCCGACGGAGGCGTCGATGTCGAGACCGTCGTCCTCGCCACGCTCACCCTCGTCGTGATCGCCGGGGCGGGAATCGTCAGCTTCCTCGTGAGCTGGCGTCGGCACCACCACCTGGCACACCCCGCCTGAGCGGTGGCAACGGGCCCTCGCGCTAGGCGTCGACCCAGCTGGTCCCGCGTGGTGCGGGACTCAGCTCGCCCCCGCTGAGCTCTGCGAGCAGCCGCGGCAGCCGGTCGGCATCGGAGGCGGGTACGGCGACCCGCAGCCGCACCTGCGCCGCGTACTCGACGTCGACCACCGCGACGTCGTGCGCGCGGAGCCCGTGCTCGAGCCTTCCCGCATCGGCGTGGGGCACCTCGACGTCGTACAGGTCGAGCAGCCGTCGCTCACGCACGCCGGCCTCGTCGAGCCCTGTCCGCACAGCGTCGGAGTACGCGCGCACCAGCCCCCCGGCGCCGAGCAGGACACCGCCGAAGTAGCGGGTCACGACAGCCACCACGTCACTGACCTGGCGGCCGCGCAGCACCTCGAGCATCGGGGCTCCCGCTGTGCCCGAGGGCTCCCCGTCGTCGTTGGACCGCTGCACCTCCGCGGAAGACCCGAGCACGAACGCCGAGCAGTGGTGGCGCGCGTCCCAGTAGCGCCTGCGCTCCTCCTCGACCACCGCGCGGGCCTGCTCCTCGGTCGTCACCGGCTCGATCCGGCACAGGAACCGGGAGCGCTTCACTTCGATCTCGGCACGGGCCGGGTCCGCGACCGTGAGGTACGACGTCGGGGCGGTCACCAGATCCGCCCGAGGACGTCAGCCCCGATCTTGACGATGAACGCGCCGACCACGACCACGAACACGACGCGGACGAAGCCACCGCCCCTCGCGACCGCGATGCGCGCACCGACGTAGCCCCCGAGCAGGTTGCAGGCCCCCATGACGAGACCGATCTTCCAGAGCACGGCCCCCTGCGGAACGAACACGCACAGCGCCGCGATGTTGGTGGCCCAGTTCCCCATGCGCGCCTTCGCGGAGGCCTCGAGGAAGTTGTAGCCGAGCAGCCCGACGAGCGTGAACACGAAGAAGGAGCCCGTGCCCGGCCCGAGCGCCCCGTCGTAGAAGCCGATCACCGCTCCCGCGACCATCGCCGCGACGGTGTGCCGGTGGCCGGCGAAGCGCAGCATGGTGATCTCGCCGATGGACGGCTTGAACAGGACGTAGCCCCCGACGAGGACAAGCACGACGAGCACGATCGGGTCGAACGCGTCCTTGGGGATCCGGGAGGCCACCAGCGCACCGGCGAGCGAACCGGTGAACGCGAGGAGCATGAGCGGGCCGAAGGTGCGGGGGTCCGGCCGGACCCGCCGGTAGTAGGTCAGTGAGCTGACCGTCGTACCGCACACGGAGCCCAGCTTGTTGGTCGCCAGGATCTGCACGGGAGAAGCGCCCGGCAGCCCGACCACGAGTGCGGGGAGCTGGATGAGGCCCCCACCGCCGACGACGGCGTCGACCCAGCCGGCGAGCAGCGCCGCCATGCCCAGGAGCACGTAGGTCCACAGCGCCGGGTCGTCCACCCAGGAACCCTAACCGGGTCAGTGCAGGAGCAGCTGCTCGCGCCGCGCGTCGAGGCCCGTGAGCTCCCGGGAGACGGCGGCGCCCTTCTGCTCCAGCGCAGCGAGGGCCTGCTCCACCTGATGGAGCGCCTGCACCACGCGACGGGACGCGTCCTCGATCCTGGAGCGGACCGCCATGTCGCTGAAGATGTTGTCGAACCACACGTCGAACGTGCGCATCATCTGGTCGACCTGCACGCCCAGCACCTGGGGCAGGTCGACGTCGGCGAGCTCACGCGAGAACGCGGCGAGCGCCATGTCCGCGCGGCGCAGCGTCTCGGTGGCCCGGTCGACCTTGTCGTACTTCATCATGTCCGTGAGCATCCCGCCTCCGCCGAAGGCGTCCCACGTCGACCAGGAGCCGGCGCTCCCCAGCAGCGAGGCGGCCTCGCTCAGCAGGCTGTGCGCGGAACGACCGGCCTCGTGGGCCTCACGGGTCTCCCGGTCGAGTGCCAGGAGCTCTCCCCTCCGCTGGGCGATCTCGGCGAGCGCGCCCGCGGACTCCCCGCCGGTCTGGCTCACCCACGCCTCCTTGTCCTCCATCGCGCGGCGGTAGCGCGCCTCGACGTCCCCGAGGTCGGCCAACCTGCTCTCGAGCGCCGCACGGTCGCGCTGCAACGCGTCGCGTCGTGCCTCGGCCTCCGCCACGGCATAGCGGGCGGCCTCCCGCTCGGCGGTCTCGCGCTCGACGTCGCCGACGTGCGAGCCCTTCAGGTGGGCCCAGATCTTGGCGACCGACATTGACTCGAGCCGCTCCACGTCGGTGCTCTCCTGCTTGTGGACCCGCCGCAGGTCGGCGACCCGTCGCTCGAGGTCGGCGAGGTGCGGCGCCGAGCCCTCGAGCCGGCGGCTGAGCTGCGCGTGCTCCTCCCGGGCGGCGACTGCCTGCACGAGCTCGGCCTGGACTTGGGTGGCGTCGGTCACGCGGGCGATCCTAGGGCAGCCGAGCAGCCCCGCGGTGCAGGTGCTACTCGATGAAGCCCTCGGACTGGAGCCACTCGAAGGCGACGTCGGCCGGCTCGTCGACCCTCGACGTCGATCTGGGCGTTGAGCTCGATGAGCGTCTCGTCGTCGAGCTTCTCCGTGACGGGTGCGAAGAGCTCCTCGATCTGCGGGTGCACGTCGAGCACCTCCTCACGGATCACGACCGAGACGTTGTAGGCCGGGAAGAAGTTGCGGTCGTCCTCGAGCACCCGAGGTCCAGCGCCTTGATCCGGCCGTCGGTGGTGAAGACCTCGCCCGGCGTTGATGAAGGTCGCGAGGGTCGCGGTCCCGACGAGCAGCACCAGGGCGGTGCGAATGCCGGTCATGATCACCGGTACGGCGAGGGGCAGCTCGATGCGGAACATGACGCCGAGGTTCGACATCCCGATCCCACGTCCGGCCTCGACCAGGGAGGGTTCGCTCCGCGACCGCATCGCGTCATCCGTTCAGCGAACGTTCAGCGAAGGCTTCCTACGCTGGGCCCAGGCGACGAGGACCAGGCCGTTCCAGGCCGAGCGGAGGTAGGTCGATGAGCGTCACCGCGGGAGCGACCGGGCAGGTGGGCAGCGCGGGAGCGCCGGGGGCGACGGCCATCGAGACCAAGGGTCTGGTGCGCAGCTACGGTCGCCGGGTGGCCGTGGACGGCGTCGACCTCCAGGTCTCTCGAGGAGCCGTGCTCGGTCTGCTCGGTCCGAACGGCGCCGGCAAGACGACGCTCATCCGCCTCCTTTCCACCCTGCTTCGGCCGGACTCGGGCTCCTTCAGCATCGCCGGCGTCCCCCACACCGAACCTCGCCGAATCCGCCTCCACGTAGGGGTTCTTCCCGAGAGTCCCGGCTACCCGCGGAGCCAGACCGGCGAGGAGTGGCTGACCTACCACGGACGGTTGTACGGCTCTCCTCGGGCCGAGGCACGGAAGGTCGCACGACGGCTGCTCGACGAGGTCGGCCTCGGTGACCGGGCCGGCTCCATGATCGGAGGTCTCAGCCGGGGCATGCGCCAGCGGCTCGGCATCGCGCGGGCTCTGGTGAACAACCCCCGCGTGGTCTTCCTGGACGAGCCCACCTTGGGCCTGGATCCGTTCGGCCAACGACAGATCCTCGACCTCGTGACGCGCATCGCGCACGACCGCGGCGTCACGGTCGTCCTGAGTACGCACATCCTCGCCGAGGTCGAGCAGGTGTGCAGCCAGGTGGTCATCCTGAACCACGGACGCGTCGTCGCCGACGGAACCACGACCGAGGTAGTGCGCCGGGCGGCCGCACCGCGCGCGGGCGTCGTACGCGTGCCCTCACACCTCCGCGACAAGGCCGTCCACACCCTGACCTCGCTGCGGCTCGTCTCCGACGACGCGACCCTCGACGGGAGCCCCGACGAAGTTTCCGTGCAGCTCCCCGGAGATGAGCCGGTGGAGCCGTCCGCCGAGAAGGCGATTCGCGGCCTGCTGGACGCCGGCGTCCCCGTGCTCGGTTTCTCGCTCGAGGGCGGGAGGCTCAGCGACGCCTTCCTCGCCGTGACGAGGGGGGCCGGCGATGACTGAGGCAGCGGCGACGACGACGCAGCCACGGGTGTCCGGGACCCGTCCCTCGTGGCTGGTCGTGGCCGGGCAGGAGCTCCGGGACCTCTGGCTCTCCGGCAAGGGCCTTGCTTTGATGCTGGCCTACACGACCCTGCTGAGCATCAGCACCTACCTCATCGCCATGAACCAGGAGCTGAACTTCCTCGAGCAGCGTGAGGCCGTGAGCCTGACCCTCCAGCTCGCCGTGGTGGTCGGTGCGCTGCTCGTGGTCCTCGCCGCAGCCGACGCCGTGAGCGGTGAGAGGGAGCGGGGGACCCTGGAGAGCCTCCTGCTGACCCCGGCGTCTCGCAGGTCCCTCCTCGCCGGGAAAGGCCTCGCGGCCCTGTCGCTGTGGGTCGGTGCCTTCGCTCTCTCCATTCCCTACATCTGGTGGATCGGGCGTGACGTCGGAACCTTCGGCAAGGCTCTGGTCGGTGGTCTCCTCGTCGGCACGCTGCTCGCCCTTGTCGTGACCGGGATAGGTCTGCTGGTGACCACGTTCTCCCAGTCGAACGGCGTGAGCCTCGCGATCAGCTTCGTCGTGCTGCTCGCTCTCCTCGCCCCCAGCCAGCTGCCGGCCGAAGCCGGCCGCGGGTGGGCGGGTGAGCTGCTCCAGAGGCTCGACCCCTTCTCGGCCGGTTTGCTCTACCTGGAGAGGCTGATCATCAACGCCCACCCGTTGTCCCAGGACCTCGAGCTGCTCATCGCTCCGGCAGTACTCGCGCTCGCCTCTCCCGCAGTCGCCCTGCTGCTGGGCGGGAGGTTGAGCCTGCTTCCACGGAGCGGATCATGAGCCGGCTCGCGAGATGCGTTGCGGCCTGTGCACTGACCGTCGCGTGCCTGACGACCGGCGCCGCACCGGCGGGGTCCGCCACTCCTGTCGCGGTCGAGGCTGGGAGTCCCGCCATCGTCGTGGAGCTCGACAAGAGCGACCTCCGAGCCGGCCCGGGTGAGAAGCTCTCGTTCACGTCGACCGTCCGCAACACCGGCGACCAGCCACTGACCGGGTACGTCGCTCACCTGAACATCCTTACCACGGACGAGAGTGTCTACGTCGACCCTGAGGACTGGTCGCCAGAACGGACGCAGTATCTCGACGAGGTCCCCGGAGGTGGGTCAGCCAGCCTCAGCTGGAGCGTCCAGGCGGTCACCAAAGGACCGCTGATCCTCTTCGTCTCGGTCACCAGCCCGACGAGTGACGCCGTGATCTCGAGTGGCCCGCTGAACCTCGAGGTGACCGGACAGCGGGTGGTGAGCTCCGGCGACGTCGTACCTCTTGTGCTGTGGATGCCTGCAGGCGTCCTCGCCCTGGTGGGGGCAGCGCTGCTCCGACGGCGCAGGCACCGCTGATGCACGACGGCAACCGTTGGAGGTGGGAGATGCAAAGGTCGGTCACCTGGACCTCGGTGGCCCTCCTGGCTGCCCTTGGAGCAAGCGCATGCAGCGGCGGGTCGCAGGCGGGAGGACCCACGGAGGGAGAGGCCGGTCAGTCCCCCGGCGAGGTCGAGTGGATCTCCGCCGAGGACTACGACGCCGACATGTTCGGCGATTCCGCGAACGTCGAGCACCGGTGGTACCCCCTCCAGCCGGGAGACCGCCTGGACTACCGCGGCAGCTCGGTCGAGGAGGGTGAGCGCCTCTTCCACGGCGTGACCATCATCGTGACCGACCTCGTCAAGGTGATCGACGGGGTGGAGAACGTCGTGGTGTGGGAGCGCGACTACTCCGACGGGGAGCTGGTCGAGACGGAGCTTGCTCTCTTCGCCCAGGACGACGCCGGGAACATCTGGCACATGGGCGAGTACCCCGAGGAGTGGGAGGACGGCGAGTTCGACAAGGCGCCCGCATGGGTGCACGGCGTCGAGGGCGCCACCTCCGGCATCACCATCCCGGCCGACCCCGAGACAGGAACCCCGGACTACGCACAGGGCTACGCTCCCCCACCGATCAGCTGGGTCGACCGCGGCCGGGTCTACAAGACCGGTCAGGAGACGTGTGTACCGGCGGACTGCTATGCCGACGTGGTCGTGATCGAGGAGTTCGAGCCGACCATCCCTGACGCCTTCCAGGACAAGTTCTACGCGCCGGGCGTCGGCGTCGTCCGCGTCGGATGGCGGGGGAAGAACGACGAGTCGAAGGAAGTGCTCGAGCTCGTCGAGTTCCGCAAGCTGACTCCTGCCGAGATCGCGGACGTCCGCGCGGACGCCCTTGCGCTGGAGGACCGCGCCTACCGGATCAGCAAGGACGTCTGGGGAACGACCCCCCGCTCTGCGCCCTCCGAAGGATGAGCCGCTACTCCGCACGCGGCAACCGCACCACGAAACGTGCCCCCGGCCTGCTGTCCGCGATGGCCACCGACCCCTGGTGGCGGGTCACGATGTCGTGCACGATCGCCAGGCCGAGCCCGGAGCCTCCCTGGTCCCGCGAACGGGCCTCGTCGAGACGCGTGAAACGCTCGAAGACCGCGTCCCGGAACTCGGGCGCAATACCCGGTCCGTCGTCGGCGACCACCAGCTCGCTCCACCCGTTCGTCTCGCGGAGCTCGAAGCTCACGCGATGGGCGGCGTGACGCTCGGCGTTGCCGGACAGGTTGCGGATGACGCGAGACAGCTGGTCGGGGTCGCCCCTCGTCCGTGCAGCCGACACAGCACGGACGTCGACGTGTACGAGGCCGCGCTCCCGGAGTCTCTCCGCTTCGTCGAGCACGAGGTCGTCGAGGTCGACCGGTCGGCGGGGGACCCCGAGAGAGCCCGACTCGGAGCGCGCCAGGAACAGCAGGTCGTCCAGCAGCTTCTGCAGCTCGACCGTGTCGGCCAGCAGCTCATCGGCCATGACGACCGGATCCACCGTCTCCGGATGGGCGAGAGCCACCTCGATCGAGGCTCGTAGCCGGGTGAGCGGGCCGCGGAGCTCGTGAGAGGCGTCCGCGGCGAACCGGTGCTGCCGCTCGGTCGCCTCCTGGACGCGGCCCAGCATCTCGTTCATGGTGCTCGCCAGGCGTGCGATCTCGTCCTCGGACGCGGGGGTCGGCACACGTCGGTGAAGCTCATTGCCCCCGATGCTGTCCACCTCCTGGCGGATCGCCTCGACCGGCCGGAGCACCCGCCCGGTCAGCCACCACACAAGGAGGGCGAGCAGCCCGGTGACCACGGGGATCGAGACCGCGAGCGATACGGTCAGGATGTTGACGCTCTCGTGCACGTCGTCGAGGTTCTTGGCCACGACGAGCGTGCGTTGCGGGCGCCCGGCGTCCAGAGGACGGGCGAGCACGCGGAAGTCACCGTCGGTCGGCCCGACTCCCTCGACTGTCTCGACCACCTGCCCCTGCTCTGGTGAGAGGGGTGCCGTGACAGCCGCGAGGCCGGCGGCGTTGTCGCTCTGGGCGACGACGCTCCCCCGGCCGTCCAGCACCTGCAGGAACGAGTCCTCAGGGTCGCCCTCGTTGGGCAGCCGCACGCCGTAGGTCCCTCGGACGACGTCGCGCTCGATGTTGTCGGCACGCTGGATGAGCGCCTCGTCGATTCCGTGCGTGAGCACGCGGAACTGGATGGCCACGAGTCCGAAGGCGCTCACGACGAGCACCAGCGCGACGAGGGCGGTCGCGCTCAGGGTGAGCTGCGACCGGACGGTTCGGGCTCGGAACAGGCGCCCACGTCGCTCAGCTGTCATGGCTGGCCAGTCGATAGCCCGCGCCCCGCACGGTCTCCAGGTCCTGCCGTCCGAAGGGCCGGTCCACCTTGTGACGAAGGCGGCGGATGTAGACCTCCACGATGTTCGGATCGCCTTGGAAGTCGTAGTCCCAGACCCCATCGAGGATCTCGAACTTGGGGACCACCTGGTCCACCCGCCGCATGAGGTACTGAAGCACCGCGAACTCGCGCGCTGTGAGGCCGATCTCTACGTCGCCACGCCAGCACCGGTGGCGCGACGGGTCGAGGCGCAGGTCGCCCACGTTGAGGGGTGCCGGGACGCCTCCCGAGGTCCTGCGGAGCAACGCCCGCACGTGCGCGGTCAGCACCGGGAAGGAGAACGGCTTGGTCAGGAGGTCGTCCGCACCCGTGTCGAGCGCGTCGGTCTGGTCAGGGACCGCGTCCCGCGCGGTGAGCACGAGGATCGGGATCCAGTTCCCACGCTCGCGCAGGCTGCTGCAGATCTCGTAGCCGTTCCTCCCGGGCAGCATCAGATCCAGGATCATCAGGTCGTAGCGGTACTCCGTCGCCCGCCACAGGCCCTCGTCCCCGTCGAGAGACACGTCGACGGTGAAACCCTCGGCATCGAGCCCGCGCTTGACCGCAGCGGCGATCTTCTTGTCGTCCTCGACGAGGAGGATCTTCATGTCCCTGCCCTCAACGCCTCCACCGGCTCCAACCCCGCGGCCCTGACCGCGGGATAGAGACCTGCCAACAGTCCCGTGACCCCGCCCACCACCGGCGCGAGCAACGGGATCAGCGGGTCGATCACCGGAGTCCACGTCTGGTAGGCCGCCACTCCCGTCACGACGAGCATCCCTGCGCTGGCCCCGAGAACCCCTCCTACTGCCCCCATGGTGGCACTCTCCAGCAGGAACTGCGTGGCGATTTGGCGACGAGTGGCACCCAAGGCGCGGCGCAGGCCTATCTCCCCGGTCCGCTCCATCACCGAGACCAGCGTGACGTTGGCGATCCCGATGGCCCCGACGAGCAGGGAGACTCCTCCGAGCATCAGAAAGAGGATGTTGAGGTCGCTCTCGATGCCCGACCGGATCCGCTGCGGCTCCTCCGGCGACGCCACCTTCAGGCCGCTGGGCGCGTCGGGACGCAGGGCAAGAGGCAGTTGGCGCGAGAGCATCGACGCGGCACCGACCTCGGTTTCGGCGACGACGGACTCGGGGGCCGACATGTGGTACAGCCGCCGCGCTGTGCCTTCGGGAATGATGACCGAGCTCAGCAGGTCGTGCTTGCGCTGGACGCTGTCGAGCATTCCGATGACGAGGAAGACGTCGTCGCCGATGCTGATCGAGCGCAGCCCGTCGATCCGCGTCACCCCGAGCTGCTCGGCAGCGTTCGGACCGAGCACGGCCACACGGTCGGCGCGACGCGAGTGCCCGCCGTCGATGAGCCGTCCGGTCCGCACGCGTGCTCGCACGGTGTCGAAGAGGCTCGGTGAGGCGGCCTCCACCGGCAGTTTGAAGGCCGACCTGTTGAGTGGATCCTGGACGGCCGACCCGCTGACCAGCGCGCCCCCCACATCGATCGCCGTGAGCGTTCCGGCCGCCACTACGCCGTTGAGGCGCGCGACCCTCCGCGAGGCGTCCCACGGCAGGGCGTTCGACGGCCTGCCCTCCTCAGCCGGAAGCGAGCTCACCGTGATCTCGGTGGCGGCGAGCTCGTCGAACCGTCCGATGATCTGCTGGCCGGCAGTCCGCGAAAGTCCCAGTGTGGCGACCAGCGCGGTGAGTCCGATCGTCGTACCGAGAACCGTGAGGAGCATGCGCCCCGGTCGCGCGAACATGCCTGCGAAGGACTCGAAGACGATGTCGCGGGCCGACATGCTCGAGACCGGCGGCTTGTCGGCCGCTCCCGGCCGCACGGTTGGCGTCACGCTCACGACTCGCCTCTGATCTGCCCGTCGACGATGTGGACGCTCCGCTCTGCCCACGCCGCGACCCCCCGGTCATGAGTGATCACGAGAATGGTCAGGCCGGCGTCGTACAGGTCGCTGAGCAGCTCGAGGATCCCCACCGTGGTCGTGGAGTCGAGGTTGCCGGTCGGCTCGTCGCACAGCAGCAGCCGCGGCCGGGTCACGATGGCCCGAGCGATGGCGACGCGCTGTCGCTGGCCCCCGGACAGCATGGTGGGCAGCGCCTCCGGACGGTCTCCGAGACCCACCGATCGGAGGGCATCGCTCGCTCGAGCGGCCCGTCCGGACGGATCGCCGCCGCCGTACGCCTCGGCGAGCATGACGTTCTCCAGGACCGAGCGATAGCTGAGCAGGTGGAAGGACTGGAAGATGAACCCGATCTCCTGGCTGCGCAGCCCGGCCCGGTGGCGGTCGCTGAGCCCCGACACGTCGACCCCGTCCAACCAGTAGCTCCCCGACGTCGGCCGGTCGAGGCAGCCGATGATGTTGAGGAGGGTGGTCTTGCCAGAGCCGGACGCCCCCACGACCGCGACGCTCTCCCCTCGTTCCACGTCGAGGTCGACTCCGCGCAGCGCCCGCACGGGGACGTCGACCCCGTAGTGGCGGCTCACTCCTCGAAGCCTGACCAGGGGTGTCGTGTCAGCCACGGCCCTGCCGCCTCTCGAACCCGATGACGACCTCGTCCCCCTCTGAGAGGCCGCCGGACGTCGGAGTGACGGTGACCAGGCCGTCCGCCGAGAACCCGGTCCGGACGGACACGAACTCGACCTCCCCACGGACCCACTTCTCGACCCGGGACCCTCCGTCCGGGCCGAGCGAGACCGCCGTCACCGGGACGGTCAGCCCGGCCGTCCTCGTCGACCTGATGGGGATGGTCAGACGCACCGATGAGCCGACGAGCGCCGGCGGTGACTTCTCACCGACGGTCACCTGGAACGCGACGTGGAATCCGTCGGCGCCGCGGGTCCCGGGTCGTCCCGCGACCGAGGAGACGCGGCCCGTGGTGTCGATCCCCAGACTCGGCTCGTCGACGGCCACCTCGGCGCCTTCGCGGACGAGGGAAGCCTGCTCGACGCGTACGAGCCCGTCGATGACCACGCGCGATCCGGTCACCGTGGCGAGCGGACCGCGCAGCGGGGAGCCCACCGGCACGGGCAGGCTGGTCACCCGCAGCGGCGTGGTGGGCACGAAGACGACTTCGTCCGAGGGCAGCTGAACCCCCGGCTCGGCGAACGCACCTTCGACGATCGCCGCCTGGTCAGGGCGCGCGCCGGTCAGCGTGGTCTCATCGGCCACGATGGGCGAGAACCCGTGCTTTCGGTACAGCTCGGTCACGGCTGCCGCGGTCGACCCGTCGTAGAGGCCGTCCACCCGCCCAGGCGCAAGTCCCAGACGTCTCAGCGACCGCTCGAGCTGCCTCACGTCCGGCCCCGACATCCCAGGTCCCAGATCCCGGTAGGACGGCACGTCGCCGACCAGGACGAAGACGGGCCGACCTGAGACGGTTGCCAGCACATCCCCCGACGAGACCGTGCCCCGGGTGAGCAGGCTGGTCACGACCGAGGGCCCGCTCTTCAGCAACGACGGGGTGACCACGACCTTCTGCGGCGACCCGAAGTGAGCTGTCCCCCGGGTCACGATCCGGGTCGAGAGCGCCCGCTCGACGACCCGCACGAGGATCGGGGACGGGGCAGGCGGCGCCGTGCGCGCAGCGACCTCCGCCGGGGAGCGGATCTGGGTCACCCCCACCCACGTCGCCACTGCCGCCACGAAGACGGCGCCGATGAGGACGACCAACAGGTTCCGTCGGCTCATGCCGGTCACCGCCTCGCGTCGGTCTGCCGACCCCGGCGAGGTCGGCGCCTTCACCAGCAGGGTGTCACCGCTGCGCTGACTTCAGGCTGAACAGGATCCGGCGGCAGGTCAGCGAGTGTTCAGGAGTGGGCCGGCAGCAGCGGCCACGCCCTCTGTCAGGTGACGTTCAGGGCAGGAGTGCTGTCATCGGGCTGGACCCCACTCGGTGGAGGAGGCAGTGGTGACCAGACTTCGCTTGACCCGGAGCCGACTGGTCCGGCGGGGGGCGCGTCCAGCAGTCCTCGTCGCGGGCGCATTGCTCGCGGTCTCTGCTTGCGGCGGGTCGTCGCAGTCCGAGGACCAGGCGCCGGACGGCAAGCCGTTGCCCGGCATCAAGGAGTTCGGCCTCAACGAGGTGCAGTTCGCGCGGCACATCGAGAAGACCCAGGCGCGGATCGCCGAGTGCATGGCCGATGCCGGCTTCGAGTACGTCCCGGTCGATGTCAAGACCGTCGAGGCTGCGCAGGCCCGCGTGCGGATGGACCCGGGATACACCCGCCGCAGCTACAAGGAGAAGTGGGGGCTCGCCGTGACGACCCGGTTCGACGACCCCGTCCGGATGACCGGACTCGGCCCGAACCTGGAGATCTGGAAGAGCCTCCCCAGGGCCGACCAGGAGGCCTACAGCCGCACGCTGTGGGGCGAGGAGCCCAACCACGACTTCGTCTTCGCGTTCGACGAGGAAGACTTCAGCCGCACAGGGGGCTGCACGCGTCAGGCGGTTGCAGCGGTGTTCACCCCGGCACAGATCAAGGGCGCCTACGTCAACCCGAAGGACGTCCTGGTGGAGTCGGACCCGCGCATCATCGAAGCCGCGGACAACTGGACCGAGTGCATGCGGGACGCGGGCTACGACTACGAGGACGACCAGGACGAGATCATCGAGGAGTTCCAGGAGCGACTTGA
Source organism: Nocardioidaceae bacterium (assembly GCA_035688575.1). GTDB lineage: Bacteria > Actinomycetota > Actinomycetes > Propionibacteriales > Nocardioidaceae > Nocardioides_C. The sequence goes on from DASSMS010000148.1 coordinate 16,569, forward strand.
GGCGCTCGTCGGCGACGACGACCCGCGGACCCTCACGGGCACCCGGGCAGCCAAGCTCCGCCAGCTCCAGCAGGAGGAGATCGAGGTGTCCCTGGTCGACCTCGAGTGCCAGCTCAAGTACACCGACGATGTCTTCAGGAAGGTGGAGCTAGAGGTGTTCGGCCAGGCCGTGAGCGGTTGACGTTCGGGGCGTTTTCCCTGGCTTGGTACGACCGGATGCCAATGGTCGCATCCACCGGCTTCACCATCTTCCGCGAGGGAATCGATGGCCCGGGCGTACCCATCGGGGTCACCCCGCTTCCATCCCATCGGGCGATGTTCTGACGCGCCGACGAGGCTGACCCTGAGAAAAGCAGGGTCGAACTCTCAGCAAACGTTGCCTGCTGAAGAGGGGCCCACTCCCAGGAGGGGGAACCTGGCCATGATGCGTTGGATCGTCGGTAGGAGCCTGGGACTCCGAAGGCTCGTGCTTGCAGCCGCCGTGGGCATCGTCGCGCTGGGCGTCATCCAGGTCGGGAAGACGACGGTGGACATGCTTCCGGAGTTCCGGCCGCCGACGGTAGAGGTGCAGACCGAGGCGCTCGGCCTCTCGGCCGCCGAGGTCGAGCAGCTGATCACCGTTCCGCTGGAGCAGGATCTCCTCGTCGGAGTGCCCTTCCTCGACGAGATCGAGTCCGTCTCGCTGCCCGGCCTCTCCTCGGTGGTCATGACCTTCGAGCCCGGCACCGACGTGCTGGACGCGCGTCAGGTCGTGCAGGAGCGGCTGACCCAGGCAGTCGGCATCGCCGGCCTTCCGGCTGTGGCCAAGACGCCCCAGATGATCCAGCCGCTGTCGTCCAGCAGCCGGGTCGCCATGATCAAGCTGACCTCCGAGGACCTGACGCCGATCGAGATGTCCGTCCTGGCCCGCTGGGTGATCGGACCGCGGTTGATGGGGGTCCGAGGAGTGGCGAACGTGGCGATCTGGGGCAACCGCGAGCGCCAGCTCCAGGTGCTCGTCGACTCGCAGGAGCTGCGCGAGGCGGGTGTCACCCTCAGCGAGGTCGTCCGCACCGCGGGCAACGCCCTGGAGGTATCGCCGCTGTCGTACCTCGAGGCGTCGAAGCCGGGCACCGGTGGCTTCATCGACACACCCAACCAACGCCTCAACATCTTCCATGAGCAGGCGATCTCGACTCCGGGCGAGCTGGCTCAGGTCCCCCTCGAGACCACCGCAGGTCCGGCAGCACCGGATCGCGAGGGGATGACGCTGGGCGACGTCACCCGGGTCGTGGAGGACCACCAGCCCCTGATCGGCGACACAGCCTGCGGCGGCGGCACGAGGTGCCTCCTGCTGGTGGTCGAGAAGTTCCCCGGCGCGAACACCGTCGAGGTCTCCGACAGGATCGAGAGCGCGCTGAGCGTCATGCGACCGGGTCTCGCGGATATGCAGATCGACTCGTCGGTCTACCGTCCAGCGTCCTACATCGAGTCCACGTTCGACGGACTGGCTCGGGCTCTCGGGGTCGGCGCAGCTCTCCTGCTGTTGGTGCTGGTCGCTCTCGTCTGGAACTGGCGGCGGATCGTGACCGTGGCCGCCGGTGTGACCGTCTCGCTGTCCGCCGCCGTACTGGTGCTGCAGGCACGCGACGTGACCGTCAACGTGCTCGTCCTCGCCGGGCTGCTCATCGGGCTCACCGTCATGATCGACGACGCGGTCACGGACACCGACGCTCTCGCCTGGCAGATCCGGAACCACCGCAGGACGGGCACGAGCGCCCCGGTGTGGTCGACGATCGTCGACACCTCCGTGGAGCTGAGGCGCTTCGCGCTGTACGCCCTCCTGATGGTCGCGGTCGCGGTCGTGCCGCTGCTCCTGCTCCGCGGCGAGGCGGACGCGTTCCTCCCGCCCACCGCGCTGGCCTACCTGCTCGCGGTGGCGGTCTCCATGGTCGTCGCGCTCGTCCTCACGCCCGCCCTGGCCATGATGCTGCTCGCCCGCGGTCCGCTGGAAGGCGGGGAGCCACCGATCGCGCGCCGGCTCCACCGCTCGTACGACAGGACCGGTCCCGGGCTGGTCCGGCGGACGCGGATGGCCGTGGCGGTGTACGCCGGGGTCGCGGCGGCCGGTCTGATCGCACTGCCCTTCGTGGACTGGTCGATGCGGCCCTCTCTCGAGGAGCGCAACGTCCTCGTGCTGGTCGAGGCGGCCCCCGGTACCTCCCTCCCGAGGATGACTGCGCTCGCCTCACAGGCGGTGGAGGAGCTCGAGGCCCTGCCCGACGTGAGCAACGTCAACGCCCAGATCGGCCGAGCCGTGATGTCGGACCGTGCGGTCGACGTCAACGAGGGCGAGATCTGGATGACCGTGGACGCCGATGCCGACTACGACGTCGCCCTGGCTTCCATCCGGGACACCGTCGGCCGCTACCCCGGAGTGACCACCGAGGTCACGACTTACACCGACCGGCGGGTCCGTGACGTCCTCGACCAGGACGGGAGTGACGTCGTGGTCCGTGTCTACGGCGAGGACCCGGACGTCCTCAGTGCCAAGGCGCGAGACCTCCGATCAGCCATAGCCGAGGTCGACGGGGTTTCGCGGACCGAGGTGATGGAGAGCCCTCAGGAGACCACCGTCGAGGTCGAGGTCGACCTGCAGCGTGCGCAGGAGCTCGGGGTGAAGCCAGGGGACGTGCGCCGGGCAGCGGCGATCCTGCTGGGAAGCATCACCGTCGGAAACCTGTTCGAGGAGCAGAAGGTCTTCGACGTCGTGGTCTGGGGCGCCCCGGAGGTGCGGGAGAGCATCACCGACATCGAGCAGCTCCTGATCGACACACCGAACGGCGGCAGCATCCGCCTCGGTGACGTCGCCGACGTCCGCAGCGCCCCGAACGACGCCGCGATCCTGCACGAGTCCGTCACGCGCTTCGTCGAGGTCACCGCCGACGTGTCCGGTCGCAGTGTGGCCGACGTCAACGACGAGGTGAGGACGTTGGTCGCCGCCACGGAGTTCCCCCTGGACCACCACGCCGTGGTCCTCGACGGGTACGCCGAGCGGCGGGCCGACGTGATTCGCGTGATCACCTTCGTCGCCGCAGGTCTCCTCATGATCTTCCTGCTGTTCCAGGCGGCGTTCCGAAGCTGGCGACTCGCGGCGCTGGCGGTGGCGATGCTCCCGGTCTGCTCGGTCGGGAGCCTCGTGGCGGTCCTGCTCACCGACGGTGTGGTCACCCTCGGGATCGTCGCCGGCCTTCTCGCCGTGTTGGGGATCTCGGTGCGGGCGGTGCTGCTCTCGATCGGTGTCCTCCTGCACCTGCAGCGCCGCGAGCACGTGGAGTTCGGACCGGGGATGGTGCTCTCCGGGACCAAGGACCGGCTCGTGCCGCTGCTGACGACCACGCTGGCCGCGGCCGCGGTCATGGCTCCGTTCGCGGTGCTCGGCGGCTGGACAGGGCTCGAGATCCTGCAACCCCTGGCCGTCGCCGTGCTCGGCGGTCTCGTCACGACCAGCGTGGTCGTCCTCCTCGCGCTGCCCGCCCTCTACCTGAGGTTCGGTTCCGTGCCCGATCCGGACGCCTGGGTCGACGACCTGTACGAGCCCGCTCCCGGCCTGGAACCGGTGCGGGGCTAGGAGGAGTGTCATGCGCAGGGACCGTTACGGATCGGCCCTTTCGGCCGGAGCCATCGCGATCCTGGTCACGTCGTGCGCGGGAGCCGTGTCGGACGAGTACGTGATCGAGAACAACCCGGGCGGCGTCGAGCACATCGAGGGCAGCGAGCTGAGCAGGGTGTCGCTGACCGAGCAGGCGATGGAACGGCTGGACGTTCAGACGACCGAGGTCGACGAGAGCCGCAGTGGAGTCGTCGTGCCCCAGGCGGCGGTCTTCGTCGACCCTGACGGCAGGTGGTGGGTGTACACCAACCCCGAGCCCTTCATCTTCGTGAGGCACGAGATCGAGATCGAGCGCGAGCGTGGTCGCCGGGTCTTTCTCTCGAGCGGCCCGCGCGCGGGCACGGAGGTGGTGGTCGTGGGGGTCGCCGAGCTGTACGGCATCGAGGCCGAGGTCAGCCACTGACGGGCTGACATGACGACAAGGAGGGACCGATGCGCTGGATCGTGGGTTCGAGCCTGAAGTTCCGGTTCATCGTGGTGGCGCTCGCAGCCGCCCTGATGCTCGTCGGCGTACAGCGTCTCAACGACTCTCCGGTCGACGTGTTCCCGGAGTTCGCCCCGCCCAAGGTGGAGATCCACACCGTGGCGATCGGGCTCCCTCCCACAGAGGTGGAATCACTGATCACTGTGCCTCTCGAGCAGGCGCTGAACGGGGTGCCCGGCGTCAACGAGATCCGATCCAAGTCCGTCGAGCAGCTCTCGCAGATCGTGCTTCTCTTCGACCTGGACACCGACCTGCTCGAGGCCCGTCAGCTCGTGCAGGAGCGCATCGCGACGGTGACCCCCACGCTGCCCACGTGGGCGGCACCCTCCGTGATGCTCCAGCCTCTCTCCGCCACGAGCAGGGTCCTCAAGATCGGGCTGTCCAGCAACGACCCCGACCTCGACCTGATGGACCTCTCCATGACGGCCTACTGGAAGATCCGCTCGCGCTTGTTGCGGGTCCCCGGAGTCGCCAACGTGCCGATCTGGGGGGAGCGCCTGGACATGCTCCAGGTCCAGGCAGACCAGAGACGCATGGCGCGGGAGAACGTGACCCTCGAGCAGGTCATGACCGCCACCTCGGATGCTCTCGACGCAGGTCTCCTGCCCTACTCGGCGGGCCACTTCATCGGCCGGGGCGGCTGGGTGGAGGGCGCCGGGCAGCGCGCCGGAGTACGTCACGTCCTTCCCATCGTGACCCACGAGGACATGGCCACGATCCCGATTCGCACCGGCGACGGTCGCCAGATCCAGCTGCAGGACGTGGCCGACCTGGTTCGCGACCACCAGCCCCTGATCGGCGACGCCGTCATCAACGAGGGTGACGGGCTCATGCTGATCGTGGAGAAGCTCCCCTGGGCCAACACGCTCGACGTGACGCGGGGGGTGGAGCAGGCGCTCGACGAGCTGCGCCCCGGACTGAAGGGCATCGAGATCGACGCCCAGATCTTCCGGCCGGCGACCTTCATCGAGGACTCGATCGACAACCTGACGAAGGCTCTGGTCCTCGGCGCGCTGCTGATGATCTTCATGCTGGGGCTGTTCCTCTACTCGTGGCGCACCGCACTCATCAGCGTCGTCGCCATCCCGCTGTCCCTGCTCATCGCGCTGCTTGTGCTGCACGCGCGTGACGCGACGGTCAATACGATGATCCTCGCCGGGTTCGTGATCGCCCTCGGAGACATCGTCGACGATGCGATCATCGACATCGAGAACGTCGTACGACGGCTGCGACAGCACCGCCAGGAGGGAGGCGACCGGTCGACCGCACGGGTCATTCTCGACGCCTCGCTGGAGGTCCGTGGGGCGATCGTCTACGCCACCTTGATCGAGATCGTCGCGGTCCTGCCGATCTTCCTGCTCGCCGGCCTGTCCGGGTCGTTCTTCCGACCGTTGGCCCTCGCCTACGCGCTCGCGCTCCTCGCGTCGATGGTCGTCGCCTTGACGGTGACGCCCGCGTTGAGCCTGATCTTCTTCCGCAACCCACGGTCGCTCGAGCACCGGGAGTCACCGATCGTCCCGTATCTCAAGCGCGGCTACACCCGACTGCTGACCCGGATCGTGGGGGCTCCGCGAGCGGCCTACGCGGCCGTGGGAGTCACGACGGTGACGGGTCTGCTGCTGCTTCCTATGCTGGGACAGTCGCTGCTCCCCAACTTCAAGGAGCGCGACTTCTTGATGCACTGGCTCGCGAAGCCGGACACCTCGCTGCAGGAAGAGGTCCGCACCACGAAGCGCGTCAACGCCGAGCTCCTCGAGATCCCCGGTGTGCGCAACGCCGGCTCGCACATCGGGAACGCCCTGCTGGGCGACGAGCCGTACGGCGTCTACTTCGGTGAGAACTGGATCAGCGTCGACCGGAACGTCGACTACGACCTGACACGCTCCCGGGTGCAGGAGGTCGTCGACGGGTACCCCGGCATCTACCGTGACGTCCTCACCTACCTCAAGGAGCGGATCCGAGAGGTGCTGACCGGGACGAGCGACGCCATCACCATCCGGGTCTTCGGACAGGACCTCGACCTCCTCCGACAGAAGGCCACCGAGGTCAACGAGCTGCTCGGGACGGTGCCCGGCGTCATCGAGAACCACGTCGAGTTCCAGGACACGATCCCCCAGATCAAGGTCGAGGTCGATCTCGCGGCCGCACGGCGCCACGGCCTGACGCCCGGCGAGGTACGGCGTGCCGCCGCGTGGATGGTCGCGGGCGAGGAGGCCGGTGACATCTACCGCGCCGGACGCGCCTACGACGTGCAGCTGTGGACGTCTCCGGAGGCCAGGTCGAGTCTCGCGGACCTCCAGAACCTGCTCATCGACACTCCGGGCGGTGGCCACGTGCGGCTCTCGGAGGTCGCTGACATCCGGATCGAACCCGTGCCCAACGTCATCCACCACAACGACATGTTCCGGAGCATCGACGTGGGCGCGAACATCGACGACACCCGGGACCTCGGGTCCGTCGTGGATGACGTCGAGGACCGCCTCGAAACGATGACGTGGCCACAGGAGTCCCACGCCGAGCTCCTCGGTGAGTTCGAGGAGCGTCAGGCGGCCTCATCCAGGCTCCTCTGGTACTCCGCCGCTGCCGCGGTGCTGATCCTGCTGCTGCTCCAGACGTCCTACCGCAGCTGGCGTCTGGCTACCCTGTCGTTCCTCACCCTGCCCATCGCCCTCGTCGGGGGAGTGATCGCTGCCTACTTCTTCGGCGGTGGCGTCATCTCGCTCGGCTCGCTCGTCGGCTTCCTCACGGTGTTCGGCATCGTCGCTCGTAACGGGATCATGCTGATCAGCCACGCACAGCACCTGGAGGATGTGGAGGGGGAGCCCTTCGGGCCGGCGATGGTGATCCGGGCAGCCCAGGAACGGCTCGTGCCCATCTTGATGACCGTCCTCACCACCGGTCTCGCGCTGATCCCGCTCGTCGCGTCCGGGTCGATCCCGGGACAGGAGATCGAGCATCCCATGGCGATCGTCATCCTCGGTGGCCTGATCACCGCCACCTTGTTGAACCTCTTCGTCGTGCCGTCCCTGTACCTCCGCTTCGCGAAGTCACGGGAGGGACACCCCGCTCCGGCGTAGATTGGCAAGGGGTTGCCTGGAGGCCAGGAACGTCCACCCATGGAGGAGGACGCGGCATGCGGGTTCTGGTGGTCGAGGACGAAGGGAGGCTCGCCTCCGCCGTCGCGCGCGGACTCGAGGATGCGGGCTTCGCAGTCACGCTGGCGGAGGATGGCTCGGTCGGCTACCAGATGGGGCGCGACCTAGAGCTCGACGTCATCGTGCTGGACCTGATGCTCCCAGGGTTGTCGGGGTTGGAGGTCTGCACGCGGCTGCGCGCCGACGGCGTGTGGACGCCGATCCTCGTGCTCACCGCCAAGGACCAGGAGTCCGACGAGACCGACAGCCTGGACAGTGGTGCCGACGACTACCTGCGCAAACCCTTCTCCCTCTCGGTGCTGGTCGCCCGTTGCCGCGCCCTGGCGCGGCGAGGCCCAGTCCAGCTGCCCGCCGAGGTCCGGGTGGGAGACCTGGTGCTCGACCCGCGCCGCCGGTCGGTGCGCCGCGGCCCGGTGCACGTCCCGGTCAGCAGGCGCGAGTTCGCCCTGGTGGAGTACCTGGCCCGCAACGTCGACACGATCTGCTCGAAGGAAGAGATCCTCGAGGCGGTCTGGGGTGCCGAAAGGAGACGCGACCCGAACGTGGTCGAGGTCTACGTCGGCTACCTCCGTCGCAAGCTGGACGAGCCCTTCGGTCTCGAGAGCCTCATCACCGTCCGTGGCCGCGGCTACGTCCTGCGGAGCGGGGCGTGAAGACTTTCCGACGGCTCCGGGGGCGCTCCTCGCTCCGGCTGCGCCTCGTGCTGATCGCGACGTTCGCGGTGACGGTGATGGTCGCCGTGGGGGGACTGCTGACGATCGTGCTGGTTCGCGAGGAGTACCTGGACTCGGCGGACTGGCTGGTGCGGATCCGGGCCACGGAGGTGGCGGAATCGGCGGAGGCCGGCCTGCTCCCTGCCAGACTGCCGGAGGACAGGATCAGGGGGACGAGGATCCAGGTGGTCCGTGCGGGCCAGGTCGTGAGCCGGAGCCCCGACCTTCGGTCCCATCCTGCCTTCGACCTTCCTCGCCTTCCCCCCGGTGCACAACGGACGCTGGACGTCGAGACGCTTCCGGGACTCGGGGAGGGGCCCTTCCACGTGGCCGCCGTGGGGGTCGACTCGGGCGCAGGGCCGCTGACCGTGTACGCGATCGTCTCGACGGAGGACCTCGAGGACGTGATCGAGTCCGAGCTCAGCGCCGGCACGCTCGGGCTCGCAATTCTCCTCGGTCCACTGGCCGTCCTGCTGTGGGTGGTCATCGGCCGGACCCTGGGGCCGGTCGAGGCGATTCGTCGGCGGGCGGACGTGATCACTGCCGCGGACCTGTCCGAGCGCGTTCCGGAGCCAGACCGCCTCGATGAGATCGGCCGGCTCGCCCGGACGATCAACGCCATGCTCGAGCGCCTCGAGGTGGGGGTCCGGGAGCAGCGACGCTTCCTCGCTGACGCCGCGCACGAGCTGCGCAGCCCCGTCGCCAGTCTCCGCGCACAGCTCGAGACCCGGCAGCACGTCGACGACCTGCGCAGCGACAACGACACTGCTGGGCTCCTTGCCGACACCCTTCGCATGGGCGCGCTCGTGGAGCAGCTCCTGCTGCTCGCCCGCAGCGACGCCGACGCTCTGGACCATGTCCGCGCTGTCGTCGACCTCGACGACACGGTCGACAAGGTCCTCACTGTGGAACCGTTCGAGCAGCTGCGGCCAGACGTTGCCATCGACGTCTGGCGCGTCAGTCCCGTGAAGGTGGTCGGCGACCCCTTCCTCCTCGAGCAGGTCGTGCGCAACCTCCTCGAAAACGCAGTCCGTCACGCGACCGCCCGGGTCGACGTGACCCTCTCCCGGGTGGGGGCAGAAGCTGTTCTCGCCGTCGACGACGACGGCCCGGGGATACCGCCGGCGAGGAGAGCCGACGTGCTGCGGAGGTTCGCGCGGCTCGACGATGCCCGTGACCGCGACCAGGGTGGCACGGGCCTCGGTCTGGCGATCGTGGACGACGTGGTCCGCGCGCACGGCGGGCGGGTCGAGATCCTCGACTCGCCCCTCGGAGGTGCTCGGCTGCAGGTGAGCCTCCCCGCTGACAGGCAGGAAGTGCCTCGCCCGTCACAAGCCTAGGCTGACACCATTGGCGCATGCGCATCGTTTCGCTGCTGCCCTCCACCACCGAGATCCTGTTCGACATCGGCGCGGGCGACGACGTCGTCGGGGTGACCTTCGAGTGCGACCACCCCGCCGAGGCCCGGACCCGCCGGATCGTGTCGACCAGCGCGATGCCCGAAGGCCTGGCGCCGAGCGAGATCGACGCCTTCGTGGCTCGGGCCATGCGGGCGGGTGAGGACCTCTACCACCTCGACGAGGGCGCGCTCTCCGGTCTCGACGCCGACCTGGTGGTGACCCAGGACCTCTGTGCCGTCTGCGCGGTCGACGTCTCGGTGGTCGACGACGCGCTGGCCCACCTCGGCTGCACCGCACAGGTCCTCACGATCGACCCGCACACGCTCGACGAGGTGCTCGGCTCCGTGACCACGCTCGGCGAGGCCACAGGTCACGAGTCCGAGGCGGAGGCCCTGGTCGGCTCACTGCGCGCGCGCCTGGACGAGGTCGTACGGCGGTCAGCCGGGCGTCGCAGGCCGCGGACGCTGGTGCTGGAGTGGACCGACCCGCCGTTCGCCCCGGGTCACTGGGTCCCCGAGATGGTGTCCCTCGCGGGTGGGACCTGTGTCCTCGGCGAGCCCGGCGAGAAGTCCTATCGAGTCGACTGGGACCAGGTCCGGGCGGCCGAGCCCGAGTTGGTCGTGTGCGCGCCCTGCGGGTTCGGGCTCGAGCAGTCCGCGACGCTCGCCGAGAAGCTCGTGGCCTCCGGCGTACTCCCGGACTGCCCGGTGTGGGCGGTCGACGCCAACGCCTCCTTCGCCCGACCGGGCCCGCGCCTGGTGGACGGAGTCGAGGCCCTGGCCGGCATCCTGCACCCCGGGGTCACCGAACCTCCGGGACCGACGATGGCCCGGCGGATCGGCTGAGCCTCAGGCTCGCGCGATGTAGGAGAGCAGGTCCTGGCGGGTCACGACGCCCACAGGCTTGCCGTCCTCCTGCACCAGCAGGGCGTCGGCCCCCTCGAGCGCCGCGACGGCGTCGGCGACGGGCTCGTTCGAGCCGATCGACGGCAGCGGATCACTCATGTGCTCCTCGACGGGGTCGGAGAGCTTCGCCTTCCCGGCGTACAGCGCGTCGAGCAGCACCCGCTCGGACACCGATCCGGCCACCTCTGCCGCCATGATCGGGGGCTCGGCTCGGACCACGGGCATCTGAGAGATGCCGTACTCCTGGAGGATCTGCACTGCCTCGGCGATGGTCTCGTTCGGGTGCGTGTGGACGAGCGCGGGCAGCGAGCCGTCCTTGCCGCGAAGGACCTCCCCGACGGTCTGGTCGCCGGCGGCGGGGAGGAAGCCGTACTGGCCGAGCCACTCGTCGTTGAAGACCTTGGTGAGGTAGCCGCGGCCGGAGTCCGGCAGCAGCACCACGATGACCTTCTCCTCCGCGTCCGGCTCATCCGACAGCTCGTGGGCGAGCTGGATGGCGGCGAACGCGGCCATGCCCGAGGACCCGCCGACCAGGAGCGACTCCTCGCGGGCGAGGCGGCGGGTCATCGCGAACGAGTCCGCGTCGGAGACCTCGATCACCCGGTCGGCGACGGACGCGTCGTACGTCGACGGCCAGAAGTCCTCGCCGACCCCTTCGACGAGGTAGGGGCGGCCGGTCCCGCCGGAGTACACCGAGCCGTGCGGGTCGGCACCGACCACCTGCACCGTGCCGCCGCTCTTCTCCTTCAGGTACTTGCCGACACCGCTGATCGTGCCGCCGGTGCCCATGCCGCAGACGAAGTGCGTGATCCGGCCCTCGGTCTGCTCCCAGATCTCGGGGCCGGTCGTCTCGTAGTGTGACCGGGGGTTGTTGGGGTTGGAGTACTGGTCGGGCTTCCAGGCGCCGTCGATCTCGCGGACCAGCCGGTCGGAGACGTTGTAGTAGGAGTCGGGGTGCTCCGGAGCCACGGCGGTGGGGCAGACGACCACCTCGGCGCCGTACGCCTTCAGGACGTTCCGCTTGTCCTCGCTGACCTTGTCCGGGCAGACGAAGACGCACTTGTAGCCCTTGGCCTGCGCGACCATGGCGAGCCCGACGCCGGTGTTGCCCGAGGTCGGCTCCACGATCGTGCCGCCCGGCTTGAGCGACCCGTCGGCCTCTGCGGCCTCGACCATGCGGAGCGCGATCCGGTCCTTCACCGATCCCCCGGGGTTGAGGTACTCGACCTTCGCGAGCACCAGCGGCTTGGCGCCGTCCGTCGTCTTCGAGAGGCGCAGCAAGGGAGTGTTGCCGACCAGGTCCAGGAGGGAGTTCACGTATTGCACGCCGGCCAGTCTAGGCCCAGGGCGCCACTAACATGGATGTCGTGGGTAAGGCAGCCGCAGCACGCAAGCTCGCCGCCGCCGCGGCGTACGGCGGTGGCGGTGTTTCCGTGCTGGGCGCCTCACTGGTCGGCATCCTCACAGCCGAGGCGAAGCTTGCCCGCCGCGCCATCGGCACTCCCCTGGAGGACCCCACCCCCGATGCCAGCGGCTGGTACGGCAAGGGCCGGCCGGGTCCCGCCCTCAAGTTCGCGCTGCTCGGCGACTCCAGCGCAGTCGGGTACGGCGTCGAGAAGGTCGAGCACACCCCGGGGGCACACCTGGCGTCGGGTCTCGCCGAGGGCGCCGACCGCCGCGTGTACCTCCGCTCGCTCGCAGTCGTCGGCGCCCAGACCCGAGACCTCGCCGGACAGATCGACCGTGCCCTGCCGATGGAGCCGCACGTCGCGCTGATCCTGATCGGCGCCAACGACGTGACGCACCGGGTGCTTCCCTCGGAGTCGGTCCGCCTGCTCGAGCAGGGCGTACGCCGCCTCATCGACGCCGGAGTGGCGGTCGTGGTCGGCACGTGTCCCGACCTCGGGACGGTCGAGCCCATCGCCCCGCCCTTGCGCCAGGTGGCCCGGGCCTGGAGCAGGCGGCTCGCCGCCGGTCAGACGATCGCGGTCGTCGAGGCGGGCGGACGTACCGTGTCCCTCGGCTCGGTGCTCGGCCCGGAGTTCAGTGCCTCGCCGAAGGTCCTCTTCGGCCCCGACCAGTTCCACCCCTCCGTCGCGGGCTACTCGAGCATGGCGTCCGTGCTGCTGCCGACGCTGCTCGCCGCCGTCGGCGAGATCCCGGCCGCCGACGTCGAGCCCGAGGCGTTCCGCGGCGAGGGCGTCATGCCGATCTCCTACGCCGCGGTGCAGGCCGCCAAGACGCCCGGCACCGAGATCGACGGCACGGAGGTCGGCGGCGTCAAGCGCGGCGCCCGAGGCCGGTGGGTGCTGCTGCGGCACCGTCGTCGCCGGCCCCCGGCCGAGCCCGAGACGCCCGAGCACGACGGGGAGACCCCGGCAACGAGCGAGCCCGACCACGCAGCGGGCTGACCGTCCGCGGGGGGCCTCCCTGCCGAGCGGCACCTCTGCGGGGTCGCCGCGCCGGCCCCGGTCTGGGGCAAGACCCACGCAGGTGCGCGGTGATTGCCCCCTTCGCCCGCGAAACGGGGCAAAACTCACGCACGTGCGCGGTATTCGCCCCGCAGACATGCAGAAGGGCCCCTGGTCTCCCAGGGGCCCTTCCGTTCGATCTGCGACGGTCAGTCGCCGCGGAAGATCGCGAGGATGCGCAGGATCTCGATGTAGATCCAGATG
>DASSMS010000105.1:0-43817 GCA_035688575.1 Nocardioidaceae bacterium
CATGGAGGCCTACGCTGCCGGCGAGCCGGATCCGCCGCTCCTCGACGAGACCATCGGCGCCAGCTTCGAGCGGACGGCCGCGGCGTACGCCGACCGCGAGGCGCTGGTCGAGGTCGCCACCGGTCGACGTTGGACCTGGGCCGAGCTGGACCGTGACGTCGACGCGCTCGCCGTCGGGCTGATCGGCGCCGGTGTCGGCAAGGGGGACCGTGTCGGCATCTGGTCGCCGAACTGCGCCGAGTGGACGCTGGTGCAGTACGCCACCGCGAAGGTCGGCGCGATCCTCGTCAACGTGAACCCCTCCTACCGCACCCACGAGCTCGCCTACGCGCTGAACCAGTCCGGCCTGCGGATGCTCGTCTCCGCCACGGACTTCAAGTCCAGCGACTACCGCGGGATGGTCGACGAGGTCCGGCACGACTGCCGCGCCCTCGACCGGGTCGTCTTCATCGGTACGTCTGACTGGGCCGATCTGCTGGCCGCCGGGGAGGGCCTCCCCGAGGACGCCGTCGCCGAGCGGATGTCGACGCTCGACCACAACGACCCGATCAACATCCAGTACACCTCCGGAACCACCGGGTTCCCGAAGGGCGCGACGCTCTCGCACCGCAACATCCTCAACAACGGCTTCTTCACCACCGAGCTGATCGAGTTCACCCCCGAGGACCGGCTGTGCATCCCGGTGCCCTTCTACCACTGCTTCGGCATGGTGATGGGCAACCTCGGCTGCACCACCCACGGCGCCACCATGGTGATCCCCGCACCCGGCTTCGACCCGACGGCGACACTGAAGACGGTGGCCGAGGAGAGGTGCACCGGCCTGTACGGCGTCCCGACGATGTTCATCGCGATGCAGAACCACCCCGACTTCGCGTCGTACGACCTGTCCTCCCTGCGCACCGGTGTCATGGCGGGCTCGATCTGCCCGGTAGAGGTGATGAAGCGCTGCGTCGGCGACATGAACATGGAGGGGGTCTCGATCTGCTACGGCATGACGGAGACCTCGCCGGTGTCCACCCAGACCCGCAGCGACGACGACCTCGAGCGTCGTACCGCCACCATCGGACGGGTCCACCCCCACGTCGAGATCAAGATCGTCGACCCGGCCACGGGTGAGACCGTCGAGCGCGGCGTGACCGGCGAGCTCTGCACCCGCGGCTACTCCGTGATGCTCGGGTACTGGGACGACCCGGAGAAGACCGCAGAGGCGATCGACGAGGACGGCTGGATGCACACCGGTGACCTCGCCGTGATGCGCGAGGACGGGTACTGCAACATCGTCGGCCGCATCAAGGACATGGTGATCCGGGGCGGGGAGAACATCTACCCGCGGGAGATCGAGGAGTTCCTCTACGCCCACCCCGACATCGAGGACGTGCAGGTGATCGGCGTCCCGGACGAGAAGTACGGCGAGGAGCTGTGCGCGTGTGTGCGGCTGCGTGAGGGGGCCGAGCCGCTCGACGCCGGGAAGGTCAAGGAGTTCGGCGCCGGAAAGCTCGCGCACTACAAGATCCCGCGCTACGTCATGGTTGTCGACGAGTTCCCGATGACGGTGACCGGCAAGATCCGCAAGGTGGAGATGCGCGAGGAGGCCGCGCGCCGGCTGGGACTCGTCTGAGCGTGAGCCGGTTCAGTTGACGGTCACGAACGTGCGCTCGTCCGAGCTGCCGTAACGCACCGTCCCGAACCAGCGCGAGGTCGGGTCGAGGCCCCGCCACGACAGCTCGACCGGGAACGGCCGGCCCTCCACCACGGGCAGGTTCTTCGGCGCCGAGAGGTTGCGTGAGTCGCGGGACGGGAGCACCCAGGTGTAGAGCTGGGCGGTCGTCGTGGACCGGTTGGAGGCCACGACCGAGGAGACGTAGAGGTCGTACTGGCCTGGCTCGGGGTCGACCTCGGTGAGGATCTCGTCGGCGCCGCTGCCGGTGGCCTGGGCGACGAGGTCGCCGTCCCGGTAGAGGTGGAGGTCGAGGTCGTCGCTGTCGCGACCGTCGAGCGCGAGCCGGAGCACCTCCGTGTCGGCCGGCACCTCGAGGGGGAAGTGGGCGGTGCCGGAGTCGGCGGCGGGACGCGTCGGGCGGAACTCGCCGGGCTCGAGTGTGAGACCGATGGGCTTGGCCTCGACCAGACCGGACACCCTGAGGTCGAGGGGGTTGCTCGTGCCAGGGACCGCCTCGAAGGACACCGAGCCGGACGCACCGGAGGCGGTCGCCTCCTCGGGAGCCGAGACCGTCCTGGGCGTGACCACCACCGGCAGCCGGGCCTCGCGGCCGAGACCGGTCCACACGACGGCACCGCTTGTGGGCGTCTCGACCTGCGCGCCCTCGCGGTCGACGACGACGGTGAAGCGGCCTGACTCGCCCGGAGCGAGCCGCAGCGTCTGGGGGCGCACGGTGACACCGATGCCGGCGAGGCCCTGCACCGAGGCGCTGAAGATGCCTTCGCGGCGAGTCACGTTGGTGACCTCGCGGGCCACGCGGGTGCGGCCGGTGAGGTCGCCCACCGCGATCGAGGGCAGGTTCAGGTTGCGGGTCGCTGCGGCCCCCGCGAGCCACGCGCGGAACGTGCGGGTCGGGGCGTCGAGCACGAGGCCCGGGTCCAGCACCTCGCCCGCGTCGACCCGGCCGGCCCCCGCGGCCAACGGGCCGTTGACGCCCTCGAGCTCGTCGGCGGTCGTGGACATCGCCGACTTAACCATCGCCGGTGTCCAGCGCGGGTGCTCGGCCATCACCAGGGCTGCGATCCCCGCCACGTGGGCGGTGCTGATCGAGGTCCCAGAGAGCTGGTCCCACCGGCGGCCACTGCCGGACGCCGGGGCCACCGCCGACAGGACCCCGACGCCCGGCGCGGTCACGTCGGGCTTGAGCAGGCTCCCGCCGTCGCGGGCGACCGGACCGCGCGCGGAGAAGTGCGCCACCCGCGGTGCCGCCGCGTCGTCGGAGCCGGTCGGGTCGATCGAGGCGATCGGGCGCTCGGCGGTCGAGACGTAGCGCCTGACCTTCTCGGCGGAGTCCGCGTCGAGGTGGACGGTTGGCACGGCGTGGAAGTCCGAGTCCACGCTGGAGGGCCGGACGTTGGCGAGGACCATCCCGACGCCTCCGGCCCGAGCCACCGCCACCGACTTCTCGACCCGCGCGACGGTGCCGCGGTCGCAGACCACGATCTGGTCCTGGACCACCGCCGCGTCGAGCGCCCCGGGCCGGCAGAGGCGGGCGTCCTCGGGCGTGCTGCTCGGCGTCGCGGCATCCTCAGCCAGCACGATGCCGGTGCGGGGGACTGCCTCGTCGGAGACCATGGCGCCGACGTGGACGTCCTCGCCGCCGAGGACCACCGAGCCCTGGAAGGTGTGGTGGGTGCTGGCGCCGACGGTGGTCACCCACGGGCTCGCATGTGCGACGCTCCCTGCGTGGGGGCCGCCGTTGCCGGCGGATGCCGCGACGAAGACCCCGGCCGCGGTGGCGTTGAGGAAGGCCAGCTCCACCGAGTCCGAGTCGGCCCCGGTCGGTCCCGTGACCGCGTAGCTGATCACGTCGACGCCGTCGGCGACGGCCTGGTCGATCGCGGCCACGGCGTCGGCGACCGTGCACCCGTCGGCGGAAGGGTCGGGCGCCGTCCAGCAGGCCTTGTACGCCGCGATCCGCGCGCCGGGCGCCATGCCCGAGGCGTGTCCGAAGTCCTGCCCCTCGACGCGCACCCGGACCCGGTCGTTGCCCGCGGCGACGGCGGCGGCGTGGGAGCCGTGCCCGCTCCCGTCGCGGGGCGAGAGGTACTCGGACGCGGCGAGGTTCTCCTTGCCGAAGCCCTTCACGAAGTAACGGGCGGAGACGACCTTGCTGTTGCAGTCGGCCTCGTCCCACTGCTCGCCGGGCGCACACGCACCACTGAAGCCCGCGGGACCGCGCCGGCTGACGTCGGCGAGGGCGGCGAAGCTGGGGTTCTCGGGCCAGATGCCGCTGTCGATCACTCCGACGACCGTGCCGCGACCCGCCCGGTCAGGGCCGCCGACGGCCGCCCAGGCCTGCTGGGCGCCGAGGACGCGGGGTGAGTCCACGGAGGCGAGACGGTGGGTCGTGCTCCGCTCCACGAGCGCCACGTCCGTGTGGGACCGCAGCCGCTTGACCTGCTCGCGGGTCAGCTCGGCGGCGAAGCCGTTGAGAGCCGCTGTGTAGCGGTAGAGCACGGCCGGCCGGCCGATCTCGCTCAGCAACCTGTCCTGGGCGCTGCGCAGGCGTGCCGCCCGGCCCGGGTCGTCGGCCGAGGGGGGCTGGGTGAGGCTGACGACGTACAGACCTGCCCCGGAGGCCTCCGTGGGCGGGGGCGCGGCGGCCGCCACCGCCGTCGTACCGCCGATGACGAGGCAAGCGGTGACGATCGCGGCGGAAGCCCGTCGCACGTGCGAGAACGCGGTCAACGGACCCCCTTCCTGCTGATCGTTCCGGGACCGCCCTCCGCCGGTCAGGACCTTCCATGCTCGCAGGGTGCCCGGTTGGTTTCAATCGGAATGCGTACATAGGGTGGTTCGGTGACCGGTCCAGAGCTCCCACTCACCCAGCGACTCGACTCGCTCGAGGCGGACCTGCGCTCGCGAGGATCGGTGATGGTCGCGTTCAGCGGCGGAGCCGACAGCGCATTCCTGCTCGCCGCCGCCGTCCGTGCGCTCGGTCCTGACCGGGTCGCCGCCGCCACCGCATACTCCGACTCCCTCCCACAGGCCGAGAGGTCGCCCGCCCGCGTCTTCGCCGAGGGACTCGGGGTGCGCGTCCTCACGCCGCGCACCCACGAGATGGAGCGCGAGGGGTACCGCGCGAACGGCGGGGACCGCTGCTACTTCTGCAAGGCTGAGCTGCTCGACGTTCTCGGCCCGCTGGCCCGCGAGCACGGGTTCGCCCACGTAGCCACCGGAACGAACGCCGACGACGCCGTCGCGGGCTTCCGGCCGGGCATCAGGGCCGCCGCCGAGCGCGGCGCGATCACCCCTCTGCGTGACGCGGGTCTGACCAAGCAGGAGATCCGCGAGGCCTCGCGCGCCTGGGACCTGCCGACCTGGGACAAGCCCGCCGCGGCCTGTCTCTCCTCGCGGGTGGCCTACGGCATCGAGGTGAGCCCGTTCCGGCTCGCGCGCATCGAGCGGGCCGAGCTCGCGGTGCGCGCGGCCCTCGAGGCAGGCGGGGTGCAGGTCCGCAACCTCCGGGTCCGTGACCTCGACGACGTGGCCAGCATCGAGGTCGACGCCGACCTGCTCGAGCAGGCTTCGCGCCTCCCCGCAGCGCTCGACGCGGCGGTCGGCGCCGGTTTCTCCAGCGCCCGCCTCGACCAGCAGGGCTTCCGGTCGGGGGCGATGAACGAACGGCTCCGCGAACCAGAGCGCTACCGGTAACCCGTTCGTGCAGAGGCGGTGCGCCGCCATATCCTGGAAGCTGCTCCAACACGGGGCTCCCGCAGACGAGAAGAAGAAGAGGTCATCCGGTGCCTACTGGCAAGGTCAAGTGGTACGACGCCGAGAAGGGCTTCGGCTTCCTGTCCAAGGACGAGGGCGGCGACGTCTACGTGCGGGCGGCTGCCCTGCCCGCGGGGGTCACGACGCTGAAGGCCGGGCAGCGCGTCGAGTTCGGCATCGTCCAGGGGCGCAAGGGAGACCAGGCCCTCCAGGTGCGGGTGCTCGAGCCGGCGCAGTCGGTCTCGAAGGCGATGCGCAAGAAGCCCGCCGAGATGGTCAACATCATCGAGGACCTCTACCGGCTGCTCGAGAACATCGAGAAGGGCTACCGCAACGGCCGGCACCCGGACCCCAAGACCGCGAAGCCGACCGCGATGCTGCTGCGGGCACTGGCCGACGAGCTCGAGCTCTGACCCTCACGTCTCCCGCCGGGTGCGGAGGACGAACGCGCTCCACACCACGAGAATCCCGCCCGCGACGCCCAGGCCCAGCTGCGGGTTGAGCGGCATCGCGATGCCGATGAAGCCGCCCACCACCCAGGAGAGCTGGAGCAGCGTCTCCGACCGTGCGAACGTGCTGGTCCGGATGCGCTCGGGCACCTCACGCTGGATCAGCGCGTCGAGCGAGAGCTTGCCGAGTGACTGCGCGAGCCCGGCGGTGAGGCCGAGCAGCACGGCGGTCGGGAGGCCGTAGAACGCCGCGACCACGACCGTCATCACCGCGTCGGCGACGAGGGTCGCGACCACGGTCAGGTCCGGTCGCACCGAGCGGAGCAGCGAGCCCAGAGCGATGCCGAGGGTGCTGCCCACGCCGGCCGCGCCGATCACGAGACCGAGCAGCATCTCGGGCCGGTCCTCCCAGCCCGAGAAGGGCTCGTCCCGGAGCAGGAACGCCATGAACATGGTCAGGAAGCCCGAGAGCAGACGCAGTCCGGCGTTGCTGCGCAGACCCACGACGACTACGTGGGGGATGCGGGCCCGCGAGGTCAGCCGCACCTGCTCCTCGCCGTACGCGGAGTCCACCCTGGCCGGAAGCAGGATGGCAAGGATGGTCGCGCCGACGAACACCAAGAACGCGTAGCGCAGGGACCATTGCGGACCGATCCCGGCGGCGAGCACGGCCAGCGGGGCGGAGACAGCCGCCCCCGCCACACCGGCCAGAGAGATGCGGGAGTTGGCCTTCACCAGGGTCAGCCGGTCCGGAAGGAGTCGCGGAACGGCCGCCGCCCGTGTGACGCCGTACGCCTTGGACGCCACGAGCACCCCGAGGGCGGCGGGGAAGAGGGCCACGGAGCCGGTGAGAACCGCGTCCGCCAGCACCCAGCAGAGGAACGCGCGCAGCGCCATCGTCGCGCCGATCGCCCAGCGGCGGCCGTGGGCGAACCGGTCGAGGAACGGTCCGACGAGCGGCGCCACGATCGCGAAGGGCAGCATCGTCATGGCCAGGAACTGCGCGACCTGGAGCCGCGCCTCGCCCGTGGGGACCTGGAAGAACAGCGTGCCCGCCAGCGAGATCGCGACCGCTGCGTCGCCGGCGGCGTTGAACGCGTGCAGCTCGATCAGCCGGTACAGCCCGGTGTCCCCGGCGCCCTCGGCGCGCGTGGCGCGCCGGGCCTGGCGGAACGTGTAGCCCGCGGCCCGCCCGGTCGCGGCGCCCGCCCGTCGGGCGGCGTGGGTCACGGCACGGGTACGTCGCCCACTGTCCCGGGCCGCCTCCTCGTGCGCCATGGGTCCATCCTGCCCGCCTGCACCGGAGAATGTGGCACCCCGCGAGACACGGCCGGCGGCGATGGGGGAGAATCACGGGGTGATGGCAGCCGCTCGGACCTTCAAGCCGGACACCGTGGGTGTGCGGGCGGTCGACCTCGCCCGTGAGGCGCTCCTCGAGCTCGCCGACGCCGGCGACGTGGGGGACCACCTCGGCTACGCCAGCGAGGACGAGCGCGTCACCACCCACTACTTCGCCTGCTCCCGCGACGGCTACCGCGGCTGGCGATGGTCTGTGACCGTCGCACGCGCCGCGCGGCAGAAGCACGTGACGGTCGACGAGATCGTCCTGCTGCCCGGGGACGACGCCCTGGTCGCGCCCCCGTGGGTGCCGTGGCGCGAGCGGATCCAGCCCGGTGACCTCGGCCCCGGTGACCTCCTCCCGACCGAGGAGGACGACCCCCGACTGGTGCCGGGCTACCTCGCCGACGACGAGGTGATCGACGCCGACACGGTCAGGGCGGTCGCCGACGAGGTCGGCCTCGGCCGTCCCCGGGTGCTCTCGCTCGAGGGGCGCGACCTCGCGGCGCAGCGGTGGTACGACGGCAGTCACGGCCCCCAGGCCGCGATCGCGCAGTCGGCCCCGGCGAGCTGTGGCAGCTGCGGCTTCCTGGTGCGCCTGGCCGGGCCCCTGTCACAGGTGTTCGGGGTCTGCGCGAACGCCTACGCCAACGACGACGGGCGCGTGGTCTCGCTCGACCACGGCTGCGGTGCGCACAGCGAGGCCCAGCTCCACAAGCGGAACCTCCCGGCCCCGCTCCCTGAGCCGGTGCTCGACACGCTGAGCTGGGACGACCTCGAGCAGTTCTAGGGCCGAGGACGGCCTCTAGCGCTGCGCGCGCCTGCGCCGACGACGGCAGTAGTCCCAGCCGATGATGCCGAGCCCGAAGCCGGCGACGCAGGTCCACAGCCACCACACGCGGCCGCTCTCCTCGAGCCTGCCGTAGAAGGGCAGCAGCAGGACGAAGGCGACTGCCCACAGTGCGGTGCCGACCGCGACCGTGCGAACGCCGTCCACGTCGAGTGGCTCGACATCGGCGATGATGAACTTCCGCTTGCCGATCTCGTGCACCTGCACGTTCTCGGTCCCGGCGGTCCCCTCCCGTTCGTGCTCCACGTGCCAAACCTAGCCCACAGCGCGGACCGCGTGGTCGGTGCCGTTGGCGTTCTGGGAGGATATGAGCCGAATGCGGACAGCACTGATCAAGGGGCCCTCGTGGACAAGCTCTCCCAGACCGCCGAACGCGGTTCGGCACAGTCCTCTCTCGTCGACCGGTTCTTCAAGGTCTCCGAGCGTGGATCGACCGTCGGCCGTGAGGTGCGTGGCGGCTTCGTCACGTTCTTCACGATGGCCTACATCATCGTGCTCAACCCGATCATCCTGCTGACCGCGCCGGACGGGTCGGGCGAGTACCTCGCCGGCGGCGACTTCGCGGCAGTGGCGGCGACCACGGCGCTGGTCGCCGGCGTGCTCACCATCTCGATGGGCCTGGTGGCCAACTACCCGCTCGCGCTGGCGGCGGGGCTCGGCCTCAACGCGTTCGTCGCGTTCGCCATCGCCTCGGGGATGACCTGGGCCGACGCCATGGGACTGGTCGTGCTCGAGGGCCTGATCATCCTGGTGCTCGTCCTGACCGGGTTCAGGTCGGCGGTGTTCCACGCGGTCCCGACCCAGCTGAAGGTCGCGATCAGCGTCGGCATCGGCCTGTTCATCGCCCTCATCGGACTCGTCGACGCAGGGTTCGTGCGGCGTACCGGTGCCGGTCCCGTGCCCGTCGAGCTCGGCTCCGGGGGGTCGCTCGTCGGTTGGCCGGTGGCCGTGTTCGCGGTCGGCCTGGTCCTCATGGTCACGCTCTACGTGCGCAACGTGAAGGGCGCGATCCTGATCTCGATCCTCGCCACCACGGTCCTCGCGATCATCGTCGAGGCGATTGCCGAGATCGGGCCGGCGGGCGTCCAGGGCACCGAGGAGTACAACCCCGCGGGCTGGAACCTCAACGTGCCCGCGATCCCGGACAAGATCTTCGACATGCCGGACTTCTCGCTCGTCGGGGAGTTCTCGCTGCTCGGCTCGTTCGAGGCCGTCGGCGTCGTCACTGCGGCCCTGTTCATCTTCACGCTGATGCTCGCGGACTTCTTCGACACCATGGGGACGATGACCGCGATCGGCGCCGAGGCGAACCTGCTCGACAGCGAGGGCAACCCGCCGGCGAGCAAGCGGATCCTCGTCGTGGACTCGATCGCCGCCGCGGCGGGCGGTGCTGCCAGCGTCTCGAGCAACACCTCCTACATCGAGTCCGCGTCCGGCGTCGCCGAGGGCGCTCGCACCGGCCTCTCCAGCGTGGTCACCGGAGCGCTGTTCCTCCTCGCCACGATCATCGCCCCGCTGGTGGAGATCATCCCGAACGAGGCTGCCGTGCCCGCGCTCGTGCTGGTCGGCTTCCTGATGATGCAGCAGGTGAAGAACATCGACTGGGACGACGTGGAGATCGCCATCCCGGCGTTCCTCACGATCGCGCTCATGCCGTTCACCTACTCGATCTCCGCCGGCATCGGCGCGGGCTTCATCGCCTACGTGCTCGTCAAGGTGGTCCGCGGCAAGGCCTCGCAGATCCATCCGCTCATGTGGCTCGTCGCCGTGCTCTTCGTGCTCTACTTCGCGATCGAGCCGGTGAAGCAGCTCCTCGGGGTGTAGGTCCGGGTCGGGGCGTAAGTCCCTGCCAGAGTGGCTCCACCGGTGCGACAGTGGAGGTATGAGCACCGCGATCTCGATCTCGGGTCTGGTCAAGACGTTCGGTACGACGGTCGCCCTCGACGGCCTCGACCTCGAGGTGAGGACGGGGGAGGTCCACGGCTTCCTCGGGCCGAACGGATCCGGCAAGTCCACGACCATCCGGATCCTCCTCGGTCTGCTCCGCGCCGACCGTGGCCAGGTCACCCTCCTCGGAGGCGACCCATGGCGTGAGGCGGCCACCCTGCACAGGCGTCTGGCGTACGTGCCGGGCGAGGTGGCGTTGTGGCCGAACCTGACGGGAGGGGAGGTCATCGACCTGCTCGCCCGGCTCCGCGGGGGCGTCGACCCGCAGCGGCGCGCGAGCCTCCTGGAGAGGTTCGACCTCGACCCGACCAAGAAGACCCGCAGCTACTCCAAGGGCAACCGGCAGAAGGTCGCCCTGGTCGCCGCGCTGGCCTCGGACGTGGAGCTCCTGCTGCTCGACGAGCCCACCTCCGGCCTGGACCCGATCATGGAGGCGGCCTTCCGGGACTGCATCCACGAGGAGCAGGCCCGGGGCAGGACTGTGCTGTTGTCGAGCCACATCCTGGCCGAGGCCGAGGCGCTCTCGGACCGGCTGAGCATCATCCGGGCGGGCCGGATCGTGCAGAGCGGCTCACTGGCCGAGCTGCGTCACCTCACGCGGACCACGATGGTCGTCGTCACCGAGCGGCCGTCGACCGACATCGGCGAGGTGCCCGGTGTCGAGCACGTCGTGCACGAAGACGGGCGGGTCTCCTTCGACGTGGACACCGACCACATCGACGAGGCGATGGACTACCTGGCTCCGCTGAAGATCACCTCGCTGGTCAGCCACCCGCCCACGCTCGAGGAGCTGTTCCTGCGCCAGTTCGGGGAGCGAATCCCGGCAGAGGAGCCGAGCGCATGACCGGCCGGACCGCGCCTCGCCCGGTCGCCGAGCACCGCCCGGAGCACCGCCCGGAGCACCGCGCCGAGCATCACGCCGAGCATCACGCCGAGCACCGTGCCCCGTCTCGGCACACCGCCTTCACCGGCGTCGGGCCGCTGGTCCGGTTCCTGCTCCGCCGTGACCGCGTCTACCTCCCGGTGTGGGTCCTTGCGCTCGTCGGCCTCACCTGGGCCTCGGCCGCCGCGGTACGACGGACCTACGACACCCCCGCGGAGATCCTGGCCTACGCCACGAACATCGGCGGCTCGCCCGCGTCCGTCGCGATGGCCGGACCCCCGATCGCGCTGGAGGAGATCGGCGGCATCCTCATCTACGAGACCAGCCTCAGCGCGCTGCTCGGCGTCGGGCTGATGGCGCTGTTCACGATCGTGCGCCACACGCGCCGCGAGGAGGACGCGGGGCGCGTGGAGCTGCTCGGGTCGACCGTGGTCTCGCCGCACGCGGTCATCACCGCCGCCTTCCTGGTGGCCGCGGGGGCGAGCCTTCTCGTCGGCCTCGGCGTGACGGCCTCGTTCGTGGCCGAGCAGCAGCCGACGCGGGAGTCGGTGCTCTACGGCGCGTCGGTCGCAGTGTTCGGGCTCGTGTTCGCCGGCGTCGCCGCCTGCGCGTCACAGGTGATGAGCCATGCGCGAAGCGCAGTGGGTGTGTCCCTGGCCTTCCTCGGCGTCGCCTTCGGGATCCGCGCAGTCGGGGACGTCGCGGAGAACGGGCTGTCGTGGCTGTCCCCGATGGCCTGGTCCCAGCAGGTCAGCATCTACGACGAGAACCGCTGGTGGCCCCTGGCCCTGTCGCTGGGGCTGACCGCCGTACTGCTCTTGGCCACCGTGGTCTTCGAGAGCCGGCGGGACCTCGGCTCCGGCGTCGTCCCCGCACGTCCGGGACCGGCCGAGGCGGGTCCCCTGCTCTCGAGCGTGGTCGGCATGTCGTGGCGGCTCCAGCGCGGCACCGTCATCGGGTGGACGGTGGGCATGTTCACGATGGGCCTCATGTTCGGCTCCTTCAGCGAGGAGATCGAGAACATGGTGGCCGAGAACCCGACGCTGGCCCAGTACTTCGAGCAGGCCGGCACCTCGATAGTCGACTCGTTCTTCGCGACCACGATGCTGCTCATGGCGATCGTCGCTTCCGGCTTCGCGGTCTCCTCCGCTCTGCGCACACGGCACGAGGAGACCGCCGACCGTCTCGAGTCCGTGCTCGCCACGGCGGTCTCTCGACGTCGCTGGTTCGCGGGCTCGCTGCTCGTCACGCTCGTCGGGAGCGTGGTCGTGGTGGCTGCGGGCGGGGTCGGGGTCGGCCTCACGTACGCCGCGATGCGCGGCAGTGGCTCGGACATCTGGCGGATGACCGGGTACTCCGTGGCCTACCTACCCCCCGTGCTCCTGCTGGCGGCGGTCGCGGTCCTGCTGGTCGGGTGGGCGCCCCGTGCCTCGGGGGCGGCTTGGGCGCTCGTCGCGATCTCGTTCGTGATCGGGTACCTCGGCGGCCTCCTCGAGCTGCCCGACTGGGTCCTCGACCTCTCGCCCTTCACGCACGTGGCGTCGGTCCCGGCCGAGAGCATGACGACCACCCCGGTCGTCGTACTGCTGGGGCTGACCGCCGTGGTCCTTGCCGCCGGGTGGCTCGGGTTCAGACGCCGCGACATCAACGCATGAGGGGCGCTCAGTGAGGTCGGCCACGGAAGGTTGAAGGCGAAATACTTAGCAAGAGTAATGAGTTATGCTAAGTACATGGCACCGACGATCGAGAAGATGGCTCGTACCGATGCGGGGCTCGCGGCGGCGTTGCGCATCTCGGTGGCGCGGCTGACCCGGCGGCTGCGCAGCGAGCGCGACCCTCGGAACGAGCTGAGCATCGGACAGCTCTCCGTGCTCGGCGCGCTGTACCGCAACGGAGCCTGCTCGATCGGTGAGCTCGCCGCCCATGAGCGTGTGCAGCCGCCGTCGATGACCCGGACCGTCAACTGCCTCGAGGAGGCGGGGTACGTGCTGCGGCGACCGCACGAGACCGACCGACGCCAGGTCGTGATCGAGCTCGCCGACAAGGGCACCACGACCCTCGAGGCCGACCGCCGGCGCCGTGACGCCTGGCTGGCGCAGCGACTGCGCGAGCTCACGCCCGAAGAACGCTCCGTGCTGCGACAGGCAGCCCCGATCCTCGAAAGGCTGGCACACGCTTGACCACCCCACGAAGCCGCTCGCTTCGCTCGCGCCTCCGCAGGGACCCCGGATGAGCCCGACCTTCCGCGCGCTCTCGAACCACAACTACCGGCTCTACGCAGTCGGTGGTGTCGTGTCGAACACCGGCACGTGGATGCAGCGTGTGGCCCAGGACTGGCTCGTCCTCCAGCTGACCGGCAACTCCGGCACGGCCCTGGGCATCACCACGGGGCTGCAGTTCCTGCCCATCCTCCTGCTCTCGCCCTACGCCGGCCTCGTGGCGGACCGCTTCCCCAAGCGCCGCCTGCTCCAGGTCACCCAGCTGATGATGGCAGGGCCCGCGCTGCTCCTCGGTGTCCTCGCGATCACCGGCGTCGTCGAGACCTGGCACGTCTACGCGCTCGCCTTCACCTTCGGGGTCGGCACCGCCTTCGACGGCCCGGCGAGGCAGTCCTTCGTCAGCGAGATGGTGAGCAAGGACGACCTGACCAACGCCGTGGGGCTCAACTCCGCGTCGTTCAACGCCGCCCGGATCGTCGGTCCTGCTCTCGCGGGCTTCATGATCGCCTGGCTCGGTGGCGGAGCGGAGGCGACCGGCTGGGTGATCGCGATCAACGCGCTCTCCTACGGCGCAGTCGTCCTCGCGCTCCAGCGGATGCGCTCCTGGGAGCTCGACACCCCCGTCCCGCAAGGGCGCGAGAAGGGCATGATCCGCGACGGCCTGCGCTACATCCGCAGCCGTCCCGACCTGATGATGGTGCTGGCGATCGTGTTCTTCGCCGGCACCTTCGGCCTCAACTTCCAGATGACCTCCGCGCTGATGGCCACGGAAGTGTTCGGCAAGGGCGCCTCGGAGTACGGCATCCTCGGCACGACGATGGCGGTGGGCTCCTTGTCCGGCGCGCTGCTCGCCGCCCGGCGCGGCGTCGTGCGGCACCGGCTGGTGATCCTTGCGGCGCTGGCCTTCGGCCTCGCCGAGATCGTCGCGGGGACGCTCCCGACCTACCTCGCCTTCGCGTTGTGGACGCCGGTGCTCGGCATCACGGCGCTGACCATGATCACCGCGGCGAACACCACCATCCAGCTGAGCGTGGCACCAGAGCTCCGCGGGCGCGTCATGGCGCTCTACATGATGATCTTCATGGGCGGCACGCCGCTCGGGTCCCCGATCGTCGGATGGATCGGGGAGACCTTCGGCGCACGCTGGACCCTGATCGGCGGCGGTGCCGCGACGATGCTCGGCACCCTCGTCGCAGTCGCCGTGTTCAGCCGGACCCAGGGCCTGCTCGACCCCGAGGTCAACGACCGGCCGAGGCTCCTCGCGATGCGAACCAGGGCTGGTGCAGGTCGAGATAGCTGACGTCGTGGGTGATCTCGTCGAACTCCCGCATCAGCTCGGCGGCCTCGCCCTGGAAGGGCATCTCCCTGCTCTCGCCCTCGCGCGCCTCAGCCTCGTTCGTGAACGCCACCGTCTCGGTGAAGGTGCCGTCCGGCTCGATCGCGATCGTCGCGCCGATGATGTCGGGGCGGGCGTCGTGCAGGACCGCCGTCATCCGCTCGATGTCCGCCTCGAGACGGGCCGGGTCGTCGACCTTGCCCCGGATCACCTGGACGAAGCCGGCGTCGTCGGACCCGCCGCCCATCATCATCATGACCCTCTCGGCGTCGTGGAACTCCACCGGACCGTCGAAGCACTGCTCCATCTCGCTCCACCAGGCCGACTGCTCCGGACGCTTTGAGTTCTCCATCGCCGCCTCCTTCGACTCGAAGCGGACGACGCCGACGAACATGTCGTCGTCGGTGAAGCCGTAGGTCCCGCCGAGCCACCCGATCGAGCCCGGAGCGAGCTCGCGAAGCCACTTTTCGGAGAGTGTGCGGACCTCGTCCTTGCGGGTGCACTTGCCCTGGATGATCTGTATGAACACGTCTGGCCTCCTCGTTGCGTGCAGGCCGCTTCCCGTGAAGTGGTCTGTGTTCTCGGCGCGACGCTATTCCTGCTGGGGGCCAGGCTCCATAGCCCGAAGGGGCCAAGGATGCCTTGGATAAACTCGGGCACCATGAACCCCCGTTACCGCCGCATGGTGATCCCCGGTGCCCTGGTGGCGCTGATCCTCCTCGTGGTGGTCACCGCGATGGTGCGGCGCTGAGGTGGCAGAGCCCCTCCTCCGGGTCCTCACCCGGATGCGCGCGCTGATCCTCGACGACCAGACCCTGGTGCGAGCGGTCGCCTCCGGACGTCAGCGAGGACAGACGCCGAAGTGGCGCCGCGTCGAGCTGCGGTACGTCGACCTCAAGGCCGGCCGCCACCTCCAGGTCACCGCCTACGACGAGACCCAGGCCCACACTTCCAACCACGCGGTCGGGGAGGCGGCGAAGAACGCTGTCGACGACCTGCTCGACGAGCCGTTCGGCAACTGGCACGTCGACACCGTCACCGAGACCCACCAGGTGCGGGTCACCAAGAAGCTCGAGGCCCTGGTGCACACCAGCGCGCGACAGGTGGAGGCGGCGGGTGCGCCGACCGAGCCCCAGCGCCGCCACGACCGCCCCAAGCCGCGACTGCTGCCCGAGGACGACCCGGCCCTCGTGGCCGTGGGCATCTCCGACGACAAGGGGCATGTCAGGCGGAGCCGGCAGGCGAAGTTCCGCCAGGTCGAGGAGTTCCTGCGCAGCCTCGGGCCCGCCCTCGACGACGCGCTCTCGGCGGGCCGGCTTCGCACCCCGACTCCCGAGGACCCCCTGATCGTGGTCGACCTCGGCTGCGGCAACGCCTACCTCACCTTCGCCGCGCACAGCTACCTCACCCGCGTGAGAGGGCTGCCGGTGCGCATGGTCGGTGTGGACGTGAAGGAGCAGTCCTACCGCCACAACACCGAGGTGGCCGAGCGGCTCGGGATCTCTGAGTCGATGAGCTTCCGCCAGGGCGACATCGGTTCGGTCACGCTCGACGAGGCGCCCGACGTCGTACTCGCACTCCACGCCTGCGACACCGCCACCGACGACGCCCTCGCCCGGGCCGTGCTCTGGGACGCCGGGCTCGTCCTGGCCGCGCCGTGCTGCCACCACGACGTCGCCGCCCAGCTGCGCAGGACGCCGACCCCGGCGCCGTACTCGCTGCTCACCCGGCACGGCATCCTGCGCGAGCGATTCGCCGACACGCTGACGGACGCGTTGCGCGCGGGAGTGCTCCGGCTGCTTGGCTACCGTGTCGACGTGATCGAGTTCGTGGAGAGCCAGCACACGCCGCGCAACACGCTGCTGCGTGCCACCCGGACGGGTGCGGCTCCCTCGGCCGCCGTGCGTGAGGAGTACGAGGACCTCGTGCGCACCTGGAACGTGCACCCACGGCTGGCCGAGCTCCTCGCGGAGCGACTGGACTCCCGGCTCCATGAGCCGGCGCAGTAAGTACGTCGCAGCAGTGGGCCTCCTCGCGGCCACGGCGATCGGCTTCGTGACCGCGCTGTCGCCGTTCGCCTCCGAAGGGGACGCGGACCTGTCCGCCGAGGTCGCCTTCACGTTCCAGGACGAGGCGATCGCCGAGTCGAGCGGGCTCGTGGTGCGAGGCGACCTGGCCTACACGGTCAACGACTCGGGCGACGGGCCCGTCGTGTACGCCGTGGACCGGCGGAGCGGGGAGACGGTCGGGGTGACCACCTTCGACGAGGAGGACCCTGAGGACCTGGAGGCGATCGCCTCCGGGCGAGGGCGCAGCCTGTGGGTCGGGGACACCGGCGACAACCGGCGGGCCCGGGGCTCGGTCAGGGTGCACCGGTTCGTGCCGCCCGCCGCCGGAGGCGGGACGGTCGAGTCCGAGAAGTTCGACCTGGCCTACCCCGACGGGCCGCACGACGCCGAGACCCTGCTCGTCCACCCGCGCACCGGGCGGCTCCTCGTGGTGAGCAAGCGGCCGATCGTCGGGGGCGTGGTCTACCGGGCCCCCCGCGAGCTCCGGGCCGGCGAGCTGCACCGGCTCCAGCCGCTCGCCACCGTGTCGGGGATGGTCACCGACGGCACGTTCCTCCCCGACGGCCGGCACGTGCTGCTGCGCACCGCGGGTGGCGCGGCTGTGTACACCTACCCGGACTTCGACCGGGTGGCGGAGTTCGAGCTGCCCGTCCAGGACCAGGGCGAGGGCGTGGCGGTCGGCGAGGACGGGCGGGTGTACCTCAGCTCGGAGGGCGAGCTGTCCGATGTCCTCGTCATGGACCTGCCGCCTCTGTCCGAGGACGAGACCGGTCCTGCCCCCAGCGCCGCTCCCGCCGACGAGGACGCCGGTGGGGACGAGGTCGAGGACAGGACCGGGCTGGGCCGTCCGCTCGGCTATGTGCTGGCCGCGCTGCTCGGCTCGGTCGTCGTGGGGTGGCTGGTCAGAGCTTCTCGACGACGTAGTCGACGCAAGCGGTGAGGGCCTCCACGTCGGCCGGGTCGATCGCGGGGTACATCGCGACCCGCAGCTGGTTGCGCCCGAGCTTTCTGTAGGGCTCGACGTCGACGATCCCGTTGGCGCGCAGCGTCTTGGCAACGGCCGCCGCGTCGATCGACTCGTCGAAGTCGACGGTGCCGACCACGAGCGAGCGGTGCTCCGGGTTCTCGACGTACGGCGTGGTGTAGCCGGTCTTCTCGGCCCACCCGTAGAGGCGGTTGGAGCTGTCGGTCGTCCGGCTCACCGCGAAGTCGAGGCCGCCCTGGCTGTTGAACCAGTCGAGCTGCTCGGCCATGAGGAAGAGCGTGGCGATGGCCGGGGTGTTGTAGGTCTGGTTCTTCAGGGAGTTGTCGATCGCGGTGGGCAGGTCGAAGAACGCGGGCACCCAGCGGTCCGAGGCCCCGATCTGGGCCGCGCGCTCCAGGGCGGCCGGCGACATGACCGCGACCCAGAGGCCGCCGTCGGAGGCGAAGCACTTCTGCGGAGCGAAGTAGTAGGCGTCCACCTCGGTGATGTCGACGGGGAGGCCCCCGGCGCCGGAGGTGGCGTCGACGAGGACGAGCGCGCCGTCGTCCGCGCCCTCGACGCGCCTGACCGGAGCCATCACAGCGGTGGAGGTCTCGTTGTGCGCCCAGGCGTACACGTCGACGCCCGCCTCGGCCCGCGGCTCGGGACGGCTGCCCGTGGGCGACTCGATCACGGTGGGCTCGGCGAGGAACGGCGCCTGCTTGGCAGCCTTCGCGAACTTCGAGGAGAACTCCCCGAACGACAGGTGTTGGCTCTTCTCGCGGATCAGGCCGAAGGTGGCGATGTCCCAGAACGCCGTCGCGCCGCCGTTGCCGAGGACAACCTCGTGACCCTCCGGGAGGGAGAACAGCTCGCGGACCCCCTCGCGGACGCGGCCGACCAGGTTCTTCACCGGCGCCTGGCGGTGGGAGGTGCCGATGAGGGAGGTGCCGGTCGCGGCGAGGGCCTCGACGGCCTCGGTGCGGACCTTCGACGGGCCGGCGCCGAAGCGGCCGTCGACGGGCTTGATGGAGTCAGGGATGGTGATCGCGTCGGTCACGGAGTACCTCGTGCTTCGAGTGGTGGTGACCTGACATCGTTGTCAGAGGTTCCTGAAGGGGGTGCAGCGGGCTGCTGCCTTATTGTGTCATCTCGGCAGACACCACCGAGCAGACGGGGACGACACATGAGCCACCACCTCACACCGAGCAGGGCCTGAGGCAGCCGGTGGAGGTTCGTCGCCTCGCGTTCACCCATCCCGACGCCCTGACGCTGGTCGAGGAGGTCCAGGCGGAGTACACGCTCCGCTACGGCGGCCCGGACGAGACGCCGCTGGACCCCACGATGTTCGACGCGCCGCAGGGTGCGTTCTTCGTCGGCTACGTCCGCGACCTCCCGGTCGCCATGGGCGGCTGGCGCTTCCGGGCCGACGTGACGGCGTTCGGCCAGTCGGCGGTCACCGAGATCAAACGGATGTACGTCGCGCCGCGGGCACGTCGAAGCGGCCTCGCGCGCCAGGTCCTCGCGCACCTCGAGACCACCGCTCGCGAGGCGGGAGCCGTCGTCATGGTGCTCGAGACCGGCATCGAGCAGCCCGAGGCCATCGCGTTGTACCTCTCCTCCGGCTACAGCCCGGTCGAGGGCTTCGGCCACTACAAGTGGTCATCCAAGTCGCGCTACTACGGCAAGCCCCTCTGACCCAGGATGCGTGCGAAGGCTCGCTCCAGCGGGCCGGTGATGGCGGTGAACACCTTGTCGACCTCCGCTTGCTCCATGGCACCTGACGGCTCGTCGACAGGCTGTTCGCTGGCCGGAGTGGTGAAGGTGGAGCCGTGCCGGGTCGTCCAGGTGTACGAGCCGTCGCAGTTGCGGACGACGCTGTAGCCCTGGGCGTGCTTGACGGGGTGGTGACGATCGCAGAGCGGCTGGAGGTTCTCGGTCGAGGTCTCTCCCTTCGGGTACGGAACGCGGTGGTCGGTGTGGGCAACGACCGCCGGCCGCCTGCAACCGGGCCACACGCAGGTGTGGTCGCGGGCGACCGTGGTCCGCAGGATCGGATCGGTCGGCTGGTAGCTCGTCGTGGACAGCTCGACGAAGGAACCCGCGTCGTCGGTCAGCATCCGATACCAGGTCGAGCCCGGCTGTAGGGCGAGGTGCCGGACGTAGTCGGCGGAGATGGGGCTCCCTCCGGACAAGACGCCAGGCAGGTCGGTCGTGCCGAGGAGGGTGCTCATCGGGACCGTCACGTTGATCACCGGTCGGGCGTAGCCCCCGATGGGGCCGCCGGTGTCGCTCGAGAGGACCAGAGGGTGCAGCGGACAAGTGAGCTGCTCGGTCCGTGCCGCCACCTCCTCCGCGCCGCTTCCGTGGGCCGTCTCGGAGTCCTCGCTGTCGCCGGTGACCCGGCACGTCCGGCCGCAGTGCTCATGGTGCTCGAGGTCGCCGGTGGTGGCCGGGACGACCAGGGTGCCCTGGATGAGCTCCAGGAGGCTGTCGACCCGGAGCTGGGCCAGGGTGCGCGTCTCGCCGGGTGACTGGGCGCGCTTCTTGGCGATCATCGTCAGCCGATGGTCGGCGGTGATCGCGTCGTGCGCAGCGA
This sequence comes from Nocardioidaceae bacterium, assembly GCA_035688575.1. Lineage (GTDB taxonomy): Bacteria > Actinomycetota > Actinomycetes > Propionibacteriales > Nocardioidaceae > Nocardioides_C. The sequence goes on from DASSMS010000105.1 coordinate 20,092, forward strand.
GCGTGCTCGACAACCACGCCATGCCTGACTCCTCGTCCAGACGCAACGAGACCCTCCGCTTCTTGAACGCCTGTGCGAAGGTCTCCGTGTCGCCGCGCTGGGGCAGCTTGAGCCGCTGGTAGCGGGTCGCTCGCTGGATCCGCTCCCGGGTGATGGTGCACAGGCCGTGGTCGGTGCGGCCCAGCGGGTCGTGCTTGTCGAACCAGTCCTGCACCGCCGTGGCGTACTTCGCCCTGTCCTCGTCGGAGGCGAGGTGGACGAGTTGGTCGAGGCAGGCTGTCAGCTTGGTCAGGTCCAGCCGACCGGACCGGAACCGTTCCCACAGCCGGGGAAACCACTTCTTGAGGTCCGCGGCGGTGTCGATCTCGTAGGCAACGGTCTGTTCGCTCGTGCCGAGCAGCGGCGCCACCTCGGCCTGGGTCTCGCGCAGCGGCGTGAGCTGGAAGAAGCCGGCACCGGGCCCTGGCCTCGACCCGGCCGCTTGGGCAACCCTGCGGTCGTGGAAGGCGGCGATCGCCTCGAGTCTGGCGGCGTGGGCTCGGTTCTGCGCCACCCGCCAGGCCGTCATCTGGTCCAGCAGAGCCCGGTCGGAGACGGGTGGGTCGTCCGTGAGCGTCATTCAGACTCCTTGAATCGAACATCTGTTCGACTCAAACTAGTCCTGACCACCGACAAGTAGGAGATCCGGGTCACATCTGTTGATAACCCTGCCGAATCGGACCACCGGACGTAACGTCGAGGTTGTGGGGGGACGGCCGGGCTCCCTCATGACCAGCCCGGCACGTAGGACGAGGTTCGAAGAGAAGATGGAACTGTTGCTGCTCGCGGCCGCGCTCGTGATCGTGGCGCTCACCGCCACGGGAGTCCACCGGCACCAGCAGGCGGCCGCCTGGGACCGTGAGCTCGATCAGGCCTTCGGCACGAGCACCAAGCGCGACCTCCCGCGCCACCGCACCCTCTAGCCGGGGCGCCCCAAGCTCACGCTGGGCTCAGCACCAGGTAGCGCTCGTCCTCGATGGGCCCGCCCCAGTAGACGGGCTCGGGCAGCTGTCGCAGGCTCACCTCGGCGCGGTGCACGCGGACGAGCTCCTCGGTACGACGCGCGGGCAGCCCGGCGCCGGTGTGCCACCTGCCCTCCACCAGGAGGAGCCGGCCGCCGGGACGTAGAAGGCCGACCCACCGCTCGAGCGCGGCGGAGGGGTCCGGCATCGCCCAGAGGACGTGGCGGCACATGACAACGTCGAACGCACCCGGCTCCAGCTCGGGCTCGGCGGCGTCGCCCTGCTCGAACGACACGGCGACCCCTGCACGCTCCGCCTTCGCCCGGGCGAGCTCGAGCATCTGGCCGGAGAGGTCGAGCCCGCTGACGTCGTACCCCTCCTCAGCGAGCAGGACAGAGAGGCTGCCGCTGCCGCACCCCAGGTCGGCCACCCGGGCCGGCGCGGGAGGCAGGTGCTCGAGCAGCAGCTCGCGCCAGGCCGCGCGCACCAAGGGGTCCCGCAGCCCGTGGTCCGGCTCGTCGTCGTAGGCCACGGCCTCGCGGTCCCAGGTCTCCCGGGTCCTCGCCAGGTGGTCGCTCATGCCCAGTCCGGGTTCCAGCCCTCGATGTCCTCGGCCTTGCGCTCGCCGGGGCCGACGTACTTCGCGGAGGGCCGGATCAGGCGGCCGGTGCGCTTCTGCTCCAGGATGTGCGCGGACCAGCCTCCGGTGCGCGCGCACGTGAACATCGAGGTGAACATGTGCGGCGGGACCTCGGCGAAGTCGAGGACGATGGCCGCCCAGAACTCCACGTTCGTCTCGAGCACGCGGTCCGGGCGACGCTCGCGCAGCTCCGCGAGCGCTGCCTTCTCGAGCTCCTCGGCGACCTCGTAGCGGGGCGCGGACAGCTCCTGCGCGGTGCGTCGCAGCACCCGGGCGCGGGGGTCCTCGGCCCGGTACACCCGGTGCCCGAAGCCCATCAGGCGCTCCTTGTTGTCGAGGAGCTCCTTGACGTAGCTGCGAGCCTCTCCGCGCCGCTCGACCTCCTCGATCATGCCCAGGACCCGGGACGGGGCCCCGCCGTGGAGCGGGCCGCTCATCGCGCCGATGGCGCCGGAGAACGCAGCGGCCACGTCGGCGCCGGTGGAGGTGATCACGCGGGCGGTGAAGGTCGAGGCGTTCATGCCGTGCTCGGCGGCCGAGCTCCAGTAGGCGTCGATCGCCTTGACGTGCTTGGGGTCGGCCTCGCCCTTCCAGCGGATCATGAACCTCTCGGCGAGCGTCCTGCCCTTGTCCACCTCGCGCTGGGAGACGACCGGCTTGTCGAGCCCGCGGGCCGCCTGAGCGGCGTACGACAAGACCATGACCGCGACGCGGCTGAGGTCCTCACGAGCCTGTTCGTCGGAGATGTCGTAGGTCTGGCGCATCCCGAACGCGGGGGCGAGCATCGCGACGGCCGCCTGGACGTCGACCCGGATGTCGCCGGTGTGGATCGGGATGTTGTAGGGCTCGGCCGGAGGTAGGCCCGGCTCGTAGGCGCCGTCGATGAGCAGGCCCCAGACCTTCTCGAAAGGAATGCGGCCGACCAGATCCTCGATGTCGACACCGCGGTACCGGAGGGCGGAGCCTTCCTTGTCGGGCTCGGCGATCTCGGTCTCGAACGCTACGACGCCTTCAAGGCCGTGCTGAACCTCGCTCATGTCTCTCCTTCGTCCGCTTATGGCCAACAGGGCATTCTGCCCCGCCGGGAGTCGGAGAGTCACGTCGGGCGCGGCATCGTGGCACTACATTCGTCTGCGTGGATGCGCGAGAGCTCAGTGACCTGCGCCGGGAGTACGCCGCGGGAGGTCTCGACGAGGCCGACCTCGAGGCCGACCCGATCAGCATGTTCCGTCGCTGGATGCACCATGCGGTGCGGGCGGGGATCTACGAACCGAACGCACTGGTGCTGGCGACGGCGAGCCCGGACGGTACGCCGTCCGCCCGGATCGTCCTGCTCAAGGGCCTCGACGAGCGAGGGTTCGTCTTCTTCACCAACTACGCCTCGCGCAAGGGGAGGGACCTGGAGTCCAACCCGCGCTGCGCCCTGCTGTTCCCGTGGCACTCGCTCGAGCGGCAGGTCCGTGTCGAGGGCACGGCCACGCCGCTGAGCGACGCGGAGAACGACGCGTACTTCGCCAGCCGTCCACGAGCGGCCCAGATCGGGGCCTGGGCGTCACCGCAGTCCGAGGTGATCGAGGATCGTTCCTCCCTCGATGCCCGTTACGCCGAGCTCGTGACGAGCTTCGGGGAGCGCGAGGTCCCGCGGCCGGAGTACTGGGGCGGCTACTGCGTCGAGCCGGAGACTGTCGAGTTCTGGCAGGGGCGTCTGGGGCGGATGCACGACCGGCTGAGGTACCGCAGGGCGACGGGCTCCACGGACGGGGGACGCGGTGGCGCCTGGCTCACCGAGCGGCTCGCCCCCTGACAGCAGACGACCCGCAGGCATGTGCGGCTCCGCCATCAGGGATGGTGGTCGCTCTCCGGGCGGACGTCCCGGAGCACCTGCGGGTCGGGTGACTGCTTGGTATTGCCAGCTGCCCACCGGTCTGGTGCCGAGGACACAGTCATGCTGGCCGGTGCGCTGCTAGCGAGCAGCCACCTCACGAGTCCGTAAAGAATTCACTTCTGGACCACCTCCTTCCTCGTGTCCCTCAAAGGTACGACGGCCCTCCTACCCCCACAACCACAATTCCAGTTAGCGGTCGTGGTCGTCAGGGGTGGGCGTCAGGCCGTGCGGAACCAGGCCGCGGCGTCCGCGGGCAGCTGCCCGCCCTCGAGGGGCGCGCTGGAGAGCACCAGCTCGCCGGCCTCGACGGGGACCGGTGCAGGTGTCGTGCCGCAGTTCAGCGCGCAGACGAGCCCGCCGCCGCGGACGAAGGCGAGGGTGTCCGGCGCGCTGTCGAGGATGGTCACCTCGTCCGGGAGGTCCTCGGAGACCTCTCGCCGGGTCCTCAGCGCGAGCCGGTAGAAGGTCAGGGTGGAGTCCGGGTCGCCGTCCTGGGCGGCCACGCTCAACCGGTCCCAGCCGGCGGGCTGCGGGAGCCACGGCTGTCCCTGGCCGGGGCCGAAGCCGAAGGGCGGCTCGTCGCCGAACCAGGGGATCGGCACCCGGCAGCCGTCGCGACCCACGCCGCCGCCGCGGTGGTACGTCGGGTCCTGCCGGTGCTCCGGGGCGACCACGACCTCCTCGAGCCCGAGCTCCTCGCCCTGGTAGATGTATGCGCCCCCGGGCAGCGCGAGCATCGTGAGGAGGGCCGCCCTCCCGCGCGCGACGCCCCGGGTCCCTCCGCCGTACCTGGTCACGTGGCGCACGACGTCGTGGTTGGAGAGCACCCAGGTCGCCGCGGCGCCGGCGAGGCCCACGGCGTGGAGGCTCTCGTCAACCACGTCGCGGAAGGACCTGGCCGACCACGGCGCCTTGAGCCAGTGGAAGTTGAAGGCCTGCTGCAGCTCGTCGGGGCGGATGTAGCGCGCCATCGACTCGGGGGTGTCGGTCCAGGCCTCGGCGACCGCCATCCGGTCGCCGTCGTACTCGTCGAGGATCTTGCGCCACCGGCGGTACACGTCGTGCACCTCCGGCTGGTCCCACATCGGGAAGGTCTCGCCCTCCTTCAGGTCCGCCATCTCGACGGGTGTGTAGAGGCCGTGGGCGACGTCGATGCGGAAGCCGTCGACACCGCGGTCGAGCCAGAAGCGGAGGATCGACTCGAACTCGTCGCCGACCGCCGGGTTCCACCAGTTCAGGTCCGGCTGGGTGGAGTCGAACATGTGGAGGTACCACTGGCCGTCGTCCGCCCGGGTCCACGCGGGACCGCCGAAGACGGACTGCCAGTTGTTCGGCGGCTCGGACCCGTCGTGTCCCCGGCCGTCCCGGAAGACGAAGAGGTCGCGGGCCGGGTCGTCGGGCGCCGCGGCCAGCGCCTTCTGGAACCACTCGTGCTCGACCGAGGTGTGGTTCGGCACCACGTCGACGATCACGCGGAGCCCGAGGTCGTGCGCCTTGGCCAGCATCGAGTCGAAGTCGTCGAGCGAGCCGAAGAGCCGGTCCACGTCGCGGTAGTCGGCGACGTCGTACCCGTGGTCGTTCTGCGGCGAGGTGTAGAAGGGTGTGATCCAGACCGAGTCGACCCCTAGGTCGGCCAGGTAGGGGAGGCGCTGTTCGATGCCGGTCATGTCGCCCACGCCGTCACCGTCGGAGTCGGCGAAGCTGCGGACATAGACCTGGTAGCAGACGGAGTGCTTCCACCAGGGGCTGGTCGCGGGGGTCTCAGAGCTCATTTGCACGTTCCAATCCCACGGGACCGGTGGCGGCTGTGTCAAAACGGGCGTGCGTCAGCCGAAGGCGGCGGGGTCGACCGCGATCCAGGTGTGCCGCGCGCGGGCGACGATCCGGCCGTCGGAGTCGTAGGCCGTACTCGCGGTGAAGGTCTTGCGTCCCTCGGCCGCGAGCTCGACTCCCACCACGACATGAGGCTCGCCGACCACCGGAAGCGCGTCGACGCGGGCGGCGATCTGCCCCAGCACCGCCGGGCGTCCCTCGAGGTCGGTGGACCAGCCGCCGACGCAGTCGAGGGCTGCCCAGGCCGTGCCGAGGCTGACCCTCTGCACCCCTGGGTCGAGGAGGTCCGACGCCTCGGCGAGGCTCTGGTGCGGCGTCCACGTCGAGGCGACCCGACCATCGCCGACCGGGCCAGGGAAGATCCGCAGGCCGTCGCCCTCCGCCCGCTCGGGCCCGCACACGAAGCAGCGCGGGAAGGGGTGGGCCCGCAGGCCGGCGTACGCCGTCATCGCCTCGGCCGCCTGGGCTGGAGAGACGTCCTCCACCGCCGCGAGCTCCTCGTCGGTGCAGCGGGCCTCGGCCACGAGCGTCTCGCCGTGGAACAGCCTGGTCACCGGCACCTCGTCCAAATGCTCCACGGCTAGGCCGGTGTCCAGCGGTGGCGGCTTGCGCAGGGTCACCTCGACGACCGGGCAGTCCTCCCGACGGTGCGGGTTGTTGGCGAACCGCTCGGCGAGCAGCCCCGCGGTGTAGCCGCCGTTGCCCGAGCTCGTGGGCCCGCAGTAGCGGGCGGGGACCAGCAGGTCACTGTCAGTGGCCGGCATCGTGCATCAGCTCTTCATCCGCTCCAGTCGTGCAAGCGCCTCCCGGCGCTCCTCCGCGTGGTCGAGCAGCGGCGGTGGGTAGCCCTCGGGGAGGCCGCCGGGCTGCGTCGAAGGTTCATGAATGTACGCCTTGTCCACGTCTGCGAGCTCCGCGACCCACCGGCGGACGTAGAGGCCGTCCGGATCGAACTTCCGGCCCTGCGAGATCGGGTTGAAGACCCGGAAGTACGGCGCGGCGTCGGTGCCGCAGCCCGCGACCCACTGCCATCCGTGCTGGTTGGAGGCGAGGTCGCCGTCCACGAGGCACCGCATGAAGTGCCGTGCGCCGAGCTGCCACTCCAGGTGCAGGTCCTTGACCAGGAAGCTCGCGACGATCATCCGCACCCGGTTGTGCATCCAGCCGGTCGCCCGTAGCTGTCGCATGCCGGCGTCGACGATGGGGAACCCCGTGCGGCCCTCCTGCCATGCCGCGAGGTCGTCCCCGGGCTCGTCGTACTCCATGCTCGCGAACTCGCGTCGCAGGTACTCGCGGGCGGTGTCGGGACGACGGTGGAGGACGTCGGCGTAGAACTCCCGCCAGGCCAGCTCGTTGCGGTACGTCGCCGCGCCCTTGCTCCGCCGCGCGCCGAGGTCGGCGAGGAGGGTGCGTGGGTGGATCTCGCCCCACTTGAGGTGCACCGACATGCGGGAGGTGCCGTCGAGGTCCGGGCGGTCGCGCGCGTCGTCATACTCGGCGACGGACTCCAGGAACTCCCGCCACCGCCGGTGCGCGGCCTCCTCCCCGGCCGAGGGGAGCGTGAGTCCGTCGGGGACCGAGGCCTGCGGGACGCCGTCGGACTCCGCGGTCAGCCAGCGCTGCTCGGGAGCGGGTCGGCCGGCAGGGGCGCGCCAGCCGTGCTCGGCCCACGCGCGGGCGAACGGCGTGAAGACCTTGTAGCCCTCCCCGCTGCCGTTCACGACCCGTCCGGGCGCAACGGCGTACGCAGAGCCGGTCCTGCACAGCTCGACCCCGTGCTCTGCCAGCGCCTCCTCGACGGCCCGGTCGCGCCGGGAGCCGTAGGGGCCGAAGTCCGCGGCGACGTGCACTGTGCCCGCGCCGGCCTCGGTCGCAGCCCGGACCACCTCGCGGGCCGGGTCGCCGTGGCGCACGACGAGCCTGCCCCCGACGGACTCGTCGAGCCGGGCGAGGGAGGCGACGAGGTAGGCACGCCTGGCAGGCCCCGCCGGCTCCCAGAGGCGTGGGTCCACCACGAACAGCAGGAGTACGCCGGAGGTTCCGGCGCACGCCTCGAGCAGGGCCGGGTTGTCCTCGAGCCGGAGGTCGCGGCGGAACCACATCACGGCAGGGGAGGGGGAGTGCTCGCTCATCTCCTCCAATGTGCCAGGCCGCACGACCCATAGGACACAATGACCGGGTGAGCGACCTGATCGACACCACCGAGATGTACCTCCGCACGATCTTCGAGCTGCAGGAGGAGGGCATCGTGCCGCTGCGCGCTCGGATCGCCGAGCGGCTCCACCAGAGCGGACCGACGGTCAGCCAGACGGTGGCCCGGATGGAGCGCGACGGCCTGCTCACCGTCGAGGGGGACCGCCACCTCCAGCTCACCGACGAGGGCCTCCGCCTGGCCACACGCGTCATGCGCAAGCACCGCCTCGCGGAGCGGCTGCTCACCGACGTGATCGGCCTGGACTGGGAGCTCGTCCATGCCGAGGCCTGCCGGTGGGAGCACGTGATGTCGGAGACCGTCGAGCGTCGCCTGGTGGAGCTGCTCGACCACCCGACCGAGTCGCCCTACGGCAACCCGATCCCCGGGCTCGACGAGCTCGGCGAGACGGGCAACGGCGAGGACTTCATGCACGATGTCGAGCCGCTGGACAGGGTCGCCACCGGCTCCGACCAGGTCCGGGTGCTCGTCCGGCGGATCAGCGAGCCGATCCAGACCGACGAGGCGCTCATGGCGGCCTTGCGCCGGGTGGGCGCGCTGCCGGACAAGGTCGTGAGTGTGACCGCCGCCGCGGGCGGCGTGCTGGTTGGCAGCGGTGGGGAGACCGCCGAGCTCGACGCCGAGGCGGCCTCGCACGTCTTCGTCCGCCGGCTCTGAGCCCCGGCGTCTCGTTAATCCGACACGCTCTGCTTGGATGGGGCGCATGTTGCGGGAGGGAAGACAGGTCGACGTCGTCGGCCTGACCAAGATGTTCGGCGCCCTGAAGGCCGTCGACGACCTGACGTTCTCCGTGAGGCCAGGTGTCGTCACCGGCTTCCTGGGGCCCAACGGGTCGGGCAAGACCACCACGCTGCGCTGCCTGCTCGGCCTGCTGCGGCCGACGGCGGGCACCGCCACGATCGGCGGCGTGCCCTACAGCCGGCTCGACGACCCGATCGGCACCGTCGGCGCCGCGCTGGAGGCGTCCAGCTTCCACCCTGGCCGCTCGGCGCGGGCTCACCTCGAGGTGATGGCGCTGGGTGCGGGCATCGACACCGCCCGCGCGCCGCAGATGCTCGCGCAGGTCGGCCTGTCCGAGGTCGCGGACAAGCGGGTCGGCGGGTTCAGTCTCGGCATGCGGCAGCGCCTCGCGCTCGCTTCGGCGCTCCTCGGTGACCCGGAGGTGCTCGTCCTGGACGAGCCGGCGAACGGGCTCGACCCGGCGGGCATCGCCTGGCTGCGGCAGTTCCTGCGGGCCCTGGCCGCGGAGGGGCGGACCGTCCTGGTCTCCAGCCACGTGCTGAGCGAGGTGCAGCAGACGGTCGACGAGGTGGTCGTGCTCTCCCGAGGCCGCCTCGTCCGCCAGGGAACGCTCGCCGACCTCGACAGCGGACCGCGTGAGGTGCTCGTGCGCACGCCGGAGCCGGAGAAGCTGCGGGACGTGCTCGCCTTGCGCGACCTGACCGTGGTCGGTGCCGACGACTCAGGACGGCTCCGGGTGACCGGGGGGTCGACGCAGGACGTCGGTCACGCCGCCTTCGAGGGCGGGGTGGAGCTGCACGAGCTCGTCGCGGAGCCGAGCCGGCTCGAGAGGGCGTTCCTGGAGCTGACCGAGGGAGACGAGACATGACATCGCTGCTGCGTGCTGAGCTCAGGAAGATCACCTCCACCCGGCTTTGGTGGGGCCTGTTGCTCGGTGCCCTCGCGTTCAGTGCGATCCAGTCGGTTGCCAACGCGGTCGTCGCGGGGATGGACCCCGGCGGCGGACAGGGCACCATGCCGGGGCTCGAGACCGCCGAGGCGGTCCGGTCGGTCTACCCCATGGCGATGTTCAGCGGCACCTACATCTTCGCGCTCGTCCTCGGCATCACCGGGATGACAGGGGAGTACCGCTACCAGACGATCACCTCGACGTTCCTCGTCTCACCGCACCGCAGCCGGGTGGTCGTGGCGAAGATCCTGGCCCACGCCGTGACAGGTGTCGTCTACGCCGTGCTCGGCCTTCTCGTGGTCCTCGTCGCCGGCGGGACCACCATGGCGATCCGCGGCTACGGGCTCGGGCTCGACGCCGACCGGCTCTGGGTGACCATGGGTCTCGCGGTGCTCGCCGTGGCGATCTGGACCGTGCTCGGCATCGGGATCGGCACGCTCATCCGCAGCCAGATCGCGGCGATCGTCATCGCCATCCTGATCACGTTCCTCATCGAGCCACTGCTCACTTTCGCACTCGCCGCCGCCGACATGGACTGGCTGGTCAAGTGGCTGCCGTCCAACGCCTCCTCCGCGCTGATGGCACCGGGTGACGTGATGCTGGACTACCTCGAGTGGTGGGCCGGCGGGGTGGTCCTCCTCGCCTACGGGCTCGTGCTGGCGGGGCTCGGCGTCGTCCTGTCGGTCCGGCGCGACGTCTCCTGACCCCCGGCCGCTTCCGCGAGAGCGGTCAGGAAGCCGGCGCAGCCGGTGTCGACCTTGTACGTCGCCAGCTCGTCGCCGCGGGTGTGGCCCCGGTTGACGATGACCACCGGGATGCCCAGCTTGGCGGCGTGCCTGACGAAGCGGAGCCCTGAGAGCACGGTCAGCGAGGACCCGGCCACGAGAAGGGCGTCGGCGGCCTCGACGGCGTCGTAGCAGCGCTGCACGCGGTCCTTCGGGACGTTCTCACCGAAGAAGACCACGTCCGGCTTGAGAACCCCGCCGCACACCTCGCAAGCGGGGACCTCGAAGTCGTCGGTGCTCTCGAGCTCCACGTCGCCGTCGGGCCGCGTGACCACCGCGCGGTGCGCCGCGGAGAACCCGGGGTTGAGCCGCGTCATCCGCTCCTGGAGGGCGGGCCGGCCGGTGCGGTGCCGGCAGGACAGGCACACGACGTCGGCGATCCGGCCGTGCAGCGCGCACACGGCGGGGGTGCCGGCGCGTTCGTGCAGCCCGTCGACGTTCTGGGTGATCAGCAGCGGCGTCCTGCCCACGGCGCCGAGCCTCGCCAGCGCGCGGTGCGAAGGGTTCGGCTCCGCGTGCCGCATGCGGGACCAGCCGAGGAAGGAACGGGCCCAGTACCGCCGCTGCGCGGTGGGGCCGGACACGAACTCCTGGTAGGTCATCGGCGTGCGGACCGGAGCCCCAGGGCCGCGGTAGTCCGGGATGCCCGAGTCCGTGCTGACTCCGGCTCCGGTCAGCGCGGTGAAGCGCCGGGTCGCAAGGAGGTCGAGCGCAGCGTGCACGCGATCCAGCGTACGTCCCCGGTCCGCGGCACGGATCGGGATGGATCCGACACCTGACCAGACAGCCCCATCGTCCGGTCCGCGGCAATTACGGAACTGCTGGGCATCGGACGTTCTCCACCCGTACCCTCGGGGGCATGCGTTCAGAGTGGGTCCCGGCGTCGGCTGCTGCCCTCGTGACCGGGGTGATGGCTCTGGTGCTCGCTCAGATTCTCAATCCCGGCGGCAGTGAGGACTCACCCGCGGGCCAGATGCTCGTGGCCGCGGAGTACCCCGGCCGCTGGCTGGCGATGAGTGTCCTCTTCTTCGGGGGCGCTGTCGGCCTGCTGCTCGGGATGCCGGCGCTGATGACCCTCTTCCAGGAGCGACGCGGGCGTGGTCTCGGCATGACCGGGGTGGCGGTCTTCGTCGTGGGCTGCGTGGGGGTCGGTGGTCTCGCGGCGATGATGCTGATGTTCCGCTCCCTGGCACTCCAGACACTGGCCACGGCGGCCCCCGACGCCCGGGAGATCAACCTCGTCACCGCCTCGCTCGAGCAGCCCGGCCTGATGATCCCGCTCAACGTCTGGGTCTACGCGTTCATCCTGGGCGTCCTGCTGATCGCACTCGGTCTCTTCCGGGCCAGGCAGGTGCCGAACTGGGTCCCGTGGCTCCTGATGGCCTTCCTCGCCGTCCAGGTCGTCGTACCGCTGCTGGGCGAGGGCACCGATGCGCGCGTGGCCTCGGCGGTGGGCCTGATCTTCCTCGCCGGGGGGTTCACCGGCGTGGCGACGAACGCCGCGGGTCCGCGCAGCGAGATCCCCGTGACGCACTCCCTGGCCTGAGGGCTGTGCGGGCTAAGGCTCCACCAGGGGAACGAAGGAGTACCACCCCTCGCGGCTGACCTCGGGCCTGCCCGTCGTCCTGCGTACGACCGTCATCCGGCCGCGGACCGGAACCACCATCACGCCGCCCACCGCCAGCTGGTCCACGAGCTCCGTGGGGACGCGGCTCGCCTCGGCGGAGACCAGCACCCGCTCGTACGGTGCCGACTCCGGGACACCGAGCGTGTCGCGATCGGCCTGCTCGATCCGGGTCCAGGGCATGGCGTACGACGCGAGGTTCTCCCGTCCCCAGGCCACGAGCTCGGGGACGATCTCCACACCGACGACCTCGCCCTCGGGACCGACGAGCTCACCGAGCAGCGCTGTCGTCCAGCCCGACCCGCAGCCCACGTCGAGGACTCGCTGTCCCGGCCGCACCTCGAGCAGGTCGAGCATCGCCCGTACGGTGCTGGGCTGACTGTTGGTCTGGCCGTGGCCGATGGGTAGTGCGGCGTCCTCGCGTGCGAAGCCGAGCTGGTTCGCCGGGAGGAAGTCGTTGCGGCGGACGCGGTCGAACGCCGCCCGGAGGCGGGCCGCGTCGGTCATCGCTCGCTCAGGCGTAGCGCGCCGCGGCGCGCTCGCGGGCCTTGGCCGCCTCTACCTCGCGGTTCTTCGGCGGCGCCGAGGTGGTCAGCTCGCCGAGGAGCCTCCGGGTGGCCTCGGTGACCTCACGAACGGCCCTGTCGAAGGCCGCCTGGTTGGCCTGGGACGGTCGGGTGCTGCCGCTGACCTTGCGTACGTACTGCAGCGCGGCGGCCTCCACCTCCTCCGTCGTGGCGGGCGGCTCGAAGTTGTGCAGGGTCCGGATGTTGCGGCACATGCTGCGAGCCTACGACGGTCAGAGGATCTGCACAGTCCGTCCGGAGACCAGAGCCACGCGCCCGTCCTCGAGCGGGAGGGTGCGGACCGAGGAGCCCTCCCAGCCGGCGACCGGGTGCGTCGCGCCACGGGAGAGACGGCCGTCCTCACCGACGACGAGCTCGACCACACGGGTGCGCCCGTTCCAGTCGTGCATCGTGGCGAGCGCGGTACGACGGTCGGCGAGGTAGGTGAAGGTGCGGGGGTCCCACCCGGCCTCGAACCCCGTGTTACGCCCGAACGTCTCGGTATCAACGCGCCGGGGGTCGGCGAGGTCGGCCAGGTCGAACACGGCCGCCTGGGCGCCGCGGGTCCGCCCTTTCATGCTCGCGTCCTGTCCGAGCCCGAGCAGCAGGTCGCCGCCCAGGGGGTGCAGGTAGGACGAGAAGCCGGGGATCTTGAGCTCGCCCACGACCCGTGGCGCGGTGGGGTCGGAGAGGTCGAGGGTGTACAGCGGGTCCACCTGGCGGAAGGTCACGACGACCGCGACCTCGCCGAACCAGCGCACCGACTGGATCTGCTCGCGGATGCCCATGCGCCCGACCCTGCCCACCTCGACCAGGTCCCGGCCGCGCTCCTCAAGCACGACGACGGCGTTCTCGTCGGGGTCCCAGGACTCCTTGCCGAGCGCGGTCGCGACACGCAGCCGGCCGTCGTGCTCGCTGAAGGACCAGCGGTCGCGGGCGATGCCGGGCAACCGGCCGCTCGCGACGTAGGACGACTCGAGGCCCTCGAGCGCGAACGCGTGGACGTCGCTGTTCTGCCGGTGCGGGGTCGAGAGGTACAGGCGGTCGGTCGAGGAGTAGACGAGGTCGCTGCTCGTCGTGACCGCGGTGGTACGACGGTCGCGCGGGTCGGCGGGGTCGAGCCCCACGACCGTCACGGTGCCGTAGCCGGAGGCCTCGTCGGGATGCTGCACGCTCGCGCACTCGACCAGCGGGTACCTCGACCCGTCGTCCTCGACCATCGGCAGCCAGTCCTCGATGTCGCTCTCGCGGACCAGGCGCCGGTTCTCGGCCTTCGCCTCGCGGGCCGACCGTCCGCGCCGGGGCTCCACGAAGTCGATCGCGGGCGTAGCGGTCGAGAGGACCAGACGCACGACGTCGCCGTACTGCCTGGCCGACACCAGACTGCCGTCGAAGGTCGAGTCGTGCTCGATCCTCGGGCTCGTGGGGTCGCCGACGTCGACGACCAGGGCCCGTGTGGAGCCCTCCTGGCCTCCGTATGGGAAGGGCCGCACCACGTCGACGGCCACCGGCAGGTCCCCGTGCTCCAGGGTGTTGCCGAGCACGACGAGCCGGTCGCCGACCAGGAGGAGCTCGCCACCGTTCAGCGTGCGGGGAAGGCGCAGGGTGGAGAGCCGTCGCGGCTCCCCGCCCCCCGCGTCGGTCAGCAGGAGGTCACGGCCACGAAGATGGGCCACGAGGGTGCCGTCGGTCTTGGCGAGGTCGGGCTCGTCGACACCGGCCTCCTGCACGTTGGTGCCGGTCGGGCCGCTCTCGACGGCCCGGTCCGTGGTGGCCGGCGAGGCGGCCTCCGCGGTCGCCTGCACGTCGGTGTCCCTGAGCGCCGAGGGGTAGGCGATGGGGCCGCCGGGTCCCAGGCCCCAGGGCGTCACGTGTGGCAGAGCGGCCTCGACGTACCACTGGCGCAGCTCCTCGCAACCGGTGAACCGCGTCAGCTCGGTCGCCGCAGCGGGAGGTGTGAGCAGCACGCCGACCGAGCCGCCGGAGGGACCCAAGGCCCCGCTCAGCAGTGCGGTGGCCGCGAGGGTGGCGGTGGCGCCGATGCCGAGACCCGCCCAGGCACGTCGTCGCACGTTCTCTCCTTCCGGTCGGACCCCGAGGTCCACATGTTCCTCATGTGGTGGGACGCACGTTGTCCCCGACCGGTTCCACCCGTCAGAGTTGGGCCCATGAACCAGCCAAACGGGTCACGCGAGCACGACATCGTCCTCTTCGGCGCCACGGGGTTCACGGGAGCGCTCACGGCGGAGTACCTCGCGAAGAACGCCCCCGACGGCTGCCGATGGGCTCTCGCCGGACGCAATCGAGGCAAGCTCGAGGCCGTCCGCGTCCGGCTCGCCGAGATCGACCCCTCGCTCGCGGACCTGCCGCTGCTCCACGCCGACGTCACCGACCGCGAGTCGCTCCGGGCGGTCGCCGAGAGCGCTCGGGTCGTGATCACGACGGTCGGGCCCTACATCGACTACGGCGAGCCGCTCGTGGCGGCCTGCGCGGACGCCGGCACCGACTACGTCGACCTGACCGGGGAGCCCGAGTTCGCCGACCGGATGTACGTCGCCCACCACGAGCGTGCGAAGGAGACCGGGGCCCGGATCGTGCACGCGTGCGGCTTCGACTCGATCCCGCACGACCTCGGCGCCTGGTTCACCGTCCAGCAGCTTCCGGAGGAGGTGCCGTTGCGGGTCCGGGGCATGCTCCGCGCGGGGGGCCGGCCCTCCGGCGGCACGTTCGCGTCGGCGATGACCGCCTTCTCCCGCGCACGGCAGATGAAGCAGGCTGCGAGCGAGAGACACAGGGTGGAGCCGAGGACGCAGGGCAGGAGGGCGCGGGCTACGGCACGTCCGCCGCACCGGGACAGCCTCACCGGCTGGTGGCTGGTGCCGCTGCCCACGATCGACCCGTTGGTGGTGAAGCGGTCGGCCGCGGCCCTCGAGCGGTACGGCCCCGACTTCGAGTACGCCCACTACGCCGCGGTGAAGCGGCTGCCCATGGTCGTAGCGGGGGTCGCGGGCACAGGCGCGCTCGTCGCAGCCGCGCAGGTGCCCCCGCTGCGGCGGTTCCTGCTCAGCCGGCTTCCCCAGGGGGAGGGGCCGAGCGAGGAGCAGCGGGCGAAGTCGTGGTTCAAGATGCGGTTCGTCGGTGAGGGTGGAGGTCGTCGGGTGGTCACCGAGGTCTCGGGCGGGGACCCGGGCTACGGCGAGACGGCGAAGATGTTGGCCGAGTCGGCGCTCTGCCTCGCCTTCGACGACAACCCGGAGGTCGCCGGGAACGTCACGACCGCTACTGCGATGGCCGAGAACCTCGTGGACCGGCTGGTGAAGGCCGGGATCGGCTTCGACGTGCTGGAGAGCACATAGGCCACATCTGTCCCTCATTCCGGCGAACCCCTGCGAACCAGCCATCCGGTTCCTAACGTGGAAGGTGGTGTTCAAAAGGGGTAGGGGGCTGAGGAAGACGATGTGTCACTCACGGCGGGTCAGGGCGACCATCGGTCTCGGGGTCCTGGGCCTGGTCCCTCTGCTCCTCACCACCTCCGCCCCCCTTCCATCTGCGCACGACCAGGGCGACGACGGCACCATCTACTACGCCCTCGCGAGCAGCTCGGGGGAGCGTGCCGCCATGCTCGACCAGGTCGCAGCGGGCACGTTCCTCGCGGAGGGATCGCCCGCCCGTGAGAACGGCGAGATAGCGGTCTCCTCGCCCAAGGGCACTCGCGTGTGGACCGTGAGCGCGCTCAGCTCCCACGGCCTCCCGAAGGCGGCGGAGAAGGCCTACCGGGCTGCTGCCGCACAGATGGCGCAGAGCGACCCGGGCTGTCAGCTTCCATGGACGCTCCTCGCCGGGATCGGGCGGGTCGAGTCCGACCACGGCAGGTACGGCGGGTCGCGGCTCGGCACCGATGGAGTGAGCCAGCCCAGGATCATCGGCGTCCAGCTCAACGGCGCAGGCCCGGTGGCCGCGATCCGGGACACCGACGACGGGAGGCTCGACCGCGACGAGGTCTGGGACCGCGCAGTCGGCCCCATGCAGTTCATCCCCTCGACGTGGGCCTCGGCCGCTCGCGACGGCGACGGCGACGGGCGCAGGTCGCCCCACGACCTCGACGACGCCGCGGCAGCGGCAGCGTCGTACCTCTGCTCGGGGTCGGGCAGCCTGATCGACCCGGGCAGCCAGGCCGCGGCGATCTTCCGCTACAACCAGGACGACTACTACGTCGCGCTGGTGCAGGCCTTCGAGGTGGGATATCGCACCGGTGTCTTCGTGATCCCGTCACCGCCGGTCGAGGAGGCCGAGGTCGAGGAGGGCGACACGAAGAAGCGCAAGCGCACGGCGGCTGCGCGCGCCGGTACGTCGGACGGGGTCAGCGAGAAGGGCACCACCGAGAGCGCGTCGAACCCGAAGCCTGCGGACAACAGTCCGACGAAGACCTCACCGAAGCCTGGGCCCGCGCCCAAGCCGAGCCCGACGCCGAAGCCGAGCCCCACCCCCGCACCTCCGCAGCCGGCGACGATGGAGGGTGCGTTCACCGAGTGCGACGGTGGCTACTGCCTGGCCGGGAAGCCTCTCGACCTCGGCATCGTGGGGCAGACTGCGGCAACGGCCGTGGGTGACTTCGACAAGGACGGGACGGTCGAGACCAACGGCAACGAGCTCGCCGGGATGCTCGGCAACCAGGTGACCATGGTGGTCGTGCCGCTCGACAGCGGGAAGCTCGGGATCTACAGCATCAACGACATCTCGCTCGGCTGACGCGGACCGCTCCGTGTAACCCATCCCGTTCGGCGTCGTTGAACGCTCCAAGGTGAAACCCCACGTGCGAAGGCGACGACCATGACTCGACGGCCTCTTCTCGGTGCACTTCTCGGGGCGGCAGCGCTGGCGGTGACGGTCCTCCCGGCCGCGCCCGCGTCCGCTCACGGCGACCAGCAGGGCGACCTACCCACTAATACCCGCGGCCTGAGCGTCGCCGAGACGGGCACCGGGGAGGAGATGTCCTTCGTCGCGAACCTCCAGTACGACGACTCGGGGAAGGCCCAGAACGGGTCGGACGTCGAGTTCCTCAAGGTCGGGAAGAAGGAGTACGCCCTCGCCGGCACCCTGCGCGGAGGGATGCAGATCGTCGACATCACCGACCCGGAGGCGCCCTTCATCGCCGCGGTCTACGACTGCGCGATCAGCCAGGGCGACATCCAGGTGTGGAAGCACGACCGCCGGATCCTCGCCAGCTACACCGCCGACGGGACCTTCGGTGCGGCCGGGGCGGCGTCGCGGTGCGGGCGAGACCTCGAGCTCGGGCCCGACGCGTCCGGGACGGTCATCGTCGACCTGACCACGCCGACCTCGCCACAGACCGTGAGCTACCTCGCCGTTCCGCGCGGGTCGCACAACATGACGGTCCACCCGAGCGGCGACTATCTCTACAACTCGAACTCCGACCTGATCACCAGCACCGAGCCGACGATCACGATCTACGACATCTCCCAGCCCGAGCAGCCGCGGAAGGTCCAGGACTTCCCGCTCCCGTTCGTGCCGCTCTCACTCGGCTCGGAGTCGCACGACATCACATTCAACGAGGACGGCACCCGGGCCTACTCCGCCGCCCTCTCCCAGACCCTGGTGCTCGACACGAGCGACCCGGAGAACCCGGTGCAGGTCTCCCAGATCCTCGACCCGACCATCAACGTCGCGCACCAGGCCGACCCGGTGACGCTGACCCGTGAGGACGGCAGCGAGCGCGAGGTCCTGGTCGTGACCGACGAGCGCGCCGGTGCAGCGGCGAGTGCCGAGTGTCCTGGAGGCGGTCTCCACCTCTACGACATCACCGGCGACCTCGAGCAGGCTCCGGAGAAGATCGGCACCTGGTTCATCCCGGCCGCCACCGTCCAGGACGGCGCGACCTGCACCTCCCATGTGCTGCGGGTCTACCCGGACCAGGAGATGCTGACGGTCGCCTGGTACGCCCAGGGCGTGCGGGTCCTCGACCTCTCCGGCCTCGCCGACTTCGAGGGGTCGCCGCTCGAGGTGGGCCTCGGTGACGGCGTCGGGATCCGTGAGGTCGGCAACTACGTCCTCGAGGACTCTGATACCTGGTCCTTCAAGACCAACCGGATTGCGGCGGACGGCTCCTTCTACGGCTACGGCAACGACCTGGTGCGCGGCTTCGACGTCTACCGCTTCAACGGTGCCGGACTCAGCGTGCCGCCGCTCGAGCCGGTGGACCTCGCGTCGAAGCGCCCGCCGGGGAGGACCAAGGGCATGGCCGCGAGCGCGGCCCTCGTCGGACCCGCGATGCTCTTCGCGCTCGCCGTCCGCCGTCGTACCCGCAGGCAGGCGTGAGCCCGGCTGTCGGGGGGACGGGTCGCGTCGTCGGCGCCCTAGCCACGCTCACCCTCGTCGTGGGCTGCTCGGCCGCGGGTGCCTTGGGGGCCGACGACACGGGGGCGAACTCGGTCGAGACGTACGAGACCACGCTCGCACCGCTCAAGAAGCGGTCTGACGTGCTCGAGGAGCGGTTCGCCTCGGTGCAGGGCGAGGGCTACACCGGTCCGGAGCAGGTGCGTGAGGTGCTCGTCGAGATCATCCCGGAGTACGCCGAGCTGCTCGAGGAGACACGGGACATCGAGCCACGGGACGACGAACTGGCGGAGGCGCACGAGGTGCTGATCGCCAGCCTCGAGCGGCAGCAGGAGGGCCTCGAGCTCGCGCTGCGCGGGATGGAGGCGGACGACTCCGCGGCGCTCGGTGACGCGGCGCTCGCTCTGCAGGAGGCGCAGAAGCTCGTCGAGGAGCACCGCAGCCTGCTCGCCGAGGCCCGCGGCTGAGGGTGCAGACTGCGTCGCATGACGCGCTCGAGCGGGTACATGCGCTCCGTGGGGCAGATCCGGATCGGCATCTCCGGGTGGAACTACGCCGGCTGGCGCGGCGACTTCTACCCGAAGGGCCTCGTGCAACGGCTCGAGCTCGCCTATGCCGCGGAGCGGTTGACCTCGATCGAGATCAACGGGTCGTTCTACTCGCTGCAGCGTCCGAGCAGTTACGCCGCGTGGCGGGAGCAGACGCCCGAAGACTTCGTCTTCGCGGTGAAGGGCGGTCGGTTCATCACGCACATGAAGAAGCTCGCAGGGGTGGAGACAGCGCTGGCGAACTTCTTCGCGTCCGGCGTGCTGGCTCTCGGCCCCAAGCTCGGGCCGGTGCTGTGGCAGCTTCCGCCTAACCTCGGCTTCGACGCAGAGCGGCTCACGTCGTTCTTCGAGCAGCTTCCGCGTACGACGGCCGCGGCCGCCGAGGTCGCCAAGCGCCACGACTCCAAGGTCCCCGACGACCGGGCGCTGACCGTCGCCGAGGCCGACCGGCCCATCCGGCACGCGCTCGAGGTGCGCCACCACAGCTTCGCGACACCGGAGGCGGTGGCCCTGCTCCGGGCGCACGACGTCGCGTTCGTCGTCGCGGATACCGCCGGTCGCTGGCCACTCGTGGAAGAGGCCACCAGCGACCACATGTACGTCCGGCTCCACGGCGACATCGAGCTCTACACCAGTGGCTACACGCCCCAGGCGCTCGACCGCTGGGCGGAGAAGGTCAGGGGCTGGGCTGACACGGATCAGGACGTCTACGTCTACTTCGACAACGACGCGAAGGGGTACGCGCCACACGACGCGATGGCGCTGATCGAGCGGGTCGGTGGTTGAGCTCGTCGAAACCGTAGGGTTCAAGCGTGATGCTGCTGCGTGGACCGCTGCCCGAGACGCTGGCCGGCGACGACCAGGCGCTCGAGGTCGCGATGGCGCAGGCGATGATGCGCCGGGTCAGCCGCGGGGACGCAGGCGCCATGCTGCGGGTCTACCGTCCCACTGCCCCAGCGGTCGCCTTCGGCCGCCGGGACGTCCGGCTCCCCGGCTTCGGCGAGGCGGTGGCCGCCGTACGCGCGGCCGGTTTCTCGCCCTGTGTCCGGGCGCCCGGAGGACGCGCCGTCGCCTACACCCGAGACGCCCTCGTCGTCGACCACGTCAGTCCGGACCCGGAGTGGCCTTCGGGCCTGGAGCGGCGGTTCGAGGAGTTCGGTGAGCTCTGGACCGGTGTCCTTCGTGGGCTCGGTGTGGACGCGCGGGTCGGCGAGGTGCCGGGGGAGTACTGTCCCGGCTCTCACAGCATCAACGCCCGCGGTGTGGTGAAGCTCGTCGGGACTGCCCAGCGGATGGTGCGTGGAGCATGGCTGTTCAGCGCGGTGCTGGTCTTCGAGGGCGCGGCTGTGCTGAGGCCGCTGCTGCGAGACGTGTACGGCGCGCTCGACCTACCGTTCGAGGACGCCTCCGTGGGGTCTCTGTCGGAGGAACGGCCGGGGCTTGACCTCGATGTGGTCGAGGGCGCTGTGCTGGCGGCCTACGAGGAACGGTTCGGCCTCACGCCCGGCGACCTGCCTGAGGGTCTCCTCGGCGAGGCGCAGGCGCTCCTGCCCGATCATCGACCCTGACTTGTCAGAGGCCGTCGAAGCCGTGCACCGCCCTGTGCGTGGGCGGGGGCTCGTCGCCCTCGTACACGGTCTCGTGGGTGACGGTCTCGTGCACGACCTCCGAAGGATCGCCCCCGGCGCCGGGGTGCTCCACCCGGGTGACGATCTCCTTCTGATGCCGCTCCCGCCGGTAGAAGGCGATGATCGCACCTCCAGCGACCATGAAGATCAGACCGACGACCTGGAGATCGACCACCGAGGCATCGGTGCGTACGGCGAAGGCGAGGATTGCGCCGATCACCACGAGAGTGACACCTGGTCCCACTTCGAAGCCCTTTCGATCGAACACCCGGCATGCGGTCTTTGCTCCGCTCCGTCCAAGTGCCCAGATTGCGCCAGGTGAAACAGGGCGCGTCGAAGTGTTGCCGCGCTGGAGTCGGGTGGCAGGTGGGCTCAGGCTTCGCGTCCGGACATGACTTCCGGTGCGGCGGTCCACGCCGCTGCGGCGGCCTTCTCCGCCTCCCGACCCATCGGGCGCGACTCCGGCTTCCAGAACCTGCGGCCGAGGGCGACGAGCACGGTCAGAAGGATCGCTGCCGCAACCGCCTGCCACCAGCCACGTACTGCATCGAGATTCCCGGCGGCGTTCCAGGCTGCGTGCTGAACCCCGATCGCGAGGAGACTTCCACCCGTATCGAGCAGGTGCATACCGAGGAGGTAGCGGTAGAAGGGCGCCGCACCGAACACCACAGCGAGGCCGATTCCCACGTCGGACCACGTCCAGCCGCTCTCGAACTGAAGGGGGATGTGGATCGCAGCGAACAGCGGCGCGGTGATCAGTGACCCCACGAGCAGGCCGTGGTGCGCCATCAGCCGCGACTGGACGAAGCCGCCCCAGGCCGTCTCCTCCCAGAGGTTGAGGAGCAGTGCGCCGAAGACGAGGGTTCCGAAGAGGTACCAGCCGATCTCCGCGACCCAACCGCCCTCCGGGCTCTCCAACGTTCCCGAGGCTGCCGCGAAAGTCACGGTGAGCACCGGCATTCCGAAGAGGATCACCGCCCAGCGGCCGGCGCCGAAGCGCCAGATGAGGAGACGTGAGAGCAGTCGGCGAACCGCGCCCGGGCCGTCTGCCAAGCGCGTGATGACCAACGCAGAACCGAGCAGGGCGACGTATACGAGGATGAGCAGGAACGGCTCGAACGGAAGGCCGGCGATCGCCGGGATCGCCAGCACCGGCCATCCGATTCCGAAGGCCAGCAGCACGAACGCCGTCAGAGGCCTGCGCCGAGCAAGGCTCTCGGGCTGCCCGGCGTCGGGCGGGCTGGGCGGCTCCAGCGTGGCGCCGGTCATGACGGCCGCTTGCAGCTAGCGACCCGGGCGTTCCCCCACATGAGCTTCTCCAGTCCGGCGCGTCACGGCGTCACGTAGTGGCGCGGCTCAGCTGCCTCGACTCAAGACCTTCCCGCCGCCGACCAGTCTCGATCCATAGCGCAAGCGCGCCATCTTGGAGTGACTGGCGGAGAAGCGACTGCCGCCCGGAGCGGGGGCAGGGCCCAGGGCGGCAGTGCGTCTGAATCTTTGAGCGCCCCCGCCCAACGTGGGGGCACGGGACGGGGACGCCTTTGGCCTCATACCCGCCGACAGCCCTCGCGATGCTTCCTGACTGGACCACCGGTGGGACCGCCCGCCTTCCCTGTGCGGGCGGCGGGGGCGCAGGACGTTGTGGAGTTAGTCGGGCAGCGAGTCGCGTACGCGGTCAAGCAGGAGTTCCCCCTCGGCATCGTTCGACCAGAGCGAGCCGGCCAGGTCGGGTAGGCCAATGACCTCGCGGACCGCAGCCTCGAGGTCGACCACGGATCCTGCCGAGATCCACCAGTCGCACTGACCATCGGCCGACCAGAGCATGAGCTGGGTCGAACCACGTTGGTATCGCAACTGCACGGCTCCGGGCCAACCCCGCGTTGAAGGCACCTGCTCGTAGTGCGCCGCAAGATGAGACGCGGCCTCATCAGTGAGGTCGCCCGCCTGCGCCTGAATGAGCGGCACGCGCCCAAGACACTGGTAGTCCCATCGGCGAGCGTCGACGTACGCCTGCACATTCGGTGCGAACTCGACGGTGCTGTCTCCGATGCCCTGGAGGTCTCCGCCGACGAGCACGACGGGGTCCGGGGTCTCTAGCGGGACACCCCAAGCGCAAACGCCCTGGTTCTCCACTGCGATAACCAGGACCGGTTGAGGGGTACCAGGGAACAACCGGTCCGGCGATCCGACCTCGTCGACGAGAATACGATCCGGGAACACGACCTGGTCGTCGTAGGCTCGCGCGATCTCGTGAGCCACCTCGGGCGAGAGGGTGGCGCTCACCGCCTCAGGTGCATCGACCATGGAAGCAACTTCTCACGACGGAGCGCACGGATCTACGTTCGCAGACTCGGCAGACGTGGACCGATCACGGCTACGAGTTCCATTGACCAGCTCAGTGCGAACCCCGCGGGTCATGGGGCGGGTCGCAAGGCGCGTTCCCATCTGTCGGGAAGCGCCAGGGTCGCGGCGACCGAGAGCTTGTCGACGGGGTAAAGGATGCCGAAAGCTGCCCACAGTTCCACGAAGTTCCACTCGTCGAAGCTGCGGGAGCGACGGTTGCGGCGGTAGTGCCGCGCGATGCCGCGGGCAGAGCTGCCGACGTGGCGAGCGACCACCTCCGGGTTCCCGCGCCACCGTCGGGCCACTGCTCGAGGGTCATCGAGATCCGAGACCAGGTACGACGGGTCGGTCGCGTACTCGTCCACCAGGCTGCCGTTGTCGTAGACGACGTGCTGCCAGGTCTCGCTGTGGTAAACCTCGACGCTGCTCGCCACCGTGCGAAGCCGTGAGGAGAGGTGGCCGGCCATCTCGGAGTGCAGGCCGCCGAAGTACGTTGGCCACACCACCGTGGTCCAGCCGTTGTGGGGCGCGTACACCCCGACGTAGTTCATGGCGGAAGGCAGCTCAACACCGCTCACCTCCATGCAGACGATGAAGTGGTCGTCGAACCAGGCCTC
>DASSMS010000115.1:0-13696 GCA_035688575.1 Nocardioidaceae bacterium
GACGGGCAGTTCGGCTCGCGTGACTCGGGCGATGGCCCCTTGCTCGGTCATGGGCGTGAAGCCTAGGACGAAGATCCGACAAGTCCCCGCGCTTCGGATGCGGGCGCAACCTCCGGCCGTCCCGTGCGTCGTCCAAGGTAGTAGAGACACCGGGACGACGAGAGGAGTGAGGATCGGGTCGACGGCTGGAGCTCGCAGTGCTCACTATGCGGCTCGACCGGGCCGCTGGACGACGGGGTCACGGGCTGCGGTTTCTGCGGCGACGAGGGCGTCGGGATGCCGATGGTCCCTCGGCGCGAGCCCTTGACCGACCCCGCCCTGCCCGGTCCGCCTCCGATGGGGCTCGGTGCGATGTGGCGATGGTCGGCGCACCTCCCTCCGGTGGGCAGGCCGATCAGCCTGGGTGAGGGCGGCACCCCTCTCGTGGACGTCGAGCTGTCGGACGTGCCGGGTCGGCTCCTGCTCAAGGACGAGCGGGCCAACCCCACGGGCTCCTTCAAGGACCGCCTGGCAAGCGCGGTGGTCAGCCGGGCGAGGCATCTGGGCGCGGAGACGGTCGTCGCCGCGAGCACGGGGAACGCCGGCCTGGCGGTCGCCGCGTACGCCGCTGCAGCCGATCTTCGGGCCGTCGTCCTGGCGAGCGGAGGTCTCCCGGCGCCCACGGCGGCGGCTCTCGAGGCCTTCGGTGCCTGTGTGCTGACGACCGAGACGTCCACCGACAGATGGACGGCGACGCGGGTCGGCGTCGAGAGGCTCGGGTGGTTCCCCGTCACCAACTTCCTGCTGCCCCCGGTCGCGTCCCACCCGGTCGGGGTGCACGCCTACCGAACCATCGCTTACGAGATCGCAGAGGCGCTGGACTGGTCGGTGCCGGACTGGGTGGTCGTGCCGGTCTCGCGAGGTGACGGCATGTTCGGAGTCTGGGCAGGTTTCGCGGAGCTGGTCGATCTCGGCCGGATCTCCTCCGTGCCCCGAATGCTCGCAGTGGAGCGCTTTCCCTCGTTGAGCGATGCGCTCGCCCGCGACCTCGAGCAGCCGGAACCCGTCACGATCGACGAACCGGTTCAGGCCCGCTCGATCAGCGACCCGCAGGGCACTGCCATGGCGCTCCACGCCCTGCGGATGAGCGGCGGGCATGCCGTCAGCGCGGACGACCGGGAGATCAGGGCCTCGTGGGTCCGGCTGGCGGCTCGTGGCCACCTCATGGAGCTCTCGTCCGCGGCGGCCTTGTGTGGCGTCCAGTCCCTGGTCGACACCGACGCCCTGACCGACGGGTCGAACGTCGTGATGGTCGGCACCGCTGGTCCCTACGCGCAGCAGACCCTCGGGGAGGCCTCTGCCCAGCGGCGGGTAGAGCACCCTGCCGACGCCGCTGCGCTCGAAGCGGCGGTCGCGGAGCAGCTCGCCTCTTGACGTCAGCAATGCGTAAGTGTTCACTTACGGGTATGTCAACGGCTGCCGTCTTCGCCGCCCTCGCCGACCCGACGCGCCGCACCGTCTTCGAGCGGTTGTCGGTCGGGCCCCGACCCGTCACCGAGATAGCACGCGGTCTGCCCGTCAGCAGGCCGGCGGTGTCTCAGCACCTCAAGGTGCTCAGGGGGGCGGGACTCGTGACGGTCGAGAAGCACGGTCGCCAGCAGGTGTACGCCGTACGCCGAGAAGGGCTCGAGGAGATGCGCCGGTGGCTCGACGGCTTCTGGGACAGCGCCCTCGAGTCCTACGCCGAGGCGGTGCGAGCCGCCCTCACAGAGGAGGAGAACCGATGAGCAACACCGCAGAGGAGACCACGAGCGTCCGCAAGGAGGTCGTCGTCCCGGCGTCGCCGGAGCTCGCGTTCGAGGTGTTCACCGCCCGGTTCGGCGACTGGTGGCCGGGCCACCACCTGTCGGTTGGAGCGATCGAGGCCTACGTGCTCGAGCCGGGTGAGGGCGGCCGGTGGTTCGAGCGGACCGTCGAGGGCGAGGAGTGCGAGTGGGGCCGAGTGCTGCACTGGGAGCCGCCCCGCCGGCTCGTCCTGAGCTGGGGGATCAGCGCGGCCTGGGAGGCCGACCCGACCCTCGCGAGCGAGGTGGAGGTGACCTTCGAGCCGACCGGCGACGGGACCCGGGTCGTCCTGGAGCACCGACACCTCGACCGCGCCGGCGGGGGCTGGCGGGAGATGCGCGAAGAGGTCGGCGGCGACGGTGGCTGGGGCGCCATCCTCGGCGACTACCTGCGGCTCGTCGAGTCGACCGCCTGAGCATCGAGCTCGACGAGGAAACCGCTCCCTGAGTTCGGGAGCACGAAGCGGCCGTCGGCTGCGGCCAGATCGTCCCCGTCCAGGCGTACGACGGTGGGGGCGGCGCCGTGGACGACGAGGTGGAACTCCTGCCGCGCGAACTCGGGATACCCCTCGCCCTCGACCTCCGCCCGCAGCTCGACGTGGTCGCCCTCTCTCGTCACGCGGAACGCCGTCCGGACGCAGGCTCCCTCCAGCGCGGCGAAGGTCAGCCCGTCGTCTTCCTGGAGCAGGGACTCGTGGGTCCCGTCGGTCTCGGGGACGAAGAGGTGGAGCTCGATTGCCGAGGGGTGGTAGCCGGCGGTCGAGTCCGGCGCCTCGTGCCACATCGGGACCACCGCGCCTCCGCGGGCGTAGATGGGGATCCGCTCCATCGGGGTGGCGGCCTGCACGTACCGGGGCCCGGTGATCGGCTCGTCGGTGTGCCAGTCGTACCAGCTGCCCTCGGGGACGTAGACCTGGCGAGCAGTGACTCCCGCCTCGAAGACCGGTGCCACCAGCAGGTCGGAGCCGAGCAGGTAGGCGTCGTCGATGTCGCGGACCGCGAGGTCGTCCTGGTAGTCGAAGACGAGCGGTCGCTGCACCGGGGCGCCTGTCTCGGAGGCCTGCACGAACGTCGCGTAGAGGTAGGGCATCAACCGGTACCTGAGCCGGATCGCCTCGCGGGCGAGGTCGCGGATCACGTCCCCCCAGGCCCACGCGTACTGGTCGACGTTACCGACCTCGGAGTGGTTGCGGCAGAAGGGCGTGAGGGCGCCGTACTGCATCCACCTGAGGAAGAGCTCGCCGTTGGAGTGCCCCGCGAAGCCGCCGATGTCGGCGCCGACGAACGCTTGCCCCGAGATCCCGAAGCCGGAGGCCATGGGGATGCTCAGCCACAGGTGGTCCCAGCGGGACATGTTGTCGCCCATCCAGTTGGCGGCGTACCGCTGGATGCCGGCGAAGCCGGCTCGGGACAGCACGAACGTCCGCTTGTCGGGCATCGCGTCGAGCAGGCCGGTGACGGTCCCCATGGCCATGAGCAGGGCGTACTGGTTGTGGAAGCGTTCGTGGGAGTAGCTGCCGTCGCCGAAGCGCATTCGACCCGGGTCGATCGCCCCGGTGGCGGGTTCGTTCATGTCGTTCCAGATCCCGGCCAGCCCCGACTGCACGTGGGCGGCGTTCAGCTCTCCCCACCAGGTCCGGGCCTCCTCGGTCACGAAGTCGGGGAAGGCGGTGTTCCCTGGCCAGACCTGGCCGATGTAGATGTCGCCACCCTCGGTCTTGCAGAGCACGTCGCGCTCGCGGGCCTGGTCGAAGACCCAGTAGCCGGGCTCGTGCTTCACCCCCGGGTCGATGATCGTGATCACGCGGAAGCCCCTGTCCGCCAGGCGCTTCAGCATGCCTGGGGCGTCGGGGAAGGCGTCGGTGTCCCAGGTGAAGACCCGGTAGCCGTCCATGTAGTCGATGTCGAGCCAGAGCGCGTCGCAGGGGATCGCCTCGTCGCGGTGCCGCTGCGCAAGCGCCTCGACCGCGTCCTGTGTGTAGTGGAACCAACGGCACTGGTGGTACCCGAGCGACCACAGCGGAGGCGGCATCGTCCGGCCGGTCAGCCAGGTGTAGCGCTCGAGGATGTCCGGCATGGCCGGCCCGGCGAAGACGTACTCGGTGTACTGACCGCCCTGGAAGTGGATGCGGTACTCCTCGTCAAGGGAGAACTCGTACCCGGCCCGGTAGCCGTTGTCGATGAAGGACCCCGCCATCGCGCCGGCAGGGTAGGCCTGGTGGTAGAAGAACGGGATCGAGACGTAGTAGGGGTCGAACTCCGTGCTCGTCCGGTCCGATCTCGGGTCCTCCGGCGGCAGCCCGGCGGTGAACTGCCGAGCAGACTCCGGGTCCAGTACGTCGGTGTTCCAGAGCGTGAAGTCCCGGCCCCGACGGTTCAGGTGCCCGGACTTCTCCCCGAGACCGTAGATCGGGTCCTCCCGGCGGCACCGGCGACGCAGGGTGAAGGCGTCGTTGAGGGTCGCGTAGGCCCAGTACCGTCCCTCCTCATCGCGAGCGGTCTCCACCACAGGGCTCCCGTCGTGGCGGTGCACGTCGAGACGGAACGGGTCGAGGCCGACGGTCACCACCATCGACGGCGTGCGAAGCCGAACCTCGACCTCGTCCTGCTCGACCTCGAAGTCGACCCCTTCGGCGAGCGGGTCCACGCAGACCGCGAAGGTCGGGCTCTCGTCGAAGACACCGCCGCGGCTGATCTTGAAGCGCACGACGTCCTCGCGCACCAGGTCGACCCGCAGCCGTTCGCCCTCGAGGTCGGCGACCAAGCCGGTGTCGGTCGGGGTCGCCGAGCGGGCTCGCTCGAACCGCACGTAGTTTCCGGTCTCCACGGACATGCCGCCTCCCAGGGTTCGACGCTTGGTTCGACCTTAGAGAACCCCCGAGATGGCTCGAAAGGGTCATCCCGCAGGGACCCCCCGGGGCATACCGGTAGTCCGTCCGGCCAGGATTCCGCGATTCTCTGCGAGTTCTGTCCGATTTCGGACACTTCGTGGGAGTCTGAGCGTGTTGCGCCCTTTGGGCGCATGGGGGGTATGTGCCGGGGGGTACATCTGACTTCTGCGATCGCACCGTCGTGCGACCGCTGGCGCCTGCCTTCCCTGAAATAGCTGCATCGGGAGGGGAAGAACATGCAGATTCGCAAGTCTGCCGCGAGAAGGTTCTCAGCGGCGTTCGTAGCAGCGGCCACGTGTGGCGCCGTGGGTCTCACGGGGGTGCCGGCGAACGCCGTGGCCGCGCAGCCGCAGGAGCTCGCCATGTCGCGGCTCGCCAAGGCGCCGACCAGGCTGGGGGCGGTCAAGAACCTCAAGGCCGAGGCGACCAAGCCGGGCGCGAACTACGTGGTGAAGGCAACCTGGGACAGGCTGACCGGCGCCAATGCGTACCAGGTCACCATGACCGACGTCGCGGGCACGGTCCTCGCGAGGTCGAAGGTCACCGATCCGACCTTCAGTGCGCAGACCTCGCTCTCGGCCGGAAGCGTCGTCAGGGTCAGGGTCGTGCCGATGGCCGACAAGCGGCGCGGCACCGCCACGTCGACCTCCGTCACGCTGCCCGACCTGACCGCACCGGTGGGCAAGTACTCCGTCACGCTGGACCGCCTCGAAGCCACCGTCACCGAGGAGTCGCTCAAGGACGACGTCTCGGCCCAGGACGAGATCGTCCGTGAGATCGACTGGGGCCAGGGCAACGGCTTCGAGCGCTGGAGCTCCGGGACGACGGCCAGGCACACCTACCCCGAGCTCGGAATCTGGTACCCGAAGCTGCGTCTGACGGACGAGGCCGGCAACGATGTGACGCTCTCCTTGCAGACCGTCGTCACCGGGGACGAGACCGCGCCTACCGGCAGGTACACCACTGCTCCTCAGAAGGCCTGGGCGAAGCTCACCAGGGTGGTCCTCACCCAGGTGGAGATCGGCGACAACCTGAGCAAGGACGAGGACGTCAAGCGGATGGTCGACTGGAAGGACGGCAGCGCGCCGGTCGAGTGGTCGACCGGTTCGACGCTGACCCACCGGTACACCGTCGGCGGCTCATTCACGCCGACCGTGACCCTCGTCGACGACGCCGGGAACGAGCGGACCGTCGACTCCTCGGCGGTGCAGGTGTCCGTCGACGCGACCGCGCCGAAGGTGACGGTGAAGAAGCCGAGGAGCAGGGCCGCGGTCCGTGCCTGGCGGACCCTCCGGGGCGCCGCCAAGGACGGCTCCGGAACCGGCGTGAGGAAGGTGTTCGTGAAGGTCGTCGAGAAGCGCTCCGGCGTCTGGTTCGCCTACCGTGCGCCGTCGAAGACCTGGGTCCGCGCCGGTGCCACCAAGGCGGCAGCGATGAAGAAGGCTCGTCCCGCCGTCAGGCGTCCCGGTGCCACCGGCACCTGGGCGGTCAAGGTGGCCAAGCTGCGCAAGGGCGTCCTCGTCGTCCGGGCGACTGCGGTCGACAAGGTCGGCAACAAGTCCCGGCCAGCGGTCGTCAAGCAGCGGCTCAGCAGGTGAGCGCTCGCAGGTGACCATCTGATGCCCCCGCCCTCGAGGGCGGGGGCATCAGTGCATCCGGTCGGGTGCGCGGCGCGGACCCGAAACCGACAAGTCGTCCGAAATCGGTCTATTACTCCGAACGTCAGCCGAGACCTGACGAATCGTCTTTACTTCCTGGGGACGGGGGCCTGCCGGGAGGGGCAGCGCTTCCGCGCTCGCGTTCGACTGGGAGGACCGAACGATGCTGACCCCTACCGCCTTTCGATCCCTTGCCTCGATGGTGGCCCTGCTCGTGGCCGCACCCACCGCCCTGCTCACGACGTCACCGGCGGTCGCCGCCGAGGACCAGCATCCTGCCGAAGTGCGAGGCTGGTCGGTCGACCTCGACCAGAGCGCTCTCAGCGCGAAGGGCCAGCGTGTTCGCGGCCGTACCAGCTTCGACACGGTCGGGGTGACCTGGTCCGGCGACGGCGACCCACGTGTCCAGGTGCGCACCCGCACGCAGGGCGTCTGGTCCGAGTGGCAGCACGTCGACCAGTTGACCCACGGAAACCGAGCGGCGACCGAGCCGATGTGGGTGGGGCCGTCCCAGGCACTGCAGGTCCGTGTCGAGACGTGGCGCGAGGACCTTGCCGTCGTGATGGTCGACCCGGGCGAGGAGCCCGAGAGCGAGACAGCCGAGGCAACGGCCACGGGGACGGTGAATCGGGCGGCGGCGCTGACCATGCTCCGCGCCGCCGCGGGGGAGGCGGACCGCGCGCCGATGCCCCGCCTCCGGCACCGTTCGGCCTGGGGCGCGGACGAGAAGCTCCGTGGCAGTGACCCCGTGTATCTGAAGGGGATCAAGCAGGCCCACGTCCACCACACGGCCGGCAGCAGCAGCTACACACGCGCCGAGGTGCCGGGGATCATCCGGAGCATGTACTGGTACCACACCCAGAAGCTGGGCTGGAGCGACATCGGCTACAACTTCCTCGTCGATCGCTTCGGGCGGATCTGGGTCGGCCGGGCCGGCGGGTTCCGCAAGCGCGTCAAGGGCGCCCACACCCTCGGCTTCAACCACTCCTCGTTCGGTGTCGCGTCGATCGGCAACCACGAGGAGTCCGGCACCCACCGGCCGGTGAGGCATGCGCTGGTGCGCCTGATCGCCTGGAAGCTCGACAAAGAGGGCCAGTCGCCGCTGGGTTACGTGAGGATCACCTCCAAGGGAAGTGACCGCTACCCGGCGCGCACCCGGGTGCGGCTGCCGGTGGTCACCGGCCACCGCGACACCAACCTGACCGCGTGCCCGGGGGCCAGCCTCTACATGGCTCTGCCGAAGATCAGGCGCGGGGCCCAGAGGCGCGTCGACATGTTCAACTGACCTCCTCGTGGCCAACCTGGTCACGATGTGCGCAGGTGCCCGCAAAGCACCCCACCCACCTGGGGGACTTTGATCCTCCACTCTGGCAGTTCGTCGAGATCGGTCGCACACTGGGAAGGGTCCCACCACCCCTTGGCCCGGGAGCTGGTCCAATGACGAATCGCAGCCGTACCCCAGACTTCATGCCGACGCTCTCGCCCGGACGGCACCGCAACCCTCGCAAGGGCGCCTGCTTCATGGAGATGGCCTCGTTCCTCGCCGGAGAACGATGGTCGGACCATCCCCAGTGCACGCACCCACTCCTCGCCGCGATGGCGCGCGAGATCAACGACCGGGTCGGTGACCGGGCGAGGCAGGATCTCGTCCCGATGATCCCGTCCGTCGTCGGCCTCAACACCGACGACAAGCGGATCGACGCCTGGATCGCCCGCGAGGCGGCGCTGACCGCTCTCCCGGTCGTCTCGATGGCCAACCAGCGCGCGGTGGCCGTGGGGATCCTCCGGAGCGAGGCGATGCTCGCCGAGCTCGACGGACTGACGCCCGGCTACCTCTCGCCGCGTGCCCGCCAGACGCTTGACGCCGTGCCCGACGCCGAGCAGTGGGCCAGAGAGTTCATCAGCACAGCCCTCAGCCGCCGGGACGCGTTCACGACCCGTGGGGCGCCCGCGGTCGTGCACCTTTCGGTCGCCGGGATCTCCCGGGCCTGCGTCGACCAGCCGGAGCGGATGCTCGTCGACCTGCTCCGGCGGACCATCGAAGGTGTCGCTCAGCTCACGCCGCGCAGCCAGGCCTCGAGCCTTTCGAGCGACTCGGCGATCTCCGACGGCGCACCCGCGAACGAGATCCTCAGGAACGAGCCGCCGTCGACGGTGTCGAAGTCCACGCCCGGTGCGGTCGCGACCCCGGTGTCCCGTAGCAGCGAGTGGCACAACGACATGGAGTCGTCGGTCAGGTGGGACACGTCGGCGTAGACGTAGAACGCCCCGTCCGCGGGGGCCAGCCGGTCGATCCCTAGACGTGGAAGGCCCTCGAGCAGCAGTGCGCGGTTCTCGGCGTACCGTGCGACGTGCGCGTCCACCTCGGCGTACGACTCCGGGGCGAAGGCCGCCACCGCAGCGTGCTGACCGAGCACCGGTGGGCAGATGGTGAAGTTGCCGGTCAGTACGTCGACCGACCGACGCAGCCGCTCGGGCACGAGCATCCAGCCGAGCCGCCACCCGGTCATGGAGAAGTACTTCGAGAAGGAGTGGAGGACCACCGCCTCGCGCGAGGTGTGCCAGGCCGTCGCGTGCTGCATCGGGGAGGCGTACTCGATGCCGTGGTAGATCTCGTCGCTGATCAGCTGGACGCCGTGTGACTCGCACCAGGTCGCGAGCGCGGCGAGCTCCTCGGGGGTGAGCATCGTCCCGGTCGGATTGGCGGGACTGGCCACGACGAGCCCCTGGATCGGATCGTCGAGCGCCTCGAGCATCTCCACCGTCGGCTGGAAGCGCGTGGCGGCGCCGGCGGGGAGCTCGACCACCTCGCAGCCGAGGGCGGTCAGCACGTTGTGGTAGCAGGGGTAGCCCGGTCGGGCGATGGCCACGCGGTCGCCGGCGTCGAAGGCCGCGAGGAAGGCAAGCTGGAACCCGCCCGACGACCCCGTCGTCACGACGATGTCCTCGATCCCCACCTCGAGGCCGTACACCCGCTGGTGGTGTCCGGCGATCGCCTCGCGGAGCTCGGGGATGCCGAGCGCGACGGTGTAGCCGAGCACGTCCGAGTCGAGGGCTCGTTTCGCGGCCTCCCTCACCGGACGAGGCGCGGGCGTCGACGGCTGGCCCGCCACCAGGTTCAGCAGGTCGCCGTGGCTCCGTTGCCGCGCGGCCGCCGCGGCCAGCAGGTCCATGACGTGGAAGGGAGGAACATTCGCCCGGCTTGCCACTTTGAGCATCCGCTCACGGTAGCCGGGCGAGTTCGGAAGCTGTCCCGGACTCCTGCATAGGATGATGACCCCGGGGCTGACGACGTCGGAGGTGAGCGTGCACTTCGACGTAGATCTGCTCGACTCCGTGCTGCTGGTCGGCACCCTCGTCTCCCTCGCCGCGATCCTCGCCGTCCGGGCATCGGTGCGCGTCGGCCTTCCGAGCCTCCTGATCTACCTCTTCATGGGCGTCCTCCTCGGAGAGGCCGGCCTCGGCATCGACTTCGAGAACGCCAGCGCCGCTCACGCACTCGGGTTCGCCGCCCTGGTCCTGATCCTCGCCGAGGGTGGACTGACCACGCAGTGGCAGGAGATCAGACCCTCGATGGGGGTGGGCGTCGCCCTGGCCACCGTCGGTGTCGCGGTCAGCGTCGCGGTGATGGCGGTGGGGTCGCACTACCTCCTCGGCCTCGACTGGCGGCTCGCGGTCCTCCTCGGAGCGGTGACCTCGCCGACCGACGCCGCGGCGGTGTTCTCGGTGCTGCGGCGGGTTCCTCTGCCACGACGGATCACCGGGGCGCTCGAGGCCGAGTCGGGCCTCAACGACGCACCGACGGTCCTGCTCGTCACGCTGGTCAGCACCGGGGCCGCCCTCGAGCAGGGCATCCTCGGGTTCGCCGGGATCGTGGTCTACGAGCTCGGGTTCGGCGTCCTGGGCGGACTGGTGGTCGGCTTCGGGGGAGCGTGGGTGATGCGCCGCGTGGCGCTGCCGGCCTCGGGCCTCTACCCCATCGCGGTGCTCGCTCTCACGGTCCTGGCCTACTCCGGGATGTCCTCCCTCCACGCCTCGGGCTTCGCCGCCGTCTACACCGCCGCGCTCGTGCTCGGGAACTCCGAGCTCCCCCACCGCGCCGCAACGCGGTCGTTCTCCGAAGGAGTCGCCTGGCTCGCGCAGATCGGGCTGTTCATCATGCTCGGGCTGCTGGCCTCGCCGGGCCGGATCTCGCTCGAGCACGTCTCCTACGCGATCGCTGCGGGACTGATCCTGACCCTCGTCGCGCGTCCGCTGTCAGTGGTGGTCTGCTCGCTGCCGTTCCGGATGGGCTGGCGTGACCAGGCCTTCCTCTCATGGGCGGGCCTCCGCGGTGCGGTGCCCATCGTCCTCACCACCATCGCTCTGGCCAACGAGGTCGGCGGGGCGACCGAGCTGTTCGACATCGTCTTCGTGATGGTGGTCATCTTCACGGTGCTCACCGCTCCCACGCTGCCGTGGCTCGCGAAGCGACTCGGCTTGGCGCACAGGGGCGAGCCCCGCGACCTCGACGTCGAGGCGGCGCCCCTCGAACGCATCGCCGCCGACCTGCTCCAGGTGACGATCACACGGAGGTCCCGCCTGCACGGTGTGGAGGTCGGCGAGCTCCGGCTCCCGGTCGGGGCGTCCGTGGCGCTGATCGTCCGGGAGGGGCACACGATGGTGCCGGCGGACCGGACCGTGCTCCGCCGCGGCGACGACCTACTCGTGGTCACCCCGCGGCGACTGCGCGAGGAGACCGAGGACCGACTGAGGGCGGTGTCCCGCTCGGGTCGCCTGGCCCAGTGGTGGTCGGAGGATTGATCAGTCGAGCGGCGGGACCGGCTCCACCGGTACGCAGTACTCCTGGGGCCTCTTGACCTTGAGCGACCTGGGGGCCTTGATGAGCCGCTTGAAACCGTTGCCCACGATCACGTCGACGCCGGCTCCGAGGTCCTCGTCGGAGTAGCGCACCTCCAAGTCCTTGCCGAACTGGAGCGCGACGAGCCGGGCAGTGGGGTCGTTCTCGATCGTGGACCACACCTGGACGCCGCGCACCTTCACGTCGGACGGGGCGTTGCCGAGGTCGCCCCCGATGAAGCCGCGCTCCATGAGAGCGTCGAGGGTGTCTCCGGCCAGGCCGGTGCGGGTGCCGCCGTTGAAGACGCTCACCCGGATCTGCTTGGCGCGGATCTTGCCGCCGGGCTTCACCTGCTCGGTGCTGCACGACGGCCCCGGCTCGGCGATGGTCAGCCCACCACCGGGAACCTCGGCGAAGAGGGACCGCCAACCCCACACCGCCCCCACGACGAGGATTCCGGTGAGGGCGAGCATGGTGAGGGCGGTGGTGACTTCACGGCGACCCAACGGCTCAGCCTTCCATCGGGTAGACGCGTGCGTGCAGGACCTGACGCTGTTGCAGAGCCGCTCGGAGCGCTCGGTGCAGGCCGTCTTCGAGGTAGAGGTCGCCGTGCCACTCCACGACGTGGGCGAAGAGGTCGCCGAAGAACGTCGAGTCCTCGTCGAGGAGGGTGGCGAGATCCAGGGTGTCCTTGGTGGTGACCAGCTCGTCGAGGCGGACCTGCCGAGGCGGGAGTGCGGACCAGTCCCGCGGGCCGAGCCCGTGGTCCGGGTAGGGCCGGCGGTCGCCGACGCGCTTGAAGATCACAACGGTCAGCATAGGTGAGCCGTACTCCCCGTCCCGCCGCCGCTGGCTAGGCTGCCGGGATGGGCAGCGACGACAAGGCAGGCTCAATCACCGAGGCCGTTCGCGCCGGGTACGCCTTCGACGGCGCCGCTCTCGAGCTCGGGTCCCTGATGCTCGGCCCGGACCAGATGGTCGATGCCCCGGTGCGAATCCCGCTCGGGATGGTCAACCGGCACGGCCTCGTGGCGGGGGCCACCGGCACCGGCAAGACCAAGACCCTCCAGCTCCTCGCGGAGCAGCTCTCCGGCCACGGGGTCCCGGTGTTCGCCGCCGACGTCAAGGGGGACCTGTCCGGCCTGATGATGCCCGGCGAGGCGGGGGAGAAGGTCCTCTCCCGCGCGAAGACCGTCGGTCAGGAGTGGCAGGGCCGCGGTTTTCCGGTCGAGCTCTTCGCGATCGGTGGTGAGGGCACGGGGGTCCCGTTGCGCGCGACCATCTCGTCGTTCGGTCCGACATTGCTGTCCAAGGTGCTCGGTCTCAACGACACGCAGGAGTCCTCTCTCGGCCTGGTGTTCCACTACGCCGACAAGGCGGGGCTGCCGCTGCTCGACCTCGCGGACCTGCGCGCCGTCGTACAGTTCCTCGTCTCCGACGAGGGCAAGGCCGACCTCAAGGGTCTCGGTGGCCTCTCCTCCTCGACGGCGGGTGTGATCCTGCGGGAGCTGATCGGGTTCTCCGACCAGGGCGCCGATGCCTTCTTCGGCGAGCCAGAGCTCGACACGGCAGAGCTCCTACGCATCGCCGAGGACGGTCGCGGGGTCATCTCCCTGGTGGAGCTCCCCCGGCTCCAGGACCGTCCGGCGGTCTTCTCGACGTTCCTCATGTGGCTGCTGGCCGACCTCTTCAACGACCTCCCGGAGGTCGGCGACGTGGACAAGCCCAAGCTGGTGTTCTTCTTCGACGAGGCGCACCTGCTCTTCAAGGACGCTTCAGAGGCGTTCCTCGAGGCGATCGCGCAGACCGTCCGGCTGATCCGCTCGAAGGGAGTCGGGGTCTTCTTCGTGACGCAGAGCCCCACCGACGTACCCGACGACGTCCTCGCGCAGCTCGGGTCGCGGGTGCAGCACCAGCTGCGTGCCCACACGCCCAACGACGCCAAGGCGCTGAAGGCGACCGTGAACACCTACCCGACCTCGGAGTACGACGACCTCGGGGAGGTGATCACCTCTCTCGGCATCGGCGAGGCCGTCGTGACCGTGATGAACGAGCGCGGCGCCCCGACGCCGGTGGCCTGGACGATGCTGCGGGCGCCGGAGTCGCGGATGAGCCCGGCCGACCAGTCGGTCATGGACGCGGCCGTCTCGACCTCCCCGCTGAACGCCAGGTACGCCGAGGTCCTCGACCGCGACTCCGCGCACGAGATGCTCGCGCGCAAGCTCGAGGCCGGCGCCGCTCAGGAGGCGGCGGCTCGAGAGGCCGAGCGGCCCCGCGAGCAGAAGATCTCCTACCCGAAGAAGTCCTCACCCGTCCCGCAGGAGCAGGGCAGCGTCGTGCACGACATCCTCACGTCGCCCGTGGCCAAGGACCTTGCGCGCACCGCGGTGAGGGAGATCCTGCGCGGGGCGCTCGGGACGGCCCGGCGTCGCTGATCCCGGCGGGTCGTGTCCTCCACAGCCCGATTCTGGCCGAGGATGTTGA
>DASSMS010000204.1:0-5948 GCA_035688575.1 Nocardioidaceae bacterium
CGCGCCGAGGCCCAGCTTCTGCATGACCTTGCCGACGATCGCGCCGACGGGGAGCAGGGCGACGCCCACCCAGAAGAGCAGCATGTTGGCGACCACGAGGCCGATGCCGCCGACGACGAAACCGATCAGGATGATCGTGACGCCGGTCCACGCTGCGGGGGTGTTGCCGTGGTGAGCCATGCCGTGGTTCTCCTTGACGCTGGGTGAGGCGGGCCGGGGGCCCCTCCGGTGCGAGCACCGTGAGCGGCCGCCCTGGACGCGGTTGGTCCGCCCATTCTAGGAGGTCGGGTCGCGTCCCTCGTCGAGCGCCCGCCACATGTCCTCGTCGGTAGCCGGTGCAGGTCGGGCGGAGGGTGCGTCGTACTTGCTCCCCATGGCCGGCCAACGAGGGGCGCGCAGGACGGCTACGACGAAGGCGGCGGCCGCCAGCAGCGCGCCGAGCCCGGCCAGGTAGTACCAGGCGGAGAGGCTGGTGGCGAAGGCGTCTCCGGTGGCGCCGCGGGCGATCGCCGCGTCGACCGCGTCCTGCTCCACGGCGGAGCGACTGAGCACGACGCTCGCGAGCGCCCCGAGCGACGCGGCGAGCCCGACCACGGCGACCGCACGGCGCGCCAGGCCGCGGCTGACCAGGACCACACCCCAGGAGGCGAGGGCGACCAGGGCAAGGGCGGCGACCAGCGGCTGGGACTCCGCGCCGGTCACCGACGCCTCGACCCTGATACCGGCCGCGTCCCCCTGGGTCGTCGCCCAGTCCCGGGCTCCGGCCACCGCGGCCAGTGCCGCACCGGCCAGCCCGACCAGGACCGTGGGGACGTAGCCGCGGTCGCGTCGCGGGGCGGACGGGGTCTGCTCAGTCATCGGTCCGGGTGAGCAGGTCGGCGTCGAAGCACGTTCGGGTGCCGGTGTGGCAGGCAGGGCCCTCCTGGTCCACCTTGACCAGCAGCGCGTCGCCGTCGCAGTCGAGGCGGACCTCCTTGACCCACTGCCGGTGGCCCGAGGTCTCCCCCTTGACCCAGTACTCCTCGCGGGAGCGGCTCCAGAACGTCGTGCGACCGGTCGTGAGCGTGCGCCGCAGGGCCTCGTCGTCCATCCACCCGAGCATGAGCACCTCGCCGGTGTCGTGCTGCTGCACCACGGCCGCCACCAGGCCCTCGCCGTCGCGCTTGAGCCGCTGCGCGATCGCCGGGTCGAGAGCGGGAGTGCTGTCGGAGGTGGGGGACGGAGAGGTCACGGCGCCAGTATCTCTCAGCGATGCTCGTGCTGCGCGACCCAGGAGTCGTGCAGCCGGCGGTACACCCCGTCGACCCGGACGAGCTCCGCGTGCGACCCTCGCTGGACCACGCGCCCCGCGTCGACGACGAGCACCTCGTCGGCGTTCTCCGCGGTCGAGAGCCGGTGCGCGATCGTGACGGACGTCCGCCCGCTCATGAGCCGCTCGAGGGCCCGGCCGATCCGAAGCTCGAGCTGGGGGTCGACCGCGCTCGTGGCCTCGTCGAGCACGAGCAGGTCGGGGTCGGCGAGGTGGGCCCGGATCAGCGCCACGAGCTGCCGCTCCCCTGCCGAGAGCGACTCGCCCCGCTGACCGACCCTGGTCCGGATCCCCTGCGGGAGCGACTCGAGCCAGTCGGCGAGCCCGAGCGCGGTCACCGCCTCGAGGACGTCGTCGTCGGTGGCGTCGAGTCGGCCGTACCTGGCGTTGGCAGCCAGGTCGGCGTCGAAGAGGAACCCCTCCTGGGGCACCATCACGACGTGCTGCCGCAGCGACTCGAAGGGCACCTCGCGCAGGTCGACCCCGTCGAGCCGCACCGCCCCTCTGCTGGGGTCCATCAGCCGAGTGAGCAGCTTCGCGAGTGTGGTCTTTCCCGAACCCGTCTCCCCGACCACTGCCACGCGCGACCCCGGCTCGATCCGCAGTGACACGTCGCGCAGCACCGGGGGACCGCCAGGGTAGGCGAACTCGACATCGTCGAACTCGATGGACACCGGGCCGCGTGGAAGCTGCGTGCCACCGGGGCCGGGGTCCACGACGTCGGCCGAGGTGTCCAGGATGCCGATCACCCGACGCCAGCCGGCGATGGCGTTCTGGGCGTCGGTGAGCACCTGGGTGCCCATCTGCACCGGCCCGACGAACAGCGTGACCAGGAAGGCGAACGCGAGCACCTCCCCTGCCGTGATCTGCCCGTCTATTCCGAGCAGCACGCCGAAGATCAGCACGCCCGCGTTGGCCAGCCCCGCCGAGACACCGCCGAGCGAGAAGGAGAAGGCGGTCAGCCCCTGCGCCCTGGTGGAGGCCCGCTTGTGCCGGTCGATGGCCCGGTCGATCCGCTCCTGGGTGCGGCCCTCGACGGCGTAGGAGCGGACGACGGCCGCACCGACCACGGGTTCGGAGACCGCGGAGAGCATCGCGCCGACCTGGCGGCGGACGATGCCGTAGGCCTCGGACAGCTTGCGCTGGAAGTAGCGCAGCGAGAGGAACAAAGGCGCGAAGCAGAGCCAGACCACGATCGTGAGCTGCCAGCTGTAGAAGGCCATGACGATCGTGGCGACGATGATCTGCCCGACGCTGATCACGGCGATGATGCCGCCGAAGACCAGGAACTGCGAGACCTGGTCGACGTCGCTCGTGACGCGGGCGACCAGCGCTCCACGGCGTTCGGTGTTCTGGGTGAGCACGGGCAGGTCGTGGACGTGGCGGAAGGCCTTGATCCGCAGGGTCGCCAGGCCACGCTCAGCGCTGGCGAACAGGCGGGAGGTCATGAGGAACGACGCCCCGCTCGTGACCACGATCGCGAGAGCCGCGACGACCGCCATCCTCGCCACGAAGTCGGTGTCCGGCCCGCCGGGCGCGCCGAGCCCCCGGTCGAGGGTCTGCTGCACCGCCACCGGTACGACGATGCGTCCCAGCGTCGCGAGGACGGCGAAGAACAGCGTGCCCCAGAAGCCTTCCTTGAGCTCGGGCGAGAGCTCGATCCCGCGGCCGATCGTCCTCCAGGCGGAGATCGACTCCCCGGTGTCGACGCTGCTCATCGGGTCACCCGCCGTTCGTCGCTCTCGCCAGTGTCCGTCTCGGCCGCCCGCTCGGCCGCCGCCTGCTCGTAGGCGTTGACCAGGTCGGCGTAGCCGGGCCGGCGCTCGAGGAGCTCCTGGTGGGGCCCGTGGTCGACGACGCGGCCGTCGGCGAGGTACACCACCTCGTCGGCGAGGGCGATCGTGGCCTTGCGGTAGGCCACCACGAGGATCGTGCTGCCGTAGTCGCGGAGCGCGGCGAGGATCCGCGCCTCCACCTCCGGGTCGACCGCGGACGTCGCGTCGTCCATGACGAGCAGCCGTGGCCGTCGTACCAGGGCGCGGGCCAGCGAGAGCCGCTGGCGCTGCCCGCCGGACAACGTCGCCCCGCGCTCGCCGAGCTTCGTGTCGAGGCCGTCGGGCAGAGCCGCGACGAACCCGTCGGCCTGGGCGGCCCTCAGCGCCGCCCAGACCTCGTCGTCGCCGACGTCCGCGCCGAGCGTGACGTTGCCCCGGACCGTGTCGTCGAAGAGGAAGGTGTGCTGCGGGACCAGCGCCATGCTCTCGGCGAGCGCGCCGGCCTGAAGGGCGCGCAGGTCGTGCCCGTCGACAAGGATCGCGCCCTCGTCCGGGTCGACGAGCCGAACGAGCAGCGAGGTCAGGGTGCTCTTGCCCGCGGCCGTGGCGCCGACGACCGCCACCGTGCGCCCCGGCTGCACCGTGAAGGACAGGTCCTCCAGGAGGGTCTGCTCCGGCTCGTAGCGGTAGGCCAGGTTGCGCACGTCGAGGCGGGCTCCCTCGCCGATCCCGTCGAGGCGCTGGTCGCCGTACACCATCTCCCCCGTCGCGGCGAGGACCGCGCAGACCCGCTCGAAGCCGACGACGCTGCGGGGGAACTCCCCCAGCAGCCAGCCCAGCGAGCGGATGGGGAAGGCGACGATCGTGAGCAGGTAGGCGACCGTGACGACGTCCCCTGGGTCCGTCTGGCCTTCGAGGACCCGCCACACGCCGACGCTGAGGACGGCCAGCACGCCGAGGTTCGGCAGCGCCTCGAGGGCCGGGTCGAAAGCGGCGCGCACCCGGCCGGCCCTGACCGCGACGTCGCGCAGCGCGTGGGCGCGCTCGGCGAAACGCTCGGTCTCCTGCTCCTCGCGGCCGAGTGTCTTGACGACCAGGGCCCCGTCGAAGGACTCGTGGGCCACCTCGCTGACCTCGGCCCGCAGCGCCTGCGCACGGGTCATCAGCGGGGACTGGAGACGCTGGAAGGCGATGTTGGCGACGATCACCAGCGGGAAGACCAGCAGGCCGACCAGCGCCATGACGAGGTCGGCGAGGAACATCTGCGCCACGGCGATGACCATCATCGCCACCGTGCCGACGGCCATGGGCAGCGGCGCGATCGGGGCCCAGGCCGCCTCCACGTCGGCGTTCGCGTTCGAGAGCAGCTGTCCGGTGGGGTGCTGCTGGTGCCACGACATCGGCAGCCGGAGGTACTGGCGCGTGACGGCGCGGCGAGAGTGCGCCTGCATGCGGTACTGCATCACCCCCGCGCCGAGGCGACGCGCCACGATCCCGACCGCGCGCAGGATCGCCACACCGAGGAACAGCGCGAGGATCGCGATCAGACCCTTCGTGGTGGTCGTGCCGGTCTCGAAGGCCGGCAGCACGACGTTGTCGGTCGCCCAGCCGAGCACCCACGCGTCGGCCACCGTCAGGGCGCCGAACAGCAGGCTGCCCAGGGTGGACAGGGTGAAGATCCACGGCTCCCGCCGGATCGCCACCCCGAGCACGGCGAAGCCGTCCCGGATCGTGCTCGCCGAGGCGACCGGGCGCCTGCTCGTCCGGCTGGTCTTCACGTCGCTCCCTCCTTAGACACCGCAACCCTACGATCAAGGACATGAGCCGACTCGCGCAGTCCGAACGCACCGCCCTCTGCGACCTCGCGCTGGAGGTGGGCCCCGACGCAGCCACCCTCGCTGGGGACTGGACGGTCAAGGACCTCGTGGTGCACCTGCTCGTGCGCGAGGGCAGCCCGGCCGCGGTCGGCATCGTGGTGCAGCCTCTGGCCGTGCTGACCGAACGGACCTCGAGACGCCTGGCCCGGCAGGACCTCGCCGTGCTGGTGGATCGGCTGCGCCAGGGACCGCCGTTCTACTCGCCGTTCGGTCTCGCACCGCTGGACAAGATGCTCAACACCGTCGAGTTCTTCGTCCACCACGAGGACATCCGACGCGCACAGGACGGCTGGGAGCCGCGAGAGCTCCCTGAGCGTGCCCAGGACGCGCTCTGGAAGCTCGTCGGCGTGCTCGGGAAGGGCCTGGTCCGGACGGCGAAGGTGGGTGTCGTGCTGGAACGCAGTGACACCTCGGAGCGGACGATCCTCAAGGACGCGCCTGCGGCGGTCATCGTGCGCGGCCTCCCGGCGGAGCTCGTGATGTTCGTCTACGGACGGCAGCAGCAGGCCCGGGTGGAGCTCCTGGGTGACGACGCGGACGTCGCGGCGCTCACCGGCGCCGACCTCGGCATCTGACCGGTCAACCCGCGCTCTCGCGCCCGGTGTCGTTCCGCTTCCCGATCTGTTCCTTGATGCTCCCGGCCAGCAGCGAGCCTCCGGCGGCGATGAACACCAGGTCGAAGGTCATCTGCACCAGGGCGAGTGTCCGCGCCACCTGTCCCTGCGCGGACACGTCGCCGAGGCCGACCGTCGTGAGGAGCTGCATCGTGAAGTAGAGCGAGTCGGTCTTGGTCTCCAGCCCGTCCATCTGACCGGGGTCGGAGATCTCGAGGCGGTAGTACCCGTAGGCGAACACCACCAGGACGGCGCCGAGCAGGGTGACCAGGGCGGGTAACCCGACCGGCTCTCCGAGGACGACGTGGCGGCGGATCTGGACCGCGATCGCCCAGCCGACCAGTCCGACGCCGACGAGGGTGAGCAGGACACC
>DASSMS010000008.1:0-8613 GCA_035688575.1 Nocardioidaceae bacterium
ATCGAGGCCGGTACTCCCCCGACCGGACTAGTTCTGCAGGGCTTCCTCGATCGCCTGCTCCGTGTTGGCGAACAGGTCCTCCCCGCCCTCGACCTCGACCTTCTCGTCATTGACGGTGACGGTCGGGGTTCCGGTGAAGCCCGCCTTG
The DNA here is from genome assembly GCA_035688575.1 of Nocardioidaceae bacterium. Classification (GTDB taxonomy): domain Bacteria; phylum Actinomycetota; class Actinomycetes; order Propionibacteriales; family Nocardioidaceae; genus Nocardioides_C. Next base: position 149 of record DASSMS010000008.1, read on the forward strand.
GACCACGCGTCGGTGGCGTTCTCCACCCACGGCTCGAACTTCAGGTCCTCGATCGGGCCGGTGATCGCCTCCTCGTCCGCGCCGGCCTGGACTGCCAGGTCGATCATCTGCTCGTCGGAGATGCCGGCGCCGCCCTCCTCGGGCTGGTTGGCGAAGAGCGCATCATGGAACTCCACGGCCACCTCGGGCCCGGCCGTGTCAAGGACGACGCCGATGGCGTTCGCCGCCCGCGTCGAGTAGCGGTCGCTGGACTTCCCGTCGAGGAACGAGACGACGTGGTACCTGACCTGGACGTCGCCGGAGTCGGCGTACTCCTTGAGACGGTCGGAGCTGGCCTGCTCGAAGAGCCCGCAGTAGGGGCACATCAAGTCCTCGTAGACCGTCACCGTGACGGCGGCGTCGTTGTCACCGATGGCCAGGGCGTACTCGTCGACCACGTTGTCCGGCGGGTTGCTCGTCTGGCCCTCGCCGGTGCCGCCCTGCTGAAGCCCCCACGCGATGGCGACGACGACCAGGAGCACGGCGATGACCGACGCGGCCACGACAATCGTGCGGCTGCGCCGCTCCTTGCGCTCCTGCTCTGCTCGGATCGCTGCCGCACGCTCCGAGGCGCGCTGCATGTTGGCCTCCTTGGTGGCCTTGGACTGCTTGTTGCTCATCGCGTGGGCTCTCCGGTCATGGTGCGATCAGTGGTGCTCTCGTGCACCAGTCGATTGTCCAACGCCCACTGCGACCGGGGCCGCCGAACGAGCCAAAGCGACACAAAGAGGAGACCAAGGTCCCGTGCAATTTCCCACGGGTACTTCTCGGTGGCGTCGGCGTCGTAACCGCCCCCGCCGAAGCAGCCGCAGTCGATCTGCAGACCCCGCGCCCACGCCGAGGCGATGCCGATGACGAAGCCGAGGAAGAGTACGGCGGACACGACCGCGTTGAAACGCACGAGCAGTCCGAGGACGAGCATGATGCCGATCGCGACCTCGATGACCGGCAGGGCGTGGCCGACGGCCGGGACCACCGCCTCGGGCAAGAGCCGGTAGGCGCGCACGGCGCGCACGCTCGCGTCGAGGTCGGGCAGCTTGAGCGCACCCGCAACGATCCAGACGCCACCGACCAGCAACCGCGCTGCGAACCCGATCCACCCCATGGCGTCATGCTAGAGAGATGTCTTGAACGGCGACTGAGTAGGGTGCTAGGCGTGAATGAGCGTCTCGTGTGGATCGACTGTGAGATGACCGGACTCGACCTCGGCGCGGATGCGCTGATCGAGGTGGCGGCTCTGGTCACGGACTTCGACCTCAACGTCCTCGGCGAGGGCGTCGACATCGTCGTCAAGCCTCCCCAGGAAGCCCTCGACCAGATGGAGGACTTCGTGCGCAACATGCACACCGTGTCGGGCCTCCTCGAGGAGCTCGACAACGGCGTCACACTTCGCGAGGCCGAGGAGCGGGTGCTCTCCTACATCAAGGAGCACTGCCCCGACGGCAGCCGTCCTCCCTTGGCGGGCAACACCGTGGCCACGGACCGCGCGTTCCTCCAGCGGGACATGCCCGAGCTCGAGTCGTTCCTGCACTACCGGATCGTCGACGTCTCCTCGATCAAGGAGCTCGCCCGTAGGTGGTACCCCCGGGCCTACTTCAACTCTCCCCCCAAGACCGGCAACCACCGTGCCCTCGCCGACATTCAGGAGAGCATCGAGGAGCTGCGCTACTACCGGGCCGCAGTTTTCGTGCCGGCACCAGGACCGGACTCGACCGAGGCCAAGGCGCTCGCGGCCGAGCACGGCGGCTCGCTGACCGGCGCCAGCGGCGAGGAGGCTCAGGCCGCCGCCGAGGACCTGGCAGAGGCCGACACCGGAGCGGCCGGCGGGGAACAAGACCCCGGTCAAAACGGTTCCTAGGAGCAGGTACACTCTTCCGTGCTCGGCTCCTCGTGGCACCGCCAGGAGGAGTCGCGTGACTGAGAAGTCACGAACATGGTGGGCGTAGCTCAGTTGGTAGAGCACCTGGTTGTGGTCCAGGATGTCGCGGGTTCAAGTCCCGTCGTTCACCCCAAGGCCCCGGCTGCGGAGACGCAGGCGGGGCTTCTTGTCTTACCGGCAGCCGCCCACGACCCAGACGTCGTCCGCGGCCGCGGGGCTGGTCGCACGCCGGAACGCCTCGTCGAAGGGCATCTGCCGGAGGTCTCCGCCACGTCGTACGACGACCACGGACCTCGGCTCCACCGCCGCCGTCCACTCGGCCATGTCGACGCACCCCGGGAACCGATCGGCATATGAGCGCTTCCAGGTGGCGTGGCCGTCGTACGGGCTCATCGGGCTCACCCCGGGACGAGAAGTCGACGAGGGACCATGGGTCTCCGCGAGCAGGGTGACCGGCACGGCGTAGGCGATGACGAACGCGTAGACGAGACCGGCGACTGCGAGCGACCGGGTGAGCAGCTCCGCGAACGTCCGCTGTCTGCGGTGCATCGGATCACCCCTTCCGGTCGTGTGGTCAACGCGGAAGGGGCGAAGGGGGTTACGGGCGCGTGGCCCTGGGCCGCGTCACATGCCGTGGACGGCGGGGATCTGGCCGAGTCGCCCGGCCTGGAAGTCCTCGAACGCCGCCAGCACCTCTGCCTTGGTGTTCATCACGAACGGGCCGGCCCACGCCACGGGCTCGCGGATCGGCTTTCCACCGATGACGAGGACGTCGAGCGCCGCGCTCCGGCTCTGCTGGGAGCGGTTCGCGGCCAGCGTCACGAAGTCTCCCCGCCCGAGGACGGCGAGGTTGCCGGTGCGGACCGGGCGGCGCTCGACACCGACGGCGCCCTCACCGCTGAGGACGTAGACCAGTGCGTTGAACTCTGGGTCCCACGGCAGGTCGAGGGAGGCGGTTGGCTCCAGGGTCGCGTGCACCATGGTCATCGGGGTGTGCGTGGCGCCCGGACCCTTCTGCCCCGCGATCTCGCCGGCGATGATCCGGACCAGTGCTCCGGCGTCGGCGCTCGTGGCCAGGCCGACCTGGCCCGCCCGAAGGTCCTGGTAGCGCGGCGTGGTCAGCTTCTGCTCGCGCGGGAGGTTCACCCACAGCTGGACGCCGTGGAAGAGGCCACCCTTCTGCACCAGCCACTCCGGCGGCGCCTCGATGTGCAGCAGCCCAGAGCCCGCGGTCATCCACTGGGTGTCACCGTCGGTGATGCTGCCCCCGCCACCGTTCGAGTCGTGGTGGTCGAGGAGCCCGTCGATCATGTAGGTCACGGTCTCGAAGCCCCGGTGCGGGTGCCATGGCGTGCCCTTCGGCTCGCCGGGCGCGTACTCCACCTCCCCCATCTGGTCCATGTGGATGAAGGGGTCGAGCAGGGCGAGGTCGACACCGGCGAAGGCACGCCGAACCGGGAAACCCTCCCCCTCGAAACCACGCGGCGCGTCGGTGACCTGCACCACGGGACGGACGGTGTCGCCGAGGCCGGGACCGGTGATTCGAGGGAGGACGGTGAGGTCTTCGACGGTGAGTGCTGGCATGTCTTCGATGTTAGTTCAAATTTCAACCTCTTACCAGCCTCTGACGTCGGCGGCCTGGACAGGTACCGTGCACCCGTGACCACAGGGACCAAACAGCGCAAGTACGACGTCGTCATCGTGGGCGGGGGGCACAACGGCCTCGTCTCCGCGGCGTACCTCGCCAAGGCGGGGCTCTCCGTCCTGGTGCTCGAGCGCCTCGCCCACACCGGCGGAGCGGCGATCAGCACCGAGGCGTTCGAGGGCCTCGAGGCCAGGCTGTCGAGGTACTCCTACCTGGTCAGTCTCCTGCCGCAGCAGATCATCTCCGACCTCGAGCTCGACCTCGAGCTCAAGTCTCGCGTCACCGCCTCCTACACCCCCGTCGTGCGCGACGGGAAGCACACCGGCCTGCTCGTCGAACGCCCCGAGGGCACGCTGACCGCGGAGTCGTTCCGCTCCCTGACGGGATCGGACAAGGAGTACGACGCCTGGAAGGCGTTCTACGCCGAGGTCACCGACTTCGCGCAGGCCGTCGCACCCACGCTGCTCGAGCCGCTGCGCACCGAGAAAGAGATGCGGGAGCTCGTCGAGGCCGACACCTGGGAAGCGCTGATCGCGAACCCCCTCAGCCAGGTCATCGAGGAGCGCTTCGAGGACGACACCGTGCGCGGCGTCGTCGCGACGGATGCGCTGATCGGCACGTTCGCCGCGATGAACGACCCCTCGCTGATCCAGAACCGCTGCTTCCTCTACCACGTCGTGGGCAACGGCACCGGCGAGTGGCGGGTCCCGGTCGGCGGCATGGGCGCGGTCACCGACGCGCTGGCCGACGCAGCACGGCGCGCAGGGGCGGAGATCGTCACCGGGGCCGGCGTGAGCAAGATCAAGGCCGACGGCACCTCGGCGGAGGTCCTGTGGCACGACGGCAGCCTCACCCACAACGTCGAGGCCAAGTGGGTCCTCTCGAACGTCGCGCCGTGGGTGCTTCAGGTCCTCCTCGGCGAGGAGCCGAGCGAGGCCCCCAAGGGCTCGCAGCTGAAGGTGAACTTCCTCCTCGACCGTCTGCCACGGCTCAAGTCGGGAGTCGACCCCGAGGTCGCCTTCGCCGGCACCTTCCACGTCGCCGAGGACTACAGCCAGCTCCAGAAGTCCTACGAGGAGGCGTCCGCCGGCAAGATCCCGACGCTGCCCCCGGGCGAGCTGTACTGCCACTCCCTTACCGACCCGTCGATCCTGGGCAGCCTCGCCGGCAGCGGGAAGCACACGCTGACCTACTTCGGGGTGCACATGCCGCCGGAGGTCTTCGAGGGCGACATGGAGGCCCAGCGGGACGAGGCGGTCAGCCGGGTCCTCGACGCGATCAACGAGCACCTCGAGGAGCCGATCGAGAACTGTCTCGCGCTCGACGCCAACGGCAAGCCGTGCCTCGAGGCGAAGACCCCGCAGGACATCGACCAGGCCCTGGCGATGCCCGGCGGTCACATCTTCCACGGCGACCTGTCCTGGCCTTGGTCGCCGAACCGCAGCCGCATGGACAACGCCGCACAGCGCTGGGGCGTGGCGACCGACGTGGACAACGTCCTGCTCTGCGGCTCCGGCGCCCGGCGTGGCGGAGCGGTCAGCGGCATCGGCGGCCACAACGCGGCCAAGGCCGTGCTGGAGGCCGAGGGGGCCGCGCGGTCCGCGCAGACCGAGGCCGGACAGACCGAGGCCGGACAGTCCAAGGCCGCGCAGACCGAGGCCGCGCAGACCGAGGCCGGACAGTCCAAGGCCGGGCAGACCGACGGAGACTGACCGCTCCCTCCGGTCGAGCCGTGCCCTCTGGCGGTCGAGCCCGTGGGGCCCTCCGACGCTGCCGTCAGCCGCTGGTCGAGCCTGTCGAGGCCTCAGACCTCGCTCGGGTTCACCTGCATGATCGGCTCGGTGGTGGGCTGCTCCGACCCACCGCGCGGCTCGATCGTGATCGCGACCACGGTCTCCGGATCGGGCATGTCCATGGCGGCGCCCTTCTCGCGCTCGACGACACCGACCGGGGCGTACGTGTCGTCGTGGATGGCCCAGATCTGGTAGTCGTGCTCATCGTCGAGGGGCGGTAGCTCGTCGGTGTCGACAGCCATCTCCCCCAGCTCGGGCGAGGTGGCCACCGAGATCTTGCCGCCGTTCGCGGTCTCCATCGTGGCGGTGTGCGCGTCCTCGGCCTGGAACACTCGCACGACTCCCTCGGCGAGCAGGTCCTGCTGCTCCCCCGGTCCGCCCCCGCCGAGCTGGTTGACCCCGACGACACCGGCGACGATCAAGACGACGGCCGCGGCAGCCGTCAGCAAGATCGCACTCCAACGGTGGCGCGGGACGTGGATGACGTTGCCGCGCGTGACCTGTGGGGGCAGCTGCGGGGTTCGGTCGGCGGCAGCCAGCACCTTCGCCTTGAGGTACGTCGGCGGCGAGATCTCCTCGCTCGCCCCCATCTGGGCCGCGGCCTGCTGGAGCTCGCGGACCTCCTGGGTGCAGGCCGGGCAGGCCTCCAGGTGTCGCTGGAACTGCTCTGCCTCCTCCGCGCTCAGGGCGTTGAGGGCGTAGGCGCCGGACAGAGTGTGGAGATCGGTGCTCATCGTGCCCCCTCCAAGCAGTCGCGGAGACGGATCAGGCCGTCCCTCATTCTCGTCTTGATCGTCGGAAGCGGCTTGTCCAGGAGCGTCGCCACCTCGCCATACGTGTACCCGTTGAAGTAGGCAAGGCGGACCGACTCCAGCTGCAGCTCGGTCAGCGTCTCGAGACAGTCGCGCACCGCGCCGTGCTCCTCGGCCGCGATCAGCGCGTCCGCCGGCTCGTCGTGCGAGACCTCCTCGGGCGCTCCCTGGTGGTCCTGCCGTTTCTGGGCCTCGCTCCGGCGTACGGCGTCCACCGCACGCCGATGGGCGATGGTCATCACCCAGGTCTTGGCCTTGCCGCGCTCGACGTCGAACCTCGTGGCCTTGCGCCAGACGTCGAGGAAGACCTCCTGGGTCACGTCCTCGGCCCTCGCCGGGTCGCGGACGACGCGTCGCGCCAGCCCGTAGACCGCTGGGGACAGCTCGTCGTACAACGCCTCGAAGGCCTGCGAGTCCCCTCGCGACGCACGGCGCATGAGGTCGTCGACGTCAGGCGGGCCTTGAGAGACCAACCTCAGCTCGGGCTCGGGCATCAGGCCTCCTGGGCAGGGCATGCGAAGCGTGGTTGCGACTGTAGTTCGCACTCCCAGAACTCGTGGATGGGTCGCCGATTTGTCTTCTTGACAGCGACCTCGATCCGAGTATGTTTAACACAGTCGTTAATTAACGGAATGGTTAAACAAGATGGCAACGGACCGGCTGAGCATCATCTTCTCGGCGCTGGCCGACCCGACGCGTCGGGCGATCCTCGCCCGACTCGCCGAGGGCGACGCGACCGTCTCGGAACTGGCCGAGCCGTTCTCCATCAGCCTCCCGGCGATCTCGCGACACCTGAAGGTGCTGGAGCAGGCCGGCTTGATCTCGAGGAGCCGGAATGCGCAGTGGCGTTCGAGCAGCCTCCAGGCAGAGGGACTGCGAGAGGTCATCGACTGGGTGGAGCCGTACCGAGAGCTCTGGGACGCCAGGCTCGAGCGGCTCGACGCCCATCTCAAGCGCATCCAGAAGGAAGCCCAAGACGGCGGCACCGCCGCCACCACATAAGGAAAGGACAAGGCAATGGCAACGGACCTGCACATCGAGCGAGTCTTCGACGCACCCCGCGAGCTCGTATGGAGGGCGTTCACCGACCCAGACCAGATCTCCCAGTGGTTCGGCCCGGTCGGCTACTCGGTCCCCCGCGAGAGCGTGGAGGTCGACCTGCGAGTGGGCGGCCACCAGAAGCTCACGATGGTCCCGGACGACCCGAGCTGGCCGGCGGGTGGCCCTTCGGACGGGATCTTCGACGAGATCGTCGTGAACGAGCTCCTCGTCGTCCACGAGGACCTGTCAGGTGAGATGGCGGAGTTCTTCGGCACCACCCGGCTCGACCTTCGCGTCGAGCTTCACGACGAGGGAGACGGCAAGACCCGGCTGGTGATCCACCAGGGTCCCTACAAGGACGACTTCGTCGGCAACGCACGCGAAGGTTGGGGAAGCTCGTTCACCAAGCTCGACGCCCTGCTCGCCGCGTGATCGTGCACAGTCAACGACCGGCATCGCCCCGCGTCTGGGGCGGTGCCGGTTGTCACACGCCCTCGATTTCGTGGTGAGCGGAGTGTGTTGCTAGAGTTCCACTCGCTTCGCGCGCCATTAGCTCAATTGGCAGAGCAGCTGACTCTTAATCAGCGGGTTCGGGGTTCGAGTCCCTGATGGCGCACAAAACCCCAGGTCAGACGCCCTCACGGTGTCTGACCTTCTTCTTTGGCCACACCTTTGCCACCCTTTTCGCCGTTGAGGGTCATGCCTCTTAATGCGGCCTCCAGCGCGAGCGCAGCCTGAGAGTCCACCGCACGACGCGCCAGGTAGACGTCCTGCGTCATCGACGGCCGACTATGACCGAGCTGGTCGGCTACCAGACGGGCCGAGAGTGCGGCCTCGTCGAGGATCGTCGCCGCCGTCTTGCGGAAGGTGTGCGAGGTGATCCAGGCGAGCGTTTCTGTCCCCCTCGCCTCTCGCAGCTCGCGACGGACGTTCGCCGGGTCACGGAAGCCTCCATCGACCGAGGGAAAGACAGGCTGATCCAACCGAGCACCCGTCATGAAACGTCGTCGCAGCAGCGCCACAGCGCTCTCAGGCAGCGGGAGAGTCCGCTCCCCCGCCCGGCTCTTGGTGCCATTCCGCAGGAGACCCTCGCCATTGACTCGGACGAGGGTGCTCGTGATCCGCACCGTGCCGGCGTTGAAGTCGACGTCCGACCAGATCACCGCTAGCGCCTCACCGATGCGTACCCCTGTTGCGAGCATGAAGAACACGAGGTCCGGGAGGTCACGCCGCCGCGCCTTCCCGTCCTCCTGAAG
>DASSMS010000151.1:0-4505 GCA_035688575.1 Nocardioidaceae bacterium
GGATGAGCCCGGCCGACCAGTCGGTTATGGATGCGGCCGTCTCGACCTCCCCGCTGAACGGCAGGTACGCCGTGGCCCTCGACCGCGACTCCGCGCACGAGATGCTCGCGCGCAAGCTCGAGGCCGGCGCCGCTCAGGAGGCCGCGGATCGAGAGGCCGAGCGGCCCCGCGAGCAGAAGATCTCCTACCCGAAGAAGTCCTCACCCGTGCCACAGGAGCAGGGCAGCGTAGTGCACGACATCCTCACGTCGCCCGTGGCCAAGGAGCTTGCGCGGACCGCGGTGAGGGAGATCCTGCGCGGGGCGTTCGGGACGGCCCGGCGTCGCTGAGGCCGGCGTTCAGAAGAGCCGCTCAGGCGAGTCGGGTCCTCCACAGCCGGATTCTGGCCGAGGATGTTGACGCCCGAGTGGCGTAACGCTACGTTGCGCCGAACTAGAACGCGTTCCTGGAGGCGCCATGGATCCGGTCGAGCTGCTCCTCGCGGTCGAGGAGATTAAGCAGCTCAAGTACCGGTACCTGCGAACCCTGGACCTCAAGCGCTGGGACGACTTCGCGGCTGTCTTCGTGCCCGAGGTCACCGCTGACTACGGCGATGGGCTGGCGTTCGGCTCGCGCGACGAGCTCGTCGCCTTCATGCGCGACTCGCTCGGGCAGCGGATGGTCACCTTGCACCACTGTCACCACCCCGAGATCGACATCGACGGTGACCGTGCGACCGGGGTCTGGTACCTCGAGGACAAGGTCCTGATGCCCGATCACCGCCTGGTCCTGGAGGGTGCGGCGTTCTACGAGGACCGCTACGTGCGGACCGGCGAGGGGTGGCGCATCGAGCACACGGGCTACCGGCGGACCTACGAGGCGACCATGTCGATGGACGACGTGGCGAGCTACGCGCTCACGATCGGCAAGGCCTACGAGTGAGCCACAACCACAAGGCGATCTTCGTCCTCTGGTGCCGCGAGGGGCACAGTGCCGAGCTGCTCGCGAAGTCGCTGCTCGTCGACGCGGCATCCCGACTCTCGGCCGCCGGGGCGCGGGGAGTGCAGGTCAACATCTCCGACGACGCCGTCGCAGCCGCGATGCTGCGACTCACGGCGTTCCCCGACCCTGTCGACGCCGTGGTCAGCGTGTGGCTGCCCTCGGCGGAGGCCGCGGCCGTCACCGCGGTGCTCTCCCCGCTCGCGCGCCGCGTCGAGGGCTGGTTCGTGGAGGAGGAGGCGCCGATGCCGCCCCCCGACGCACCTCTGGGTGAGCGTCAGCCCGGACTGGCCAACGTCGCCTTCCTGAGGAGGCCGGCCGAGCTGCCCTACGCGCGGTGGCTCGAGCTGTGGAAGACCTGCCACACCCGGGTCGCCATCGAGACGCAAGCGACCTTCGGCTACGTCCAGAACCGGGTGCTGGGTCCTGCGACCGACGGGGCGTCGCACGTCGACGCGGTCGTCGAGGAGCTCTTCCCGATCGAGGCGCTGACCGACCCCCACGCGTTCTACGGCAGCGGCGGCGACGGTGACGAGCTGTGGCGTCGTGCGACCGTGATGCTCGAGAGCGCGTCGACCTTCGGCGCCGACCGCGACGTCGACGTCGTCCCGACGAGCCGCTACCGCGTCGTCTGAAGCCCGCCAGTGCAAGGACCAGAGATGACCTAGGGCCCTGTTGTGGCGACGAGTGACCTGGAACCCTGAAGGTACTGGCCCGCGGTCGCGGCCAGCGTGGTCACCGTTGGCCGATCCGCCCGCAGAAGGCAGGTCGTCATGGTGTCTCCACGAGAGGTCTTCTTCGATTCGAGCGGCGTGCGGTGCGCGGCCGATCTCTATCTGCCCGACGATGTGTCGCAGCCCCTGCCCTGCGTGGTGATGGGGCACGGCGGAAGTGGTACCAAGCGCCTCGGTCTCCCGGCGTACGCGGAGAAGTTCGCCGGGGGCGGAATCGCCGCGCTGGTCTTCGACTATCGCGGCTTCGGTGCCAGCGACGGTGAACCTCGCCAGGCCATCGACGTGGACGCGCAACGTGACGACTACCGCGCAGCGATCCGCTACCTTCGCGGCCTTCCCGAGATCGACGGGGCGCACATCGCCGTTTGGGGCACCTCGCTCAGCGGTGGGCACGTGCTCGCGGTCGCCGCCACCGACCCAACCATCGCCGCAGTGGTTTCGCAGGTCCCGATGATCGACGGCATGCATCGCGGACGCAGTTTGCGGCAACGGCTGAACTGGGAAGTCACCGCACGCACTCTGCAGTTCACGATGGCCGCGCTCCGGGACCGTCGTAGTGCCCGGCGGGGCGAGCCGCCCTGTCTCGTTCCGGTGGTCGCCCCACCCGGACAGGTCGCGGTGTTCACCGAGCCCGACGCCGCAGCGACCTTCGAGGCCATGGGCGGCGAGGCGTGCGGCTGGCGCAACGAGCTGGCGCCGCGGTTCATCTTCAACCTTCCCAAGTACGCGCCCGGTACCGCCGAGCACCTGGCCATGCCGCTGCTGATGGTGCTGGCCGACCGGGACCTGCAGGCATCCAGCAAGTTCGCCGCCCGGATCGCCGCGCGGGCGCCGTACGCCGACATCCGGCACTACCCACTGGGTCACTTCGACGTCTACCTCGGCGAAGCCTTCGAGGAGATCAGCGACCGGGAGCTTGCCTTCCTGCGTGCCCATCTCATGGGCGGCACTTCCTCGGCAGCCGGTCCGGCGCTCGGACACGAAACGCCGGCTCGGTCCGTGATGGGCCGAGCCGGCGTCTTGCCTGATGCGGCGTGGCGGAGGATAGGGGATTCGAACCCCTGAGGGCTGTTAACCCAACCCGCTTTCCAAGCGAGCGCCATAGGCCACTAGGCGAATCCTCCGCGGGAGAGGTTACCGGTCCCTGCCGGGTGGGAGAAATCCGCCCGGGTTGGGCAGGTCGGGAGGCCTGTCCTAGACTCTGGGGCAACCCCCCGTGCGGCGGCATCTCGCCCAACTCCCCCAGGGCCGGAAGGCAGCAAGGGTCAGTGAGCTCTGTCGGGTGCGCGGGGGGCCTTTTCTTGTCCGGACCTCCCGGGCGGGTGTCCGGCCTACCAGGTGTCGGTGCGGGTAGTTAGGGTTCAGTGCGTGGAAGCACCCCTTGCCCTCTACCGCCGGTACCGGCCCGAGACGTTCGCCGAGGTCATCGGCCAGGATCACGTCACGACGCCGCTGCGCACCGCGCTGGCCAACAACCGGGTGAACCACGCCTACCTCTTCTCCGGCCCCCGCGGCTGCGGCAAGACGACGAGCGCCCGGATCCTCGCGCGCGCCCTGAACTGCGAGAAGGGCCCGATCGCGGACCCGTGCGGTGAGTGCCGCTCCTGCACGGACCTCGCCCGTGGCGGCCCGGGGTCGGTCGACGTCATCGAGATCGACGCCGCGAGCCACGGAGGTGTCGACGACGCCCGCGACCTCCGCGAGCGCGCGTTCTTCGCGCCCGTCGCCAGCCGCTACAAGGTCTACATCATCGACGAAGCCCACCGGGTCTCGACGCAGGGCTTCAACGCGCTCCTCAAGCTCGTCGAGGAGCCGCCGCCGCACCTCAAGTTCATCTTCGCCACCACCGAGCCGGACAAGGTGATCGGCACCATCCGGTCGCGGACCCACCACTACCCGTTCCGGCTGATCCCGCCGCGGCTGCTCTCGGCCTACCTGTCCGAGCTGTGCGAGAAGGAGGGCGTGCGCATCGAGCCGGCCGCGCTGCCGCTCGTCGTCCGCGCCGGAGCGGGCTCCGCCCGAGACACCCTCTCCGTCCTCGACCAGCTCCTCGGCGGAGCCGGCGACGACGGGGTGACCTACGAGCTCGCCACCGGGCTGCTCGGCTTCACGCCCGACGCGCTGCTCGACGAGGTGGTGGACGCCTTCGCCGCCCACGACGGCGGCACGGTCTTCGGTGTCGTGGACAAGGTCATCGAGACCGGGCAGGACCCGCGCCGGTTCACCGAGGACCTCCTCCGCCGGCTGCGTGACCTCGTGATCATCTCCGCGGTGCCTGACGCCCCGGCCACCGGCCTCATCGACGTGCCCGAAGACCAGGCCGAGCGACTCGTGGCGCAATCCGCACGGTTCGGTCGCTCCGACCTGACCCGTGCCGCCGACCTGGTCGCCGCGGGGCTCACGGAGATGCGGGGCGCCACCGCTCCTCGGCTGCTGCTCGAGCTGATCTGCGCCAGGGTGCTCCTGCCGGGTGCGGACGACTCCACCGACGGTCTGTCGGCCCGACTCGACCGGTTGGAGCGTCGTGTCTCGATCGAGGGCGGCGCGCCCGCACCCGGTCGTGCTGCGCCGGCGCAGACTGCCCCCGCGCAGACCGCCCCCGCCACCGGCTGGCCCGCGCCCGCCAAGGCGGGTGGTCCCGCGCCGGCCCCCACGCCTGCGCCTCCGGCCGCGGAGCCCCGTGACGCCGAGCCGGTGCGCGCCGCCGCTGAGGCTCCTCCGACAGCCGCAGCTCCTATTGCAGCGCAAGGTGCTCCCGCCGCCGAGGCGACCCCGGGCCCCTCAGGCGGCCTC
>DASSMS010000101.1:0-4201 GCA_035688575.1 Nocardioidaceae bacterium
GTGGCGGCCTACGAGATCATCGCCGCCGTCTGGGCCTCGGCCGACCAGCTGGCTCACGCCTACGCAACCGGCGAGGGAGTCGGCTGGCACGACCATGACCCGCGCCTGTTCACCGGGGTCGACCGGTTCTACCGGACCTACTACCGGACCTCGCTGCTCACCGAGTGGCTCCCGGCCGTCGACGGCCTCGTCGAACGGCACCAGGCCGGAATCCGGGTGCTCGATGTCGGCTGCGGTCTCGGCTCGGCGACGATCATCCTGGCCGAGGCGTTTCCCGCCTCGTCGTTCGTCGGCGTGGACTTCCACGAGGAGTCGGTGCGGCGGGCCTCGGCGGCCGCCGAAGCGGCAGGTGTCGCGGACCGGGTGCACTTCGAGGTGGCTGACGCCACGTCGTACAGCGGCACCTACGACCTGGTCTGCTTCTTCGACGCGGTGCACGACATGGGCGACCCGGTCGGCGCACTCGCGCACGCCGGGAGCGTCCTGTCGGCCGACGGGCAGGTCCTCGCCGTCGAGCCGTACGCCGAGGACCAGCTCGAGGACAACCTGGACAACCCGGTTGCTGCCGTGTTCTACGCCGCGAGCTCGTGCATCTGCGTGCCCACCAGCGTCTCCCAGGGTGGCGCGGCGCTGGGCGCTCAGGCGGGTCCCGCGCGGCTGACCGGCGCCTTCACCGACGCCGGGTTCACGACGGCACAGGTTGCCGCCTCCACGCCGTTCAACCTGGTGATCGAGGCGCGAGCCTGAGGAACCGGCGAGCCTGGTCCCCGCGCGCGGGGACCCGGCTGGAGCGCCGACTGACAGCGCTCGCGCGCGGGATGGCGGCGTCAGTCGTGCTCTTTAACCTGGTCGTCAGTGGGATGGGCGTACCGGGACGGCCCCTCGTAGGGCTTCTCACGGTCCCAGTGCAACCCACCGGTCGACGCCGCGTGGTACGCCGATTCCTCCTTCTCGGCCTCCTCGATCTTCTTGGCGAGCCTTTCGAGCACAGCCCGCTCCCGATCGACGCGGTACTCGTTGAAGTCGCGTTGGGCCGAGTTGAGCAAGACCTTGGCCTCGTCCAGGGTGAGCGTGATGGTCAGGTCGGTCATGGCTGCCTCCCTGAGGCGAGGTGGTTGGTTGCTGGACCTCCCCTCATCCCTCAATTCACATCGGGACGGACGGAACAGTCAGGGCCATTGGTCACTTGTCGCTGCGTCAGTGCGTGTAGCGCCTCGCCACGACGTCCTGCTGGTCCACGGGGCTCCCCTGCTGGATCGTCCAGGCCAGGCGCACCAACCCCGCGTGCGACCAGATCAGCGGCGTCGCGGACCGGGTGCCCTCACCGGCACGGCAGCACGGCTCCCCCGTGGGCGGACGGCCGTCCCACACCTGCTCGGCGATCATGTCGCTGGGGCCGGCCGCGGCGGCCATGGCCTTCAGATAGAGGTCCCCGGGGCCCCCGGCGGTCACGGCGTACTCACCACGCTCCCCCGCAAGCAGCGGCCACGCCCGGCCGAGCGTCGTGGAGGTGTCAGGGTCGGTGATCGTCCACTGTCCGCCCGTGCGCGTCTCGCCGTAGCCGTCGAAGTTGAAGCGGTGCCAGAACGGACCGTTCGGCGTCTCGACCTTCAGCTCCCGGTCGATCACCGGCAGCGTCGAGAGGACGTCGGGGTCGTCGGCCTGCTCGATGCCGTAGCGCACGAGATCCAGGAAGCTCGCGTCCACGACCTCGCGTTGGTCGACGGACGAGGGGCCGCCGTCGCCGATCGAGTACGTCGTGCCCGCGTCGGGGTTGCCGTCCTTGGTCAGCCGCAGGAAGTACGGCGCGTCGGACAGCGGGCCGTTCGTGGTGACCGTCCAGTCCTTGACCCTCGACTGCCACTCGTCGGCAAGCTCGAGCCAGCGGGCAGCGGAGGCCTCGTCACCGTTGCGGCGCGCGATCTCGGCTGCGCACACGAGGCCCGCGATCTGAGCGGCGATGGAGTTCGGCGAGTAGCCGGACTGGTTCTCCCAGCGCTCCTGCGGCGTGTACGGTGCACTCCGCCCGGTCTCCTCGTCCTTGAAGTTCGCGATGAAGTCGGCGGCACGCTTGACCCCGGCGTACGTCGCGGGGTCGTCTCGTCCCACGAGGTGAGCGAGCACGATCGGCAGGGCCACCTCGTCGAGCTGAAGGTTGGTCCACACCGGTTTGCCGGTGACGTCGGAGTTCTGGGGGAAGGAGCCGTCCGGCTTCTGCTGCACCTCGAACAGCCAGTCGACGGTGCGTCGTGCAGCGGCCCGGTCGCCCATCGCCCAGAACGCCGTACCGAACTGGTAGGCGTCGCGGGACCACACCAGGTGGTAGGCACCCGAAGGCGACGACAGGCCCTCGGCCTCGTCGCCCCACACCCACGGCATGCTCGGCGAGGCGATGACGGCGCCGCGGTTCTGCTTGTCTTCGGCGGCGGCGAGCACCAGCGCCGACGCGAGGTACTCGTTCCGGACCGTCGTCGCGCTCGCCGGCACCTTCTTCAGCGTGTCGAGGTAGCGGTGCCAGCCCTGGTTGTAGCGCTCCGCGGTTGTGGCGAACTTCGTGGTCGCGGCATCCCCGGCGGTACGACGGGCCTGGCCGGTGCCCTCGCCGAAGCCGAGGGTCAGCGTCGCGGCCCGGTGACCCGGCTGCCCTGTCACACCCGCGATGTGCCCTGTCTGCACGATGTTCCCGGGGCCTGCGCTCGTGTAGCGACGGTTCAGCCGGTGGTCCTTCTTCAAGTCGGTCCACCCGTCGCTCGTGCCGAGGTAGCCGGTCGACGTCGCACCGAACGCGGGTCGGGACCTCAGCGCGCTCGAGATCCTCGAGTCGTCGTCCTTCGCCACAAGGGTGCTGCCGACGGTCCGGCCGCGGTCGTTCATGCCGCTGTTGTCGAGCGCCGGGTCGTAGAGGGCGTAGAGGCGGTACTTCTTGCCGTCCAGCGACTTCAGCCGGATCCGCACGACGACGGCGTCCCGGCGGGGATCGGTGACGAACCGCTTCGTGATCCGGTACCGCCCCGACTTCGCGGTGTTGACCTGCGTGAAGGCGAGGCTCCGCGCATCGGGCCGGGTGGTCCGCTGTCGCGTGTCGGTGGACTCGCGGTCGGTGAACGTCTTGCCGTCCGTGACGACCAGCTCGAGGCTTCGCACGCTCGGCGTGGAGAGGTCGGGGTAGTAGGTGTCGGCCATGCGGCCCTTCTGCAAGGTGAACCAGACGTTGCTGCCTCGTGCGCGCGCCGTACCGAAGCCAGTCTTGTCGGCCTCGGTCCAGTCGGCCTTCTCGCCCGGAGCGCCCGGGGCGGGATCTGAGGCGGCGGCGATCGAGCCGGACGGTGCGACGGCCAACGTCGTGGCGAGGCTGAGTGCGGCGAGACCGATCATGGGGCGGACGGACATCGGAGTACCTCCCGAGCAGGGCCATGGTTCCTGTGAGGCGCTACCCCGTGATGACCGTCACAAACGGTGCGAGTCCGACGTTTCGGTCCACAGTTCCCCGACTCGCTCCCAGCCCGAACTACGCTCCCCACATGGCCTCAGCCCAGGACTCCCCCCGGCTCGCCGTCCTCATCGACGGCGACAACACCACCCCCATGATCATCGAGGCTCTGCTCGCCGAGATCGCGAAGTACGGCAGCGCCACGGTCAAGCGCGCGTACGGCGACTGGACGACCCCGAACCTCCGGGGCTGGAAGGAGGTCGTCAACGCCCACGCCATCCAGCCGATCCAGCAGTTCGCCTACACCACCGGCAAGAACGCCACCGACAGCGCACTGATCATCGACGCGATGGATCTGCTCTACACCGGGAACCTGGACGGATTCTGCCTGGTCTCCTCCGACAGCGACTTCACCAAGCTTGCCTCCCGGCTTCGGGAGTCGGGCAAGACCGTCTACGGGTTCGGCGAGCCGAGGACGCCGCACTCACTCGTGGCGGCTTGCGACAAGTTCGTCTACCTCGACGTCCTGCGCCGCCCGGAGAAGCCGAAGGAACCCAGCGAGGTGGATCTGGCTCCGACGGCCCCGGCGCGCAAGAGCACGAGCGAGCTCCGTGGGGACGCCAAGCTGGTCAAGCTGCTGCGAGAGGGGATCGACGCGGCCTCGGACGACGACGGCTGGGCCAACCTCGGAGGCGTCGGCTCGTACGTCGTCAAGCAGGCGCCGGACTTCGACTCTCGCAACTGGGGCTACGCCAAGCTGGTCGACCTGGT
>DASSMS010000096.1:0-20536 GCA_035688575.1 Nocardioidaceae bacterium
CCGCCGCGTGTGTCGCCCACATCTCGGTGGGGGTGCCGGCGGGCGGCACCACCTGCAGGCCGAGGACGGTGAAGGCGCACGCCAGCGCCACCACGAGCGCCAGCCGGCGCCCCGCGGCGGTGCCCACAGTGATCCCCACGATCCCCACAGATCCCAACCTCTCGGTTGCCCGAAGGGTAGGTGGTCTGGGCCGCTTCCCGCAGCCGGATGCGTCGCTTGCGCTGAATCGGTCCAGACGAGCCCGGCGCGTAGGATGAGCCGGTTCCCAACCCAGTCTCGCGAGGTGTTCAGTCGTGTCCGTCGCGTCGGTCTTCCCCCGGCTCGAGCCCAAGCTGCCGTCGGTGCAGAAGCCGATCCAGTACGTCGGCGGCGAGCTCAACGCCACTTTGAAGGATTGGGACTCCGTCGAGGTCCGCTGGGCCTTGATGTACCCCGACGCCTACGAGGTCGGCCAGCCGAACCAGGGCGTCCAGATCCTGTACGAGGTGCTCAACGAGCGCGACTGGATCATGGCCGAGCGCACCTACGCCGTGTGGCCGGACATGGAGAAGGTCATGCGGGACAACGGCATCCCTCAGTTCACCGTCGACAACCACCGTCCCGTGCGCGCCTTCGACGTCTTCGGGGTCTCCTTCGCCACCGAGCTCGGCTACACCAACCTGCTCACGGCGATCGACCTCGCCGGCATGCCGCTGCACGCGGCCGACCGTGGCGAGGAGGACCCGATCGTGCTCGCCGGCGGGCACGCGGCGTTCAACCCCGAGCCGATCGCCGACTTCGTCGACGCCGCCGTCCTCGGTGACGGTGAGGAGATCGTGCTCGCGATCTCCGAGGTGATCCGGGAGTGGAAGGCCGAGGGCAGGCCCGGCCTCGGCGGGCGCACGCCGCGCGACGAGCTGCTCTACCGGCTCGCGGTGTCCGGGGCGGTCTACGTCCCGAAGTTCTACGACGTCGAGTACCTCCCCGACGGCCGGATCAAGCGCGTCGCGCCCAACACGTCGGGCGTCCCGTGGCGGGTGCACAAGCACACCCTGATGGACCTCGACGCCTGGCCGTACCCGAAGAAGCCTCTCGTCCCGCTCGCCGAGACCGTGCACGAGCGCTTCTCGGTCGAGATCTTCCGCGGCTGCACGCGCGGGTGCCGCTTCTGCCAGGCGGGCATGATCACCCGGCCGGTGCGCGAGCGCTCGATCACCACCATCGGTGACATGGTCGAGAACGGCATCCGCAAGTCCGGCTTCGAGGAGGTGGGCCTGCTCTCGCTCTCGAGCGCCGACCACACCGAGATCGGCGCGGTCGCCAAGGGACTCGCCGACCGGTACGACGGCTCGAACGTCTCGCTGTCGCTTCCCTCGACCCGGGTCGACGCCTTCAACATCACCCTCGCCAACGAGCTCTCCCGCAACGGTCGCCGCTCAGGGCTGACCTTCGCGCCTGAGGGCGGCAGCGAGCGCATGCGCAAGGTGATCAACAAGATGGTCACCGAGGAAGACCTGATCCGCACGGTCGCCACGGCCTACTCCCACGGGTGGCGGCAGGTGAAGCTGTACTTCATGTGCGGTCTCCCGACCGAGACCGACGAGGACGTGCTCGCGATCGGCGACCTCGCCAAGAAGGTCATCGCCAAGGGCCGTGAGGTCTCGGGTCGCAAGGACATCCGGTGCACCGTCTCGATCGGCGGGTTCGTCCCGAAGCCCCACACACCGTTCCAGTGGGCTGCCCAGCTCGACCACGAGACCACCGACGAGCGGCTGCGGAAGCTGCGTGAGATGGTCCGCGCCGACAAGCAGTACGGACGCGCGATCGGCTTCCGCTACCACGACGGACGCCCCGGCATCATCGAGGGACTGCTCTCGCGTGGTGACCGTCGCGTCGGGGGGATCATCGAGGAGGTCTGGCGCGGCGGCGGGCGTTTCGACGGCTGGAGCGAGCACTTCTCGTTCGAGAACTGGGTGGAGGCCTCTAAGAAGGCGCTGGTCGACACTCCTGTGGACCTCGACTGGTACACCACCCGCGAGCGGGAGTACTCCGAGGTGCTGCCCTGGGACCACCTCGACTCGGGCCTCGACCGCGACTGGCTGTGGGAGGACTGGCAGGACGCCATCGACCCCGACTCCGACGTGGAGGTCGAGGACTGCCGCTGGACGCCGTGCTACGACTGCGGCGTGTGCCCTCAGATGGACACCGAGATCCAGATCGGCCCTACCGGCAAGAAGCTCCTGCCGCTCTCCGTGGTCTGACCCGTGGCCGCATAGCAACACGGGGCCTCTGTTCTTGCGCGGGACTCACCCATGGCCGATGCTTCGCGCATGAGCGCCGCGCTGCCCGCCTTCCCCTACCACCCTGACCCTGTCGGCACGGGATCCGTCGTCGCATCTGATGAGGTCTGCGAGCGATGCGGCAAGGCTCGCGGTTACGTGTACGCGGGTCCCACCTACGCTGCCGAGGAAGTCGAGTTCCTCTGCCCCTGGTGTATTGCCGACGGCAGCGCGGCGCACGAGTTCGACGCGGAGTTCACCACGACGGACGGCGCGCCCGACGACGTTGCCCCTGGCGTGCTGGATGACGTCGTGCACCGGACGCCGGGGTTCGCCGGGTGGCAGCAGGAGCGCTGGATGTTCCACTGCGCAGATGCCGCTGAGTTCCTGGGCCGCGCTGGTTGGGACGAGATCACGGCAACGCCGGGCGTCGTCGATTCGCTGTTGGTCGAGGGCTGGCGAGAGTCGGAACTCCGCTTCATGCGTGTCGACGGTGACCTGACCGGCTATCTCTTTCGGTGCCGTCATTGCGGCACGGGCTTGGCATACGCGGACAGCGCGTAACCCTGATCGACGGCAGGTCAGCGAGCGGTCCTGAGCGAGTCCTCGATGTACGACGGCCGTGCGACCATGAGCCCCGCCGCGACCTGCCCGAGCACCACGACGCACAGGATCGACAGCGGAAGGGTCCACCCGCCGGTCGCGTCGTAGAGCACCCCGATGCCCAAGGGGCCGATCGCCGCGATCAGGTAGCCCACCGACTGCGTGAACCCCGAGAGCGCGGCGGTCCCCTCGCTGGTGCGGGCGCGCAGCCCGATCAGTGTCAGGATGAGCGGGAAGATGCTCGCCGCTGCGCCGACCAGCACGGCCCAGACCCAGGCGCCGCGCGTGGGAGCGAAGATCAGGCCTACGTAACCGACCGGGTAGCACACGCCCAGGGCGAGGATCAGCCAGGTCTGGTCGCGCAGCCGGGCGGCGAGCGAGGGGATCAGGAACGAGAGCGGGATGCTCATCCCGGCAATCACCCCCTGGAGCAGCCCGGCCGTCGAGGCGGAGAAACCGGCGTCGCGGTAGATCTGCGCGAACCAGCCGAAGATCGAGTAGGCCTGGAGCGATTGCAGCCCGAAGAACACCGCCATCGCCCAGCCGAGCCTGGTGCGCGCGACGTCACGCAGCCTCACAGTGTGTGGAGTCGGGGCGAGCGAGCGGTCGTGGCGGATGAGCCCGAGCCAGGGGAGAGCGGCCACCAGCGCGGTCAGGGCCCAGGCGAGGAGGCCCCAGCGCCACGAGCCGAGCTGCTCTGAGACGGGCACGGTCAGCATTGACGCGAGGGTCAGCCCGATCGCCATGGAGGTCGTGTAGATCGAGGTCAGCAGGCCCACACGGTCCGGGAAGTGCAGCCGCACCAGGGACGGCAGCAGCACGTTGGCGGTGGCCATGCCGCCGAGGGCGAGGAGCGACATCAGCAGGAAGATCCAGGTCTCGTCGGTCCGGGCACGGGCTCCGAGGCCCACGACGACCGCAGCCAGGGACATCAGCGTCACCCGGTGCACTCCGGCGTGCCGTGCGAGCTGGGGGGCAAGGGCCCCGAAGCCTGCGAATGCCAGGACCGGGAGCGTCGTGAGGAGACCGGCCGTGGCCCCCGACATGTCGAGGGCTTCTGTGATCTCGTCGAGGACCGGACCGACGCTGACCGCTGCCGGCCGCAGGTTGAAGCCGAGCACCACGATGCCGACCAGCACGAGGACGCGCTGCCAGCGGGTGTCCTCGACGGGGGGCGTTGGTGCGGGGGCGGTCACCGCGCCACCCTAGACAGGCGCCCGGTCACAGCGCGCACAGATGGGCCGGGCTGTGGCCCAGGTCGCACAGTGGGCCGATCGCCGGGGCACTGGCCGGCGGTAGCAGGACCGAGGTCGTGGCCAAGCCAGCCGTGGACCAGCACCGGGGCCAAAATGTCGGTGGGCGCGCCTAGCCTGGCTCTGTGCACGCGATCAGTGTCGAGGAGCGCCGGGCACGGCTGGCCAGGAGACACCGCCTGGCCCCCGGCACGCGGGCAGGTGACGCGGTGGAGGCGGCCAGGAGCCTGGTCTGCCTGCACGCGACGACTCCGTCGAGCGTGTACCTCTCGTCCTGGGCGCGGGTCGACGGCTTCACGGTCGCTGCCATGGACAAGGCGCTGTACTCCGACCGCGACCTCGTCAAACACATCGCGATGCGCCGCACCCTCTTCGCCTTCCCGACCGACGCGCTCGGTGCGGTCCAGGCCGGAGCCAGCGCCAAGGTGGGCGAGGCCGAGTCCCGGCGGCTGGTGCGCGAGGTCGAGCAGGCGGGGCTTCACCGTGACGGCACCGCGTGGCTCGCGGAGGCCGGGCAGGCCGTCCTCGATGCCCTGGCAGACGGTCGCGAGCTGACCTCGACCGAGCTGCGGGACGAGATTCCGTTGCTTTCGGGCTCGATCACCTACGGAGCCGGCAAGAGCTGGGGCGGCCAGTTCCCCGTCGGGCCGCGGGTGCTCACCATTCTCTCCGCCAGGGGACAGGTCGTGCGGGCGAGCAACGACGGCCCCTGGACCTCCTCGCGACCGCGGTGGGCCGCGATGCGCTCCTGGACCGGACGGTCTGTCCCCGAGGTCGACCGATCCGCGGGCGTGGCCACCCTGGTCCGGTGGTGGCTGGCCGCCTTCGGCCCCGGCACGCTCGAGGACATCAAGTGGTGGCTCGGGGGCACGGTCGCGGCCACCAGACGGGCACTGGTCGACCTCGGTGCGGTCGAGGTGACTCTCGGCGAGAACACCGGTTTCGTCCTCCCCGACGATGTCGGTCCCACCGCACCGGTCGATCCTTGGGCCGCGCTGCTTCCCGAGCTCGACCCGGCGACGATGGGGTGGTTCGACCGCGACTGGTACCTCCGCGGTCACCGCCACCAGCTCTTCGACTCCAACGGCAACGGGGGCAACACCGCCTGGTGGGACGGTCGCATCGTCGGTGGGTGGCACCAGTCGCACGCCGGGGAGGTCGTCGTCGACCTGCTCGAGGACGTCGGACGCGAGGCGCGCCGGGAGCTCGAGGTCGAGGCGGGCCGGCTGACCGACTGGCTCGGCGGCATCCGGGTCACCGGTCGCTACCCCTCCCCGCTGTCCAAGAGGGTGCCCGGGGGCGGGCCCGTCGCCGGGACCTAAGGTGGCCCCGTGCCAGAACAGCCCGAGCAGCAAGCGCCGCCCGTCCAGCGGCTCCGGATCCGCTACGCCAAGCGAGGACGTCTCCGCTTCACCAGTCACCGTGACTTCTCCCGGGCGTTCGAGCGCGCGGTCTTCCGGGCCCGCATCCCGATGGCCTACTCCTCGGGCTTCAACCCGCATCCCCGGATCTCCTACGCCGGAGCAGCCCCGACAGGCTCGGCGAGCGAGGCGGAGTACCTCGAGATCGCGCTGGCCCAGGAGGTGGACCCGGCCGACGTACACACTGCACTCGACGAAGCGCTTCCCGACGGCCTCGACGTGCTCGAGGTCGTGGTGAGCCGCGGTGGCTCACTCGCGGACCGTCTGGAGGCGAGCCATTGGCGGCTGGTCCTCCCCGGGGTGACGGGCGAGGCAGCCGCGGACGCGGTCGAGAAGT
The DNA here is from genome assembly GCA_035688575.1 of Nocardioidaceae bacterium. Taxonomy (GTDB): domain Bacteria; phylum Actinomycetota; class Actinomycetes; order Propionibacteriales; family Nocardioidaceae; genus Nocardioides_C. Next base: position 5,873 of record DASSMS010000096.1, read on the forward strand.
TCCTGGCCACCGACGAGGTGCTCGTCCAGCGGATGACCAAGAAGGGGCTCCGGACTTTCAACTGCCGCGAGGCCGTCGTGTCGCTTTCCTCACACGTCGCCGAGGTATCGAGCCGGGAGTGTGCGATACTCGACGTGGTCTTGCGACACGGAACTCCGTCCGTGAGACCCGACGACATCCTCGCCGGACTCCGCGAGGTCGCCGGGCTCGACGCCGGTTCCGCTCCTTTGCACGAGCGGCAGGCGCAGGGCCCGCTCGATCCGCTGACCGGCACGGTGGGGGATCCGTTGGAGCCCGACCGCGACGCAGGTTGACCGAAGGTGACAGGTTCGGTCCGTTGAGCTGCCGACCGCGGTCGGCCCCGGCACGATCCCTCGACGACGAGTGACTTCGGAGTTTGTCGCCGCGCTCCGGCCATGGCTCGACCGCTGGTCACGCGCAGGAATCGCGTACCGCGATCACGTCGGCCGGAGCCCCGACCGCAGGCTTGCGTCGTACCGGTTTTCCGGGACGACGACTGACACGCTCCCGCGCGGACTCGTCCAAGACGAGTCCCGGGAGGCATAGGAGAGCACATGCTCGACGCTGAGAACCCGGCAGAGACAACCGACGTGCCGGCGAGCACGGCAGGCGAGGGCGGCGACGCCGTGCCGACGGACCTCACCGGCACCGCCGGTTCGGGGGCCGAAGAGGCCCCGGCTCCGGCCAAGAAGGCCGCGGCGAAGCGCACCGCCGCCAAGAAGGCCCCGGCCAAGAAGGCCGCCGCGAAGAAGACCGCCGCGAAGCGGACCACGAAGAAGGCGGTGAGCGCCGACATCGAGACCCCGGCGGCGGAGCCCACTGCATCTGAGGTCGTCGCCGACGACGTGCCGGAGCCGATCGGAGCGACCGCCCCTGAGGCTGTCGAGACCACCCCGGCGGAGAAGAAGACCGCGAAGAAGGCTGCGAAGAAGGCTCCCGCGAAGCGCGCGTCCAAGAAGGCCGCCGCCATGCCGGAGACACGGACCGTCGAGGGCGCGTCGGAGCCCGCTGCCGCATCGGCAGCCCCCTCCACCGAGACGACCCAGGCGACGACCGAGGAGCCCACGGCCGAGGCACGCGCAGGCGAGGAGGAGTCCGCCCGCACCACACCGGCCCCGGCCACCGCGCTGCTCTTCCAGCCCCCGGACCCGACCAAGGCCGTGGTCACGCGTCGCCGCCGGTCCACCAAGGCCGAGGCGGCCACCGAGACTGCCCCGGAGACGGAGGCAGGCGAGGAGGCCGAGAAGTCGGCCAAGAAGGCTGCGAAGAAGCCGGCGAAGCAGCCCGCCAAGGCCAGGCCCGAGGTGGCCGGCGAGGGCGAGGAGCCCACGACCGAAGCCGTCCCGGCCGGCCAGGAGCCGGGCGAGGACACCGGCGGCGAGGGCGAGGAGGAGCAGGGCGGCGAACGCCGTAGGCGCCGCCGCGGTGGCCGTCGTCGCCGTCGCTCCGGCGGTGGAGACGAGAACGGCTCCGCCGAGGGCACCGACGAGAGCCGCGAGGCAGCCGAGGAACGTCCCGACCAGGGCGAGGGCCAGGCCGACGAGGGGGAGGAGTCCGGCGCGGGCACGAGGCGCCGTCGCCGTCGCCGCCGCGCCGGTGAGTCCGGCGAGGGTGGTCCGGACGAGCCCGAGAACACGGTCACCCGGGTCCGAAAGCCGCGCAGCGCCGAGGACGAGATCACCTCGCTCAGCGGCTCGACGCGACTCGAGGCGAAGAAGCAGCGTCGCCGCGAGGGCCGCGAGGCAGGTCGCCGACGGGCCCCGATCGTGAGCGAGGCCGAGTTCCTCGCCCGGCGAGAGTCCGTGGACCGCGTGATGGTCATCCGCCAGCGCGAGGACCTGACCCAGATCGCGGTGCTCGAGGACAAGGTGCTCGTGGAGCATTACGTCTCCCGCGAGTCCCAGACCTCGCTGATCGGCAATGTCTACCTCGGTCGCGTGCAGAACGTCCTGCCCTCGATGGAGGCGGCCTTCATCGACATCGGCAAGGGGCGCAACGCCGTCCTCTACGCCGGTGAGGTCAACTGGGACGCACTCGGCGCCAAGAACGGCAGCCCCCGCAAGATCGAGGCCGTACTGAAGTCGGGCCAGTCGATCCTGGTCCAGGTGACGAAGGACCCCATCGGCCACAAGGGCGCCCGTCTGACCAGCCAGATCAGCCTGCCCGGACGATTCCTGGTCTACGTCCCGGACGGCACGACCAGCGGGATCTCACGCAAGCTCCCCGACACCGAGCGCAACCGGCTCAAGACGCTCCTCAAGGAGATCGTCCCCGACAGCGCAGGCGTCATCGTGCGCACCGCGGCCGAGGGCGCCAGCGAGGAAGAGCTGACCCGCGATGTCGAGCGCCTCACCGCCCGGTGGGCCGACATCGAGAGCAAGGTGAGCGGAGGGAACGCTCCGCAGCTGCTCTACGGCGAGCCGGACCTCACGCTCAAGGTCGTGCGGGACCTCTTCACCGAGGACTTCAAGAAGCTCGTGATCGCCGGCGACGACGCCTGGGATCTCGTGGAGGGCTACGTCACCCACGTCGCCCCCGACCTCGCAGACCGGCTCGAGAAGTACGACGGGGAGCGGGACGTCTTCGCGGAGTACCGGATCGACGAGCAGATCGAGAAGGCGCTCGACCGCAAGGTGTGGCTGCCCTCGGGTGGTTCCCTGGTGATCGACCGCACCGAGGCGATGACCGTGGTCGACGTCAACACCGGCAAGTTCACCGGATCGGGCGGCAACCTCGAGGAGACCGTCACCAAGAACAACCTCGAGGCCGCGGAGGAGATCGTCCGCCAGCTCCGGCTGCGTGACATCGGCGGCATCATCGTCGTGGACTTCATCGACATGGTGCTCGAGAGCAACCGGGACCTCGTCCTGCGGCGCATGGTGGAGTGCCTCGGCCGTGACCGGACCCGCCACCAGGTGGCCGAGGTCACCTCGCTCGGCCTGGTCCAGATGACCCGGAAGCGGATCGGCACCGGACTGCTCGAGGCGTTCTCGGAGAGCTGTGAGCACTGCCAGGGCCGCGGTCTGATCACGCACCACGAGCCCGTCGAGCCGAAGAAGAAGGGCGAGGACGAGTCGCGCCGCGGCCGTCGTGGCCGCGGCAGGGGAGGCGAGGCCGCCTCCAACGGAGGTGGCGTGCCGTCGCCGAAGGACGTCGCCGCCATGGCCAAGCCCGAGGAACAGGCCGAGGAGAAGGCTGCGAAGCCCAACGGGCGCGAGCCCGAGGCCGAGGGTGCGGAGACCCCGTCGGAGGAGACACAGGCCGAGGCCGCCGTGTCGGGTCGCGGCCGCGGTGGCCGGGGCCGTGGTGGTCGTGGCCGAGGCGGCAAGGATTCCCGCGCCGAGCAGGAGCAGGAAGCAGCGAGCGAGAAAGCCGGGCCGGCTGTAGACGCCGAGCAGGCACTCGCGGGGTCTGCGTCCGAGCCGACGGAACAGACTGCGACCGCGGCCCAGGAAGAGCCGGCTGCCGAGGAGAAGGTCTCGACGCCCCACGAGACACCCGCCGAGCCCACCTCCGGCGAGGAGGGCGCGGGCGCTCCGAAAGGAGAGGCGGAGGCGTCTGCCGAGGCTGCCCCGGCTGAGCCTTCCGCGCCCGCGGCGCCCAAGATCGTGACGTCGGTTCGTCGCCGCGGCGCTCGTCGTGCGGCCGGACCGCCGCAGGGAGCCCAGGCATCCGCCCCGGCCGGACCGTCCGCCCCTGCGGTCACCACGACCGTGTCTGCGGCTGCCGATGGCTCCGCGGCCGACGAGGTGAGCGACGAGCCGGCCGATGTCGAGCCGCTCGCCACGCTTCTCGACGCGGCAGAGGTTGACTCCCCGGTGGACCGGTCGAGTGCGGACGTGGACGGCACGGAGGGGGACGGAGCCGCCGCAGAGCCGCCGGCCACGCCCCACGTGCCAGTGAAGAAGCGCGGCTCCCGCAGGCGCTGAGCCGAACCCGATCCCGCGTCGGTCGAGCTGAGTCGGAGCGGACCCCCTCGCGAGGGTCCGCTCCGCGCTCGAGCACAGCCCCGGCACAAGCCGGCGCGCCCATGCTCGGACGGGTCGTCCGCGGCACGGGTCCACGTGGTCGGTTACCGCGGCCCCGATGGCACCTACGCATCGCGCGGTGCGGCCGAGGAGGAGGCCGGCAGGCTTCGTCGAAGGTGGCTCGTGACCGTCGTACAGCCGGCTCACGCGCCACTGCCGACCAACCGCTGGCTGTGCATCCACCCCTGACCGGCGAGGCTGCCCGATGCTGGCCCTCGGCCGCGAGGGCGTTTTGACCCGGCAGGGCATCGTCCGTAGACTTGATCCTCGGCGTGCGAAGCGCGCCCGTCCTGTGTGCCAGCCGCACGCTCCCGTCGTAACAGAGCCGGGCAGCGCGCTGCGCCACAGAAACCGAACTTGTAGTCCGACGAAGAGAGTGAGTCCGCGGTGTACGCGATCGTGCGCAGTGGCGGTCAGCAGCAGAAGGTTGCTGTTGGTGACGTCATCGAGATCGACAAGGTTGCCAGCGAGGTCGGCGACTCCGTCAAGCTTCCCGTGGTGCTGCTCGTCGACGGTGACAAGGTCACCTCGGACGCTGGCGCGCTCGGCAAGGCGACGGTGACCGCCGAGGTCCTCGGTGCCACCAAGGGCCCGAAGATCATCATCCAGAAGTACAAGAACAAGACCGGCTACAAGAAGCGCCAGGGGCACCGTCAGAAGTACACCCAGGTCAAGGTCACCGACATCTCCGCCTGATAGACACCAAGGACTGAACTCATGGCACACAAGAAGGGCGCAGCCTCGACCAAGAACGGTCGTGACTCGAACGCTCAGCGTCTCGGAGTGAAGCGCTACGGCGGCCAGCTGGTCAACGCCGGCGAGATCATCGTGCGCCAGCGCGGCACCCACTTCCACCCGGGCTCCGGTGTGGGTCGCGGTGGCGACGACACCCTGTTCGCCCTCGTCGGCGGCAATGTCGAGTTCGGCACCAAGCGCGGTCGCCGCGTCGTCAACGTCGTCCCGACGGCTGAGTGACGTAGCGCAGACCAGCAGCACAGACATCGCCAGGGGCGCTCCGCGAGACCGCGGGGCGCCCCTGCTGCTTTCCCGTGAGCACCAAACACCAAGGTATGCAGGGAAACTCACACTTCCCACGGCAAGATCACCGAGGGAAGAGACAGATCTCCTGCATACCTTGGTAATTGATCGCCCGCCCCACCCCCCGAAGTGAGGACCGACCCATGGCAGTACCCACCTTCGTCGACCGCGTGGTGCTGCACGTCACCGCGGGGCGTGGTGGCAACGGCGTGGCGTCGGTGCACCGCGAGAAGTTCAAGCCCCTCGGCGGGCCCGACGGCGGCAACGGCGGTCCCGGCGGCAGCGTGATCCTGCGTGTCGACCCCGACGTCACGACGCTGGTCGACTACCACCACAGTCCGCACCGCCGCGCCGAGCACGGCGGCCACGGGGCGGGTGGGCACCGCAACGGCGCCCACGGCCAGGACCTGGTCCTCCCAGTCCCCGACGGCACCGTCGTGACGGACGGGCAGGGCAACGTGCTGGCCGACCTGGTCGGTCCCGGCACGGAGATGGTCATCGCCCAGGGCGGCCGCGGGGGACTCGGCAACGCCGCACTCGCCTCCTCCAAGCGCAAGGCGCCCGGGTTCGCGCTCCTCGGTGAGCCGGGTGACGACCTCACGATCACCCTGGAGCTCAAGGTGGTCGCCGACATCGGCCTGGTGGGCTTCCCGAGCGCCGGCAAGTCCAGTCTCATCGCGGCGCTGTCGCGTGCCCGCCCCAAGATCGCCGACTACCCGTTCACGACCCTGGTCCCCAACCTCGGCGTGGTGACCGCCGGCGACACCACCTTCACGGTGGCCGACGTGCCGGGTCTCATCGAGGGTGCGAGCGAGGGGCGCGGCCTCGGCCACGACTTCCTGCGGCACGTCGAGCGCTGCGCGGCGCTCGTCCACGTCATCGACATGGCCACCATGGAGCCCGGCCGCGACCCGCTCGGCGACCTCGACGTCATCGAGCGTGAGCTCAGCAGGTACGGCGGCCTCGAGGACCGTCCTCGCCTGGTCGCGCTCAACAAGGTCGACGTGCCCGACGCGCGCGACCTCGCCGACATCGTGCGGGAGGACTTCGCGGCGCGAGGGCTCAAGGTCTACGAGATCTCCGCGGCCAGCCGAGAGGGCCTGCGCGAGCTCTCGTTCGCGATGGCCGGTCTCGTCGCCGAGGCACGCCGCGAGAAGCCTGTCGTCGAGGCCACCCGGATCGTCCTCCGACCTCCCACAGCCGCAGGTGGACCCGAGTTCACGGTCAAGGAGACCGGCGAGGGCTGGCGCGTGCGTGGTGAGAAGCCCGAGCGCTGGGTGCGCCAGACCGACTTCAGCAACGACGAGGCCGTCGGCTTCCTCGCCGACCGCCTGAACCGCCTCGGCGTCGAGGATAAGCTGCTCGAGCTCGGTGCGCAGGAGGGCGACACGGTCTTGATCGGTGACGTCGACAACGCCGTCGTCTTCGACTTCAAGCCGATGATGGAGGCCGGGGCCGAGCTGCTCAGCCGCCGCGGTGAGGACCACCGCTTCGACGAGCAGCGGCAGGCCGCGATGCGGCGTCGGGCCATCGACGAGGCGTTCAGGACCCGAGCCCCGGGGGAGACGCGGGCTGATGTCGCGCGACGTCTGGCCGAGGCCGGCGAGATCGAGCTCGACGACGAGGTGCGCCGCGAGCTCGACCTCGGCTGGGACGAGAACGACCCGGGGGCTGCCGAGGGCGAGGACGAGGAGCGGTGAGAGGTCTCCGCAAGGAGGTGGCCTCGGCGTCGCGGGTCGTCGTCAAGGTCGGTTCCTCGTCCCTGACCACCGCGGAGGGTGGCATCGACCCCTCACGCGTGCGCGCGCTCGTGGAGACCCTGGCCGAGGTCCGCGCCCGCGGGGCCGAGGTGGTGCTGGTCTCCTCGGGTGCGATCGCGGCAGGGCTCGCGCCGCTGGGTCTGCCGCGGCGCCCGGGCGACCTCGCCACGCAGCAGGCGGCCGCGTCCGTCGGGCAGGGCCTCCTCGTGCACCGCTACACCGAGGAGTTCGCCCGGCACGGGCAGACCGTGGGCCAGGTGCTCCTCACCGTCGACGACATGACCCGACGCAGCCACTACCGCAACGCCTACCGCACCTTCGCCAAGCTCCTCGAGATGGGGACGGTCCCGATCGTCAACGAGAACGACACGGTGGCGACCTCGGAGATCCGGTTCGGCGACAACGACCGGCTGGCGGCCCTCGTCGCGCACCTCGTGCACGCGGACCTGTTGCTCCTGCTCTCGGACGTCGAGGGTCTCTACGACGGCCATCCGGCCGAGCCCGGGACCAGGTTGCTGCCCGAGGTGACCTCCGACGACGACCTGGAGGGCATCGCGATCGGCAAGGCCGGCTCGGCCGGGGTCGGCACGGGAGGGATGCAGACCAAGGTCGAGGCCGCCCGGATCGCCACGGGCGCCGGGATCCCCGTCGTGCTCACCTCCGCCGAACAGGCCACACGGGCGCTGGCGGGGGAGCAGGTGGGCACGATGTTCCACCCGACCGGCCGGCGCAGGCCGACCCGCCTGCTGTGGCTCGCCCACGCCACCGAGCCCAAGGGAAGCCTCGTCCTCGACGACGGGGCGGTCCGCGCAGTCGTGGAGCGCCGTGCCTCGCTGCTCCCGGCGGGCATCACGGGGGTCACCGGCTCGTTCGTCGGCGGGGACCCCGTGGACCTCGTGGACGCGCAGGGTGTCGCGGTGGCCCGGGGTCTGGTCAACTACGACTCCGACGAGCTGCCCGCGCTGGTCGGCCGCTCCACCCGCGACCTGGCAAAGGAGCTCGGCTCGTCCTACGAGCGCGAGGTCGTCCATCGCGACGACCTGGTGCTGCTTCGGCACCGACAATGAGTTTTCGCATTCCCCTGTCCGGGGGTCGGCAGGGGGTCAGACTAAAATGACGATCAGGTTTCGGGACCCAAGAAGGTGTGGCCTGTGGACGAGCCCGTAAGGCTCTGGCACGTGACGGTGACAGTCGCCGGTGATCGTATGGAGCCGCTCGTGGTTCGCAACGCGCTTCGGCGTCTGAGCGACCAGCGCCCGTTCCTGCACTCCATGAAGTACGACGGAGCGCGCGCCGAGATCCAGTACTGGGAGGAGGCCGAGTCGCTCCTCGACGCCTCCTCGCTGGCGCTGCGCGTGTGGAACGAGTACCGCGACTCCGCCGGCCTGCCGCGCTGGGAGGTCGTCGGCCTCGAGGTGATCGAGCGGGGCGTCTTCCAGAGCCGTGGCATGGAGTACTCCGTCGTGGTCGACCTGCGAGACGTCACTCCTTTGCCCTTCTGACCGCCCCACGCGGCATAGGCTTTGGGCATGACCACAACTCCCGCCGCGAGCGAGGTCGAGGCGGCTGTCATCGCGGTCTCCGAACGCGCCCGGGCCGCGGCCAACGAGCTCGCCCTCGCGACCCGTGGCCAGAAGGACGCCGCGCTCAGGGCGATGGCCGACGCACTCGTCGCCGCCACCCCCGAGGTGCTCGCCGCGAACGCCGAGGACGTCGGCGCCGCGGAAGCCGCGGGCACCCCCGCCGCGATCATCGACCGCCTGCGGCTCGACGAGTCGCGCGTGGCCGCCATGGCCGACGGGCTCCGCGACGTCGCAGCGCTACCCGACCCGGTCGGTGAGGTTGTTCGCGGCTCCACGCTCGCCAACGGCCTCGAGCTTCGGCAGGTGCGGGTGCCGTTCGGCGTGATCGGGATCATCTACGAGGCGCGCCCCAACGTGACCGCCGACGCAGCCGGCATCTGCATCAAGGCAGGCAACGCCGTCCTCCTGCGGGGCTCCTCTAGTGCACTGCGCTCCAACAACGCGACCGTCTCGGTGCTGCGCCGGGCCGCTGCGGAGAGCGGGCTGCCCGAGGACGTGGTCGCGCTGGTGCCGGGGGAGGGCCACGAGCCGGCCAAGGCCCTGATGCGCGCCCGCGGCCTGGTCGACGTGCTCATCCCCCGAGGCGGTGCGGGCCTCATCCGCTCGGTCGTGGAGCAGTCGACCGTGCCCGTGATCGAGACCGGCGTCGGCAACTGCCATGTGTACGTCGACGCCGACGCGGACCTCGACATGGCCCTCGCCATCGTGCTCAACGCCAAGACCCACCGCCCCTCGGTGTGCAATGCCGCCGAGTCGCTGCTCGTGCACCGCGAGGTCGCCGAGGACTTCCTGCCACGGGTCGTGCGCGCCCTCCAGGACGCCGGGGTGACGATCCACGGCGACGAGGCCTTCGCGGCGTTCGAGGGTGTCGTGGAGGCGAGCGAGGAGGACTTCGGCGAGGAGTACCTCTCCCTCGACATCTCCGCGGCCGTCGTACCCGACCTCGACGCGGCGATCGCACACATCCGCCGCTACTCCTCCGGCCACAGCGACGCGATCGTCACGCGGTCCCAACCCGCGGCGCGACGGTTCACCGCATCGGTCGACTCCGCCGCGGTGCTCGTCAACGCGTCCACCCGGTTCACCGACGGGGGAGAGTTCGGGTTCGGTGCCGAGATCGGCATCTCCACCCAGAAGCTGCACGCCAGAGGCCCGATGGGCCTGCCGGAGATGACCTCGACGAAGTACGTCGTCACCGGCGATGGCCACACTCGCTGACACCGCCGCCGACGTCTACGCGGATCCCGCGGCAGAACGGCTGGGCACGCCCGCCAACGTCATCACGCTCGTGCGCACCGTGGCGGCTGTGGCCACGGCCGGGGTCGCCGCCCAGCAGGAGAGCCTGACCCTGCTCGTGGTGGCGCTGGTCGTCTACTGGGTGGGCGACATCCTCGACGGCGTGGTCGCGCGACTGCGGGGCTGCGAGACCCGGATCGGAGCGACGCTCGACATCCTCAGCGACCGGTTCTGCGCGGCCTCGTTCTACTTCGGCCTCGTGTGGCTGATGCCGGACCTGACCTGGCCGGTGATGGTGTACCTGGCGGAGTTCATGGTCGTCGACTGCTTCCTCTCGCTGGCTTTCCTGGCATGGCCGATCCGGAGCCCGAACTACTTCTTCGTGGTCGACCGGAGACTGTGGCTGTGGAACTGGTCCAAGACCGGCAAGGCGGTCAACTCGGCGTTCTTCGCGGTGCTGCTCCTGGTCACCGAGAGTGCCGTGCTCGGCCTGGTCGTCGCCTTGGCGCTGCTCCTGCTCAAGTGCGTGTCGCTGGTGCGGCTGATGCGCCTGGGGCTCCCCGTCCCGAAGCGGTGAGGTCTACGTCGGTCTGTCCGCGCCCTGCCGGTAAGGTGTTCCCCATGCTGCTTACGTCCTTGATCACGGCTGCCGAGGAGACGCACACCGCCGAGGCGGCGGTCTCTCCGATCGCCGTCGGTGGGATCTCCCTCGGTGTCCTGCTGGTGATGCTCATCGCACTGCTCATGTTCGGCAAGGGCCGCGAGCACTCCTGAGCGGGGGTTCCGACACGATGACAGCCGCCTGTGACTGAGCTCGACTCGCAACCGCGCAACGGCCGTCGCCGCATCGGCGTGATGGGCGGGACGTTCGACCCCATCCACCACGGTCACCTCGTCGCAGCGAGCGAGGTGCGCGCGTGGTTCGACCTCGACGAGGTCGTCTTCGTGCCGACCGGCGAGCCGTGGCAGAAGTCGAGCCGTGAGGTCAGTGCCGCGGAGGACCGTTACCTGATGACGGTGATCGCGACCGCGTCGAACCCTCAGTTCTGGGTCTCACGCGTCGACATCGAGCGCGGCGGCCCGACGTACACGATCGACACGCTGACCGACCTCAGCCGCGCCCTTCCCGACGCCGACCTCTACTTCATCACCGGCGCGGACGCGCTCGGTGAGATCTTCACCTGGCGCGACGCCTCCGAGCTGTTCGAGCTCGCTCACTTCGTGGGGTGTACCCGTCCCGGTTACGAGATGGGCGAGTCCACCCTCGAGGGAATCCCCGACGACAAGGTGACCATCGTCGAGATCCCCGCCCTTGCGATCTCCTCGACCGACTGCCGTGACCGCACGGCGGCCGGTGAGCCGGTGTGGTACCTCGTCCCCGACGGCGTCGTGCAGTACATCCACAAGCACGCGCTCTACCGGCCGGACCGGCCCCGACCCAGGCAAGGACTCACGTGACCGCCACCGACCGTGCCCTCGAGCTCGTCCACACCGCCGCCAAGGCAGCGTCGGACAAGCTCGCCGAGAACATCATCGCCTTCGACGTCTCAGAGCAGCTCGTGATCACCGACGCGTTCCTGCTCTGCTCGGCCGCCAACGACCGTCAGGTTAAGGCGATCGTCGACGAGGTCGAGGACAAGCTGCGTGAGATCGGTGCCAAGCCGGTACGCCGCGAGGGCGAGCGTGACGGGCGATGGGTGCTCATCGACTACGCCGACATCGTCGTGCACGTCCAGCACGAGGAGGAGCGCTCCTTCTACGCTCTCGAGCGGCTGTGGCGTGACTGCCCGGCCATCGAGCTCCCCGAGACCGTCACCTCCGGCCGCGGCGAGTGAGCCGCCGGCTGGTCCTGCTACGTCACGGTCGCACCGCCTGGAACGAGTCCGGCCGTGCGCAGGGCCATGCCGACATCGAGCTCGACCGGACCGGCCACGTCCAGGCCGAGTCCGCGGCCCGTCAGCTCGGGGGCCTCGACCCCACAGCCCTCTGGTCCTCCGACCTCGCCCGGGCCCGGCAGACCGCTGACTACGTCGCGTCCGCCTGCGGGTTGTCACCGAAGTACGACGATCGGCTGCGCGAGTTCGATGTGGGGGAGCGGCAGGGGCTGACCCTCGACGAGTTCGCGGAGCGCTACCCCGACGAGTACAGGTCCTGGGTGCGTGGCGACGGGCTGCTCCCGGTCAGGGGTGGGGAGGTGACCGAGGACGTCGAGCGACGGATCGTGCCCGCGCTGCGCGAGTGCCTCGGCTCCCTCAGCCACGGCGAGACCGGCCTGGTGGTGACTCACGGCGCGGCCATGAAGGTCGCGGTCACCGGGCTGCTCGGCTGGCCCCGCGACCTGACGATCTCCCTGAAGGGCGTGGACAACTGCGCCTGGGTGGTCCTGGAGGAGATCGAGCACGGTGGGCGCCTGCGGCTCGCCGCATACAACCAGAAGGCACCACGGGCCCGCTCCGCCTGAGGGAAGATGGGAGTCATGAACCAGGTCCCTCCCGAGGTCACCAAGTACGTCCGTCCCGAAGGTGGAGTCGTCGTCGGTGACGATGGCTCGGAGGGAGCGGCGCGCGCCGTCCGCTACGCGCTGGAGGAGGCTCGTAGACGGGGGACGACCCTCCATGTCGTGCGGGCGTGGTCGATCATGAGCACCTCCCGGCCCCTCGACGTACCCGCCGGCTTCGCGGCCTCCCTGGCGGAGTACGAGGCCGCTGCCCTGGCAGAGCAGACCGCCCGTGTCGAGCACCTGCTCGGTCACGACCTCGACGTGTCCGTCGAGGTGCACTGCGTGCACAGTCCGGCGGCCCAGGCGCTGATCGTGGCTTCCGAGACCGCCGATGTCATCGTCGTAGGTTCTCGCGGCCTCGGTGGATTCCGGTCCCTGGTCCTCGGTTCGGTGGCGGAGCAGTGCATCAGGCACGCGGCCGGGCCGGTGATCGTGGTCCGCGGCGAGAGCAGCTGACTCTCGACGACTGACACGTGCCCGGGGTCACGCCAGGCTGCCGACACCCCGATTTCGCATCCGGGGGAGCGGTTGGCTAAGATTCCCGAGTTGCTCGAGAAGGACAGGTTCGAGCGGCGGGGCTGTGGCGCAGCTGGTAGCGCACCTCCATGGCATGGAGGGGGTCAGGGGTTCGAGTCCCCTCAGCTCCACTCTCGACGGACGATCTGCACCGCAGGTCGTCCGTTCTGCGTCTCCGCAGCCGGGCCGTACACCCCGCCTACGGCTCGATGAGCCCGACGCGCATGGCATAGCGGGTGAGCTCGGTCCGGTCGCGCATGCCGAGCTTGGCGAGGACGTTCGCGCGGTGCCGCTCGACGGTCTTGAGGCTGATCGTGAGCAGTGCGGCGATCTCCTTCGAGGAGTGGCCCTCGGCGATCAGCTTCACCACCTCCTCCTCTCGCGGCGTGAGCACCGCCCTCGGCATCCGCTCCCCCCGGCGTACGCGCTCGAGGTAGTCGCGCACCAGAGTGCTCATCACTCCGGCATAAAGGAACGGCTCGCCGCGCAGCGCGGCCCGGCAGGCGTCGACGAGGTCCTGGTCGGCGGCCGACTTGAGGACGTAGCCCGACGCGCCGGCCTTGAGCGACTCGAAGAAGTACTGCTCGTTGTCGTGCATCGAGAGCATCAGGATCCGGGTGGCGGGCCTGCGCCGCGAGAGCTCGCGGGCCGCCTGCAGGCCGGTCATTCGCGGCATCGAGATGTCCAGGATGACGAGGTCGACCTCGTGCTCGCGGGCGAGCCCGAGCGCCTCGGCGCCGTCACCTGCCTCGGCGACCACGGTGAGGTCGGGTTCACTGTCCAGGATCAGCCGCACGCCCCGGCGGACCAGGGCGTGGTCGTCGGCGAGAAGGATCCGGGCCGCGCTCATGAGGTACGCATCCTAGGCACCAGCAGCCTGACCTCGGTTCCGCCCTGGGAGCCGGCGCCGATGTCGAGCCGACCCTCCACGAGCAGGGCCCGCTCCCGCATCCCGAGGATGCCTGCTCCCTCCCTCGCACCGTGGATGCCGATGCCGTCGTCAGCCACCCGGAGGAGGAGGGCCTCGCCCTGCTTGGAGAGCGAGAGCTCAACCGTCTTGGCCCCTGCGTGTCTCGAGACGTTGGTGAGCGCCTCCTGGGCGATCCGGTAGACCACGAGCGCGGCCTCGTCGTCGAGTGGGGGAAGTCCGGGTGCGAACCCCCGCTTGACGTGCACCCCGCTGTGGCTCGCGATGTCGGTCGCGAGGGCGGAGAGGGCGCTGGTGAGACCGAGGTCGTCGAGGACGCCGGGCCGGAGCCTGCGCGCGATCCGGCGTACCTCGTCGAGACTGCTCCGGGCAGCGCTCTGGACCGACCCGAGCTCCTCGGCGAGCTCGGGTGGGGACTGGTCGACAGCCCGCTTCAGTCCCAGGAGTACGACGGTGAGGGACTGGCCGATCTCGTCGTGGAGCTCTTGTGCGATCCGCTGGCGCTCGCTCTCCTGCGCGGCGAGGGCCTTCGCGTTGCTGCTGCTGCGCTCCGTCTCGAGCCGGCCGAGCATCGCGTTGAAGCTTGCGATCAGGTCCGCCACGACCCCGTCTCCCTCATCGGGCAGCCGCTGTCCGGGAGCCGGGGACTCCACCGTCGCCATCTTGGAGGCGAGACGGTCCAGTGGCGCGAGGCTCCTGCGCAGGAGGAGGGCGTTCGTGGTGAGGATGACGATGAGCCCGACGGCGAGCACGACCGCCTCCGACCGCAGCACGCGGGTCGAGACAGTGGCCGGTGAGAGGGCCAGTGCCACCGTGCCGAGGATGAACACGACGCCGTTGATGAGCACGACGCGCCAGTACGATCTCAACCTCGTTCTGCTGGTCGCCACGTGCGTCCTGCTCGCCGGGGTCGCAGCCGTCCGGATCTCGAGCCGTGCCGGTCTGCCCAGCCTGCTCCTCTACCTCCTCATCGGCCTGGTCATCGGCGAGGCCGGGCTCGGCATCAAGCTCGAGGACTTCGACCTCGTGCAGGTCGTCGGCACCTAGCCCTGGC
>DASSMS010000180.1:0-3800 GCA_035688575.1 Nocardioidaceae bacterium
GCCTCCCAGATGTCGCCGTTGCCGAGGACCGGGATGTCGACATGCTGCACGAGGTCGCCGATCGCGCCCCAGTCCGCCTCACCGGAGTAGGCCTGGCTGACGGTGCGACCGTGGAGGGCGATCGCCGCGACCCCCGTCTCCTGGGCGATGCGCCCGGCGTCGAGGTAGGTCAGGTGGTCCTCGTCGATGCCCTTGCGGGTCTTCATGGTCACCGGCACGCCGTACGGCTCGGCGCTCCTCACCGCGGCGGTGAGGATCTCACCGAGCAGGGAGCGCTTCCACGGCAGCGCGCCTCCCCCGCCCTTGCGGGTGACCTTGGGCACCGGGCACCCGAAGTTCAGGTCGATGTGGTGAACGCCGTACTCGGCGCACAGGATCTCCGCGGCCTTGCCGATGTACACGGGATCGGTCCCGTAGAGCTGGACCGACCGGACGTCCTCGGTCTCGTCGAACACCAGCATCGCCATCGTCGTGGCGTCCCGCTCGACGATCCCGCGAGAGGTGATCATCTCGCAGACGTACAGCCCGGCACCCTGCTCACGGCACAGCCGCCGGTACGCCGCGTTCGTGATGCCTGCCATAGGCGCGAGCACGACCGGCGGACCGATGCGCAGCGACCCCAGGACGAGCTCCTGGGGTACGGCGGGCGCAGCGGTCGACATGCGCCCATTGTCCCCGGCGGGGCGTCACGAGCCCAAATCCGCTGAGTCCGGCGCCCCACGCGGCCAAGAGGGCCTAGCCGTTCTTGCCCTTCTTGTTGTTCGTCTTGTCGCCGGACTTCTTCTCGGACTTCTTCGGCGCGGGCTTGGGCGTGGTGATCTCGCCGGTCCACCGGATCGGGTCGAACTCCTGGTTCGGCCGGAAGCTGACCGCTTCCATCGTGCCCTTGTCAGGGGCGAGGAAGACCAGGCACGTCGAGAACGACGCCTCCGGCTCGAACTTCTGCGGCAGCGGCTCCGAGGGGCAGCGGTCGAAGGTCGTGGTGAAGCTCGCCGGCGGCAGCAGGGTGTTCTTGGCGTCGACGCCCCAGAGCGGGACCGCCCCGCCGGCCAAAGTCCCTTCGCCCACGTTCTTCACGGTCACGTCGACGTAGTAGGGCGTCGAGGTGCGCGTGTAGTCGTCGAGGATGAACCCGGAGAAGTCCTTGATCGTCCCCTCGGTCGCCTTCTTGACCGTGAGCTCGAGCACCGTTCCGCTCTTCTGGTCCGGCTCGTGGATGACCGTGGCGGGGTCACCGAAGGCGAGGTCGGCGCCCACGTCGGTGAGCTCGACCGTCTCGGGGACGTTCACCGTCGAGGAGGGTGAGGGCGAGGTCGTCACGGCCGGCGACTCAGCGGCCTTCTCGCCGTCGCCGCCGCAGGAGGCCAGGACGAGCGCGGCCGCGAGAGTCACGGCGGCGCTGCGGATGATGCGGGATCTCGAGCCAGTCACCCGCACATGGTGACACGCGGGCGGTCAGGCACCGTTACGACCCCGACGGCGCGATGTCGCAGGTCACAGCGCCGCCGGGACCCGGTCAGCAGCCGAGCAGCCGCTCGGCGAAGTACGACTTGACCTGGTCGAGCGCGATCCGCTCCTGCTTCATGGTGTCGCGCTCGCGGATGGTCACCGCGTTGTCCTCGAGGGTGTCGAAGTCGACGGTCACGCAGTACGGCGTGCCGATCTCGTCCTGGCGGCGGTAGCGCCGGCCGATGGCGCCGGAGTCGTCGAAGTCGACGTTCCACACCCCCCGCAGCTCGGCGGCGAGGTCCTTGGCCTTGGGCGAGAGGTCCGCGTTACGCGACAGCGGCAGCACCGCGATCTTGACCGGCGCGAGCCTCGGGTCGAGCCGGAGCACGGTGCGCTTGTCGACACCGCCCTTGGTGTTCGGGGCCTCGTCCTCGGTGTAGGCGTCGATGAGGAACGCCATGAAGGAGCGCGTCAGGCCGGCCGCCGGCTCGATGACGTACGGCGTGTAGCGCTCCCCGGTGGCCTGGTCGTAGTAGGACAGGTCCTGGCCGGAGTACTCGCTGTGCTGGGACAGGTCGAAGTCCGTGCGGTTCGCGATGCCCTCGAGCTCCTCGAAGTCACGGCCGCTGAACCCGAAGCGGTACTCGATGTCGACGGTCCGCTTGGAGTAGTGGGACAGCTTCTCCATCGGGTGCTCGTAGAGCCGGAGGTTGTCCGGGTCGATGCCGAGGTCGACGTACCACCGCAGGCGCGTGTCGATCCAGCGCTGGTGCCACTCCTCGTCCGTGCCCGGCTCCACGAAGAACTCCATCTCCATCTGCTCGAACTCGCGGGTGCGGAAGATGAAGTTGCCCGGCGTGATCTCGTTCCGGAAGCTCTTGCCGGTCTGGGCGATGCCGAACGGCGGCTTCTTGCGCGAGGCGTTCATGACGTTGACGAAGTTGAGGAAGATGCCCTGGGCGGTCTCAGGACGCAGGTAGTGCAGCCCGGACTCGTCCTCGATCACGCCGAGGTAGGTCTTGAGCATCATGTTGAAGTTGCGGGGCTCGGTCCACGAGCCGCGCGTGCCGCAGTTGGGGCAGGCGAGGTCGGCGAGGGCGACGGTGTCGGGGTCGTCGATGCCCTTCTTCGCCGCGTGCGCCTCCTGCATGTGGTCGGCACGGAACCGCTTGTGGCAGCTGAGGCACTCGGTCAGCGGGTCGGTGAAGGTGGAGAGGTGGCCCGAGGCCTCCCAGGTCCTCGTCGGGAGGATGACCGAGGAGTCCAGGCCGACGACGTCCTCGCGGGAGGTCACCATGGCCTTCCACCACTGGCGCTTGATGTTCTCCTTCAGCTCCACGCCCAGCGGCCCGTAGTCCCACGCGGAACGCGTGCCGCCGTAGATCTCACCGCTCGGGAAGACGTAGCCGCGACGCTTGCACAGCGAGACGACCTGATCGAGGGCGGAGGACTGCTTGGAGGCCTTGCTCATGGGGAATCTGCTCCATAGGGGTCGAGGCGCCGGCTGGCTGACGGCGAAGTCTCAGCGTAACGAGACTGGTCGAGCGGCACCGCGCACGGGGGGCGGCCTGTCCGGTCCGGCCGGTCAGCCGAGCTCGCGCGGCCTCGCCTCGTTGAGCCCGGCCGCGCCGTCGTCGCCGATCACCTCGTACGCCGAGGGCTCGTCCAGGGCCCGCGAGAGCAGGGGTACGGCGCCCAGCTTCACGTCATAGGCCGACAGGGCGCGGCGGTAGCTCCCGACGTTGGCCCACCGGGTCTCGAGCACCCAGAGGGCGGGGTCGTCGAGGTTGCGCCCGACCGCGCCTGCGACGTACCCGGGCTTGGCCGCGAGGAGGGCATGGGCGCTCGCGAGGTCCTCGGCGAACGACGTCGCGTCGCCCTGCTCGACCCGGAACCTGTTCACGACCAGCACGTCCGCGACCCTACTCCGGGCCTGCTGCTACGTGCCTCACCTGGCGGCCGCCCTCCTGCAGTGGGCTCCACGGACGAACTTGAAAACGGTTGTCATTTGTGTTGAGAATGATTCTCATGAGAACGCCTGGTCCCCGTCTGCTCGAGATTGCGGCCGCCGCCGTGGCCACGCCCCTCGTCCTGGCAGGCTGCGGACCCCTCGGCGGCGGTTCGGGTGATGGGGGCACCACGGTGGTCGCGTCCTTCTACCCGCTGGCCTACGTGGCGGAGCGCGTGGCCGGGGAGCACGCAGAGGTGGCCAACCTCACCTCCCCCGGCGGGGAGCCCCACGACGCCGAGCTGAACGTCCGGCAGACCGCCGAGCTGGCAGACGCCGACCTCGTCGTCTACGCGAAGGGCATGCAGCCGTCCGTGGACGACGCGGTCGACCAGAACGGCCC
>DASSMS010000138.1:0-9524 GCA_035688575.1 Nocardioidaceae bacterium
GACCACCGCACCGGCTACAAGTCCTACAACCTCGACTCGGTCCTCGACGGAGACCTGGGGCCGGTGATCGACTCCTGCGTCCAGGCCGACCTCGCCGGACGGCTCGAGGCCCTGGAGTCGTGACCGCGATCCGCGTGCTCCTCGCGGAGGCGGTGAGCAGGCTGGAGACCTCGGGGGTCGCCTCACCGGAGTACGACGCCCGCGAGCTCCTCGCCCACGTCCTCGGCACGACGCGCGCGGGGTTGGTGCTCGTGGACGACGTCGAAGACGGTCACGCCCAGGCGTTCGAGGGGCTCGTCGCCCGACGGGCCGCGCGTGAGCCGCTCCAGCACCTGACCGGCACCGCGGCGTTCCGCTACGTCGAGCTCGCCGTGGGTCCCGGGGTGTTCGTGCCCCGCCCGGAGACCGAGCTGCTCGCCGGTTGGGCGGTGGACCGGGCGCGGGAGGTCGCCGCCACCGGGCGCCCCCCGGTCGTCGTGGACCTCTGCACGGGCTCCGGGGCCATGGCGCTCTCCGTGGCCACGGAGGTGCCGGGGGCGGAGGTGCACGCAGTCGAGCTCGACGAGGCAGCCCACGCGTGGGCAGCACGCAACCTCGAGGGGAGCGGCGTCGACCTACGACACGGGGACATGGCAGAGGCCTTCCACGACCTCGACGGCACCGTCGACGTGGTCGTGTGCAACCCGCCCTACATCCCGCTGGAGGCCTTCGAGTCCGTGGCGGCCGAGGCCCGCGACCACGACCCCTCCCTCGCGCTGTGGTCGGGTGAGGACGGTCTCGACGCGATGCGGGTCCTCGAGCGGGTGGCGGCGCGGCTGCTCGCACCGGGCGGAGTGGTCGGTGCCGAGCACGCCGACGTACAGGGCGAGTCCGCTCCAGCTGTGTTCGCAGGGGTAGGGCGCTGGTCCGACGTACGCGACAACCAGGACCTGGCAGGTCGCCCGCGCTACGTGACGGCGCGGCTGGCACGATGAGCGCGTGAGCAACCGGTTCGACACCCACGACGAGTCCGAGCGCGAGGAGGGGATCGCCGCCGCGGCGGTGGCCGTCCAGCAGGGGAAGCTCGTGGTCTTCCCCACCGACACCGTCTACGGCATCGGCGCAGACGCCTTCGACCCGGCCTCGGTGCGCCGCCTCCTCGCGGCCAAGGGGCGCGGGCGGGACATGCCCCCTCCGGTCCTGGTTTCCGCGCCGACCACCCTCGACGCCCTTGCCGTCGGCGTCCCGTCGTACGCCCGGGCGCTGATCGACGCGTTCTGGCCCGGTCCGCTGACCGTCGTCTGCCGCCAGCAGCCCTCCCTGCAGTGGGACCTCGGGGACACCCGAGGCACCGTCGCCGTCCGCATGCCCGACCACGAGGTCGCCCTCGAGCTGCTGGCGCGCAGCGGTCCGATGGCGGTCAGCAGCGCGAACCTGACCGGCAAGGACGCCGCCACCGACGCGGACCAGGCCGACGAGATGCTCGGGGCAGCCGTGGAGGTCCTCCTCGACGGCGGGCCCACCCCGGGCTCGGTGCCGTCGACCATCGTGGACGCGACCGGTGAGAACGGCCGGGTGCTGCGTCTCGGCGTGATCTCCCTCGAGCGCCTGAACGAGGTCATCGAGCCGCTCGGCGCCCACATCGCCGGCCCCGACGAGGACGAGGGGTAGCCTCCGCCCGTGCGCGAGTACCTGACTGTCTTCCTCGCCGCCGCCGTCATCACCTACCTACTCGGGGTGATCGCGCGGGAGATCGCTCTGCGGACAGGGGCGGTTGCCAAGGTCCGCGACCGCGACGTCCACGCGATCCCGATCCCCTACTTCGGGGGAGTGGCGATGCTCGGGGGTCTTGCGGCGGGCTACGCGGTGGCCCAGCAGCTCCCGTTCCTCTCGCTCAGCGACGAGAAGATCTTCCGGGACGCCGGTGTCGTCCTCGTGGGAGGCGCGCTCATCTGTGCGGTGGGGGTGCTCGACGACCTGCTCGAGCTCGACGCGCTCACCAAGCTCGGGGGACAGCTTCTCGCCGCCGGCTTCCTGGTCTTCTTCGAGGTGCAGTTCTACTCGATCCAGCTCCCGGGTGGCAGCCAGTTCGCGCTCGACACGACCCAGGCCGCGATCGCCAGCGTCGTGCTGGTCGTGACGACGGTCAACGCGGTCAACTTCGTCGACGGTCTCGACGGGCTCGCGGCCGGAGTCGTCGGGATCGGGGCGGTGGCCTTCTTCGCGTTCTCCTACAAGCTCGCCGACGTCAACAACGAGACGCTCGCGATCTCCGCCGCCCTGCTGACCGCGGCGCTGGGCGGGGCGTGCGCGGGCTTCCTGCCGCACAACTTCTTCCCCGCCCGGATCTTCATGGGCGACTCCGGCTCCATGCTGATCGGCCTGGTCCTCGCCGGGTCGGCGCTGACCCTCACCGGCCAGTTCGCCTCGGTCGACCTGCGGCAGGGCGCCGGAGGGAGCGAAGCCAGCCTGCTGCCCACGCTGCTCCCGATCATCTTGCCGATCGCCATCCTGGTCGTGCCGTTCGTGGACCTGGTGCTGGCCGTCGTACGACGGACGCGGGCCGGCCGGTCGCCGTTCGCCCCGGACAAGCAGCACCTGCATCACCGGTTGCTCGAGATCGGCCACTCGCACCGTCGCGCCGTGCTGATCATGTGGCTGTGGGCGGGGCTGATCGCCTTCGGCGGGGTGCTGGCCAGCCTCTACTCCGGGCGGGTCACGACGCTGATCCTCGTGGTGTGGGTCCTGCTCACGGTCGCGCTGACCTTCTTCGTGCCGCGCGTGCACCGCAAGGGGACCCCCGCTCCGGGTCTCTAGACAGGCGATTTTCTCCGCTTCAGGACTTTGTGCTAGTTTTCACAAGCGTTCCCGGAGCGATCTGCGAAGGCGCTCCGGACTCCGATACAGAGCCCGTGACGGACGACAGAACGGCCGCCTCATGACGACCGCCCAGCCGACGCCCAGCCAGGGCCGCCCGGTCCTCGGGCCGCTGTCGGTCACCGGAGCGCTCGGCCTCATCCTCGTCGTCCTCGCAGCCGTCGTGAGCGGCTCGGACGGTGCCGCCGGCGCAGCCATCGGTGCAGCCATGGTCTGCGTCGTGTTCGCCTTCGGGGCGGTCGTGCTCGGTGCGGTCGCCCGGGTGGCTCCCGCCGCGTCCCTTCTCGTGGCGTTGCTCACCTACACGCTCCAGGTCGTCCTCGTCGCGGGGGTCTACGTCGTCCTCAGCAGCGGGGGAGCGCTCGAGGGTCCGGTCGACCCACGCTGGCTCTCCGCCGCGGTGATCGCGTGCACGCTCGCCTGGACGACCACCCAGATCGTGGTCTCTGTGCGCAGCCGGCAGCCTGTCTACGACCTGCCTTCCCATGGTTCGGAGGCGAGTGTCAGATGACCCGGCGTGGCTGCTATTGTCCGGTGCGCGATGACTCAGCAGAATCCCGGCTCTGCTCCCGATCACGAATCCCCCAAAGGCGATCCGTGGCATGCCTTCGGCTATCTGGTCGCGGGTGTGGGGATGTACGGGTTTCTCGGGTGGCTCGCAGACCGGTGGCTCGGGACCTCGTTCCTGGTGGTCGTCGGGATCCTCGCCGGGGCCGGTCTCGGGATCTACATGACCTTCGCCCGGTTCAACCGCAGCCAGGATCAGCAGTCGAAGCAGGAGAAGAACTAGTGCAGGAGAACACGTGAGTTTCGCTCTCAGCCGCTTGGGCGCTGCCGCTCCGACCGAGGAGGAAGGTTTCACCCCTCCGGGTCCTGGCGACTTCAACCTGCCCCCGCTCGGGCCGGACAACACGTTCGAGTTCCTCGGCCAGACGATGTACCTCGGCGTCACCAAGCCGATGCTCCAGCTCGTCCTCGCGGCGGTCCTCGTCTTCTGGTTCTTCTACGCGGCGGCGAAGCAGCGGTCCATGGTCCCCGGCAAGCTGCAGTACATCGGCGAGGCCGGCTACGGCTTCACCCGCAACAGCATCGGCCGCGACATCATCGGCAGCCAGGACTTCATGCGGTTCGTGCCGTACCTGTTCGCGCTGTTCTTCTTCATCCTGCTCAACAACTTCTTCGGGTCGATCCCGTTCATCCAGTTCCCGACGTTCTCGCGCGCCGGCATGGTCTACGCCCTCGCGGCGCTGAGCTGGATCATCTACAACGCGGTCGGCATCCAGAAGCACGGCTTCGTCGGGTACCTCAAGCTCCAGTCGGTCCCGTCCGGCATCAAGGGCCCGATGCTGCTCCTGCTCGTGCCGCTGGAGTTCATGTCGAACATCCTGGTCCGGCCGGTCACGCTGGCCCTCCGTCTCTTCGCGAACATGCTCGCCGGACACCTGCTGCTGATCCTCTTCGCGCTCGGAGGCGAGTACCTCCTCCTGCACGGCGCGACGCTGGTGAAGCCGGTCGGCATCCTGGCCTGGCTGCTGTTCATCGCGATCAGCTTCCTCGAGCTGCTGATCCAGTTCCTGCAGGCCTACGTCTTCGTTCTGCTCAACGCCATGTACATCTCCGGTGCCCTCGCAGAAGAGCACTGAGAGACAACCTAAGAAATAACCCCGAAAGGAATAGTCGTGGAACTCACTGGCTCCATGAACATGATCGGCTACGGCCTGGCTGCCATCGGCCCCGGTGTCGGTATCGGTCTGATCTTCGCCGCCTACATCAACGGCGTGGCCCGTCAGCCCGAGGCGCAGGGTCGCCTCCAGTCGATCGCGATCCTGGGCTTCGCCCTCGCCGAGGCGCTCGCCATCATCGGTATCGCCCTCGCGTTCGTGCTCTGACCCCACCCACCCAGCACTGACGAAGGACCACGTCCATGAACTCGATCACCCTTGCGGCGGGGGAGAATCTCAACCCCCTCATCCCGCACCCGGTGGAGATCGTCCTCTCGCTGGTCGTCTTCGCGCTGCTCTACTTCGCCGTCAAGAAGTGGGTCGTCCCCAACTTCGAGAAGACGTTCGCAGAGCGCACGCAGGCGATCGAGGGTGGCCTGGCCGCCGCCGAGACCAAGCAGGCCGAGGCGGACGCCAAGCTCGCCGAGCTCAACCAGCAGCTCAGCGAGGCCCGGCACGAGGCGGCCCGGATCCGCGAGGAGGCTCGCGAGCAGGGCGCGACGATCGTGGCCGAGATGCGGCAGCAGGCCCAGACGGAGGCTGCCCGCATCGTCGAGCACGCACACACGCAGATCGAGGCCGAGCGCCAGCAGGCGGTCACCTCGCTCCGCGCAGAGGTGGGCTCGCTGGCCACCTCTCTCGCCGGCCGCATCGTCGGTGAGTCACTCGACGACGAGGCACGCCAGAGCCGGGTGGTCGAACGCTTCCTGGCCGACCTCGAGTCGCAGCACGTCTCTGCGAACGGGACCAGCTGATGCGCGGAGCTTCTGCAGGCTCGCTGGAGAGGCTGACCGACCAGCTCGGCTCGGCCATCGAGAGCGGCGCGGACGCGGCCAGGGTCGCCGACGACCTCTTCTCGGTCTCGGCGCTCCTGCGGCGCGAGCCCAGCCTCCGGAGGGTCGCCACCGACCTGTCGCTGCAGCCCGCCGCCAAGGCGGACTTCGTCCGCGGGCTGCTCGGTGAGCAGCTCGACGCGACGTCGATGGACCTCGTGTCCAGCGCGGTCGCGCAGCGGTGGGCGGCCACCCGTGACCTCGCCGACGCTCTCGAGGAGCTCGGTGTGATCGCGTTGGTCAAGGGGGCCGACCGCGCCGGGGAGGCCGACGCGCTCGAGGACCAGCTCTTCGGGCTCGAGCGTCTGGTGACGGAGAACCCGGAGCTCCGGGATGCTCTCTCAGACCCGTCGCGATCCTCCGAGGACAAGCACGCGCTGCTCAACAGCCTTCTGGAGGGCCGCGCGACCGCTGCCACCGTCCGGCTTGCGCAGCAGGCCGTGGTCAGTAGCCACCGCACGGTTACCGTGGCAGTGGAGGAGTACCAGAAGGTCGCGGCCAAGAACCGCAACCGGCTCGTCGCCACAGTCCGTGTGGCGCACGAGCTCGGGGACGCGGACAGCCAGCGTCTGCAAGGCGCGCTGGCCCGGCAGTACGACCGGCCCGTGCACCTCAACGTCGTCGTCGACCCCGACGTGGTCGGCGGCGTCAAGGTCGAGATCGGTGACGATGTCATCGACGGCACCGTGGCAAGCCGACTCGACGACGCCCGCCGCCGCCTCGCCGGCTGAGCAAGCCGGACCGCAGACCCAGACCTGAACAGACGAAAGAGCAGGGACAACGAAATGACGGAGCTTTCGATCCGTCCGGAGGAGATCCGGGACGCGCTGCAGCGCTTCGTGTCGGACTACAAGCCGGAGACTGCGGGCCGTGAGGAGGTCGGCACGGTCGCCGAGGCCGGCGACGGCATCGCCCGGGTCACCGGGCTGCCCTCGGCCATGGCGAACGAGCTGCTCGAGTTCGAGGACGGCACCTACGGCCTCGCGCTGAACCTCGACACCCGTGAGATCGGTGTCGTCATCCTCGGTGACTTCGAGGGGATCGAGGAGGGCCAGAGCGTCCGCCGTACCGGCGAGGTCCTCTCGGTCCCGGTCGGCGAGGGCTACCTCGGCCGCGTCGTCGACCCGCTCGGCAAGCCCATCGACGGCCTCGGCGAGATCGAGACCGAGGGCCGCCGCGCCCTCGAGCTCCAGGCTCCCGGCGTGATGATGCGCAAGTCGGTGCACGAGCCGCTCGCGACCGGCATCAAGGCCATCGACGCGATGACCCCCATCGGCCGCGGCCAGCGCCAGCTGATCATCGGTGACCGCGCGACCGGAAAGAGCGCGATCGCCCTCGACACGATCATCAACCAGAAGCAGTACTGGGATTCGGGCGACCCGGCGAAGCAGGTTCGCTGCATCTATGTCGCGATCGGTCAGAAGGGCTCCACGATCGCGGCCGTGCGCGGTGCGCTCGAGGAGGCCGGCGCGCTGGAGTACACCACCATCGTGGCCGCTCCCGCGTCCGACTCCGCCGGCTTCAAGTACCTCGCGCCCTACACGGGCTCGGCCATCGGCCAGCACTGGATGTACGACGGCAAGCACGTCCTGATCGTCTTCGACGACCTGACCAAGCAGGCCGAGGCCTACCGCGCCGTGTCGCTGCTGCTGCGTCGCCCGCCGGGCCGTGAGGCGTACCCCGGTGACGTGTTCTACCTGCACAGCCGCCTGCTCGAGCGCTGCGCGAAGCTCTCCGACGAGATGGGCGCCGGCTCCATGACCGGTCTGCCGCTGATCGAGACCAAGGCCAACGACGTGTCGGCCTACATCCCGACCAACGTCATCTCGATCACCGACGGCCAGATCTTCCTCCAGTCCGACCTGTTCGCCGCGAACCAGCGTCCCGCGATCGACGTCGGTATCTCGGTGTCCCGCGTCGGTGGCGCGGCGATGACCAAGGCCATCAAGAAGGTCACCGGTTCGCTCAAGGTCGACCTCGCGCAGTTCCGCGCGATGGAGGCGTTCGCGATGTTCGCCTCGGACCTCGACGCCGCGTCGCGTCAGCAGCTCGACCGTGGTCAGCGCCTGATGGCACTGCTCCGGCAGCCGCAGTACTCGCCGTACCCTGTCGAGGAGATGACCGTCTCGCTGTGGACCGGCACGACGGGCCGTCTGGACAAGGTGCCCACCGAGGACGTGCTGCGCTTCGAGCGTGAGTTCCTCGACTACCTGCGGCGTCAGCACGGCGGGATCCTGGACACCATCCGGGAGACCAACGACTTCTCCGACGACACCGAGCACGCGCTCGAGGGTGCCTACAACTCCTTCCTCGACCAGTTCGAGACTTCCGAGGGCGGCTCGATCAAGGCCGGCAAGGAGGAGCACGAGGCGCTTCCGGAGGAAGACGTCGAGCAGGAGCAGATCGTCAAGCAGAAGCGGGGCTGACCCATGGCCGTTTCGCTGCGTGAGTACCGCGCCCGGATCAAGTCGGTCGAGTCGACCAAGAAGATCACCCGCGCCATGGAGCTCATCGCTGCGTCCCGCATCATCAAGGCGCAGCAGCGGGCCCAGGCGGCCGCGCCGTACGCCCGCGAGCTGACCCGAGCGGTGTCCGCGGTGGCGACGTACTCCAACGTCGACCACCCGCTCACCACCGAGCCCGAGAACCCGAAGCGTGCCGCGATCCTGATCGTGACCAGCGACCGCGGCCTCGCCGGGGCCTACTCCTCCAGCGTCATCAAGGAGGCGGAGCGTCTCGCCGAGCTGCTGCGGGGGGAGGGCAAGGAGGTCGACGCCTACATCAGCGGCCGGAAGGGCGTTGCGTACTTCAACTTCCGTCGGCGCCCCATCGTGCAGCAGTGGACCGGTTTCTCCGACCAGCCGACGTACGACGTGGCGCGCGAGATCGGCGACCGTCTGATCGAGGCGTTCCTCTCCGAGGAGGAGACCGCGTCGGAGGGGCGTGGGGCCGGTGTCGACGAGGTGCACGTGGTCTACACGCGCTTCCGGTCGATGCTGGTGCAGGAGCCCACCGCGGTGCGCCTCCTTCCGCTCGAGGTCGTCGAAGGTGAGGAGCGCCCCGCGGACGAAGAGGTGCTGCCGCTCTACGAGTTCGAGCCGTCCGCGGCCGAGGTCCTCGACGGGCTGCTTCCTCGCTACGTCCAGAGCCGGATCTACTTCGCACTGCTCCAGGCCGCGGCCTCTGAGCTCGCGGCCCGTCAGCGGGCGATGAAGTCGGCGACGGACAACGCCGAGGAGCTCATCAAGAAGTACACCCGTATTGCCAACCAGGCCCGCCAGGCCGGGATTACCCAGGAAATCAGCGAGATCGTCGGTGGCGTCAACGCGCTGGCCGATGCGACTGCCGGGAGTGAGTGAAAGAAATGACTGCCACGATTGAAGAGCGCGGCACCGAGCACGGTGCTGGGGGCGTCGGTCGCATCGCGCGAGTTATCGGCCCCGTGGTCGACATCGAGTTCCCTTCGGACTCGATGCCGGAGATCTACAACAAGCTCACCGTCGACTACGAGCTCGGCGGGGAG
Source organism: Nocardioidaceae bacterium (assembly GCA_035688575.1). Classification (GTDB taxonomy): domain Bacteria; phylum Actinomycetota; class Actinomycetes; order Propionibacteriales; family Nocardioidaceae; genus Nocardioides_C. The sequence continues at coordinate 8,934 of DASSMS010000138.1, forward strand.
ACCCTGACGCTGCCCCTCGAGGTGGCGCAGCACATCGGTGACGGGATGGTCCGCGCCATCTCGCTGAAGCCCACGGACGGCCTGGTGCGCGGCGCCCGCGTGCAGGACACCGGCGGCCCGATCTCGGTGCCGGTGGGCAACGAGACCCTCGGCCGCGTGTTCAACGCGACCGGTGACGTGCTCAACCTCAAGGACGGCGAGCGCTTCGAGGTCAACGAGCGGTGGGGCATCCACCGCAAGGCGCCCGCCTTCGACCAGCTCGAGTCGAAGACCCAGATGTTCCAGACCGGCATCAAGGTCATCGACCTGCTCACCCCGTACGTCCAGGGCGGCAAGATCGGCCTGTTCGGCGGCGCGGGTGTCGGCAAGACGGTGCTCATCCAGGAGATGATCGCCCGAGTCGCCAAGGACCACGGTGGTGTGTCGGTGTTCGCCGGTGTCGGCGAGCGTACCCGTGAGGGCAACGACCTGATCGTGGAGATGGAGGAGGCCGGCGTCATCGGGCAGACCGCCCTGGTGTTCGGCCAGATGGACGAGCCGCCGGGCACGCGTCTGCGTGTGGCGCTGTCCGCGCTGACGATGGCGGAGTAC
>DASSMS010000131.1:0-23233 GCA_035688575.1 Nocardioidaceae bacterium
GTCGGGCTGACAGGATTTGAACCTGCGACCCCTTGACCCCCAGTCAAGTGCGCTACCAAGCTGCGCCACAGCCCGATGCCCGCGACGTCGACGCGCGACGAGCGGGCGGTCAGAACCTTACCCCAGCATCACCATGGGCCAGAAACCGGTCACTTCTTGGCGCGTTTGCGGGGTCGCTGCTGCACGTGGATCGGAGTGCCGACGAAGCCGAACTCCTCGCGCAGACGCCGTTCGACGAAGCGGAGGTACGACGCCTCCAGCACCCCGGTGGTGAAGAGGATGAACGTCGGCGGAGCCGTCGAGGCCTGGGTGCCGAACAACACGCGAGGCTGCTTGCCGCCTCGGACGGGGTGCGGGTGCTCCGCGACCAGCCGACCGAGGAACGAGTTGAGGGCACCGGTGCCGACGCGCGTCTCCCAGCCCTCGAGTGCGGCGTCGAGAGCGGGCACGAGCTTGTCCACGTGCCAGCCGGTGCGGGCGGTGATGTTGACCCGAGGCGCCCACTGGACCCGGACGAGGTCCCGCTCGATCTCCCGGTCCAAGTAGTAGCGGCGTTCCTCGTCGACGAGGTCCCACTTGTTGAAGGCGATGACCAGGGCACGGCCGGCCTCGGCAACGTTCGAGATGATGCGGAGGTCCTGCTCCGAGACGGGCCCGGAGGCGTCCACGACGAGCACGGCCACCTCCGCGCGCTCAATGGCGGTGTTGGTGCGCAGGCTGGCGTAGTACTCGTGTCCCGAGGCCTCCTTGACCCGCTTGCGGATGCCCGCGGTGTCGATGAAGCGCCACGCGCGGCCTCCGAGCTCGATGAGCTCGTCGACCGGGTCCACCGTCGTACCGGCTGCGTCGTCCACGACGACGCGGTCCTCGCGGGCAAGCTTGTTGAGCAGCGAGGACTTGCCGACGTTGGGCTTGCCGACGATGGCGACCCGTCGGGGGCCGCCCCCCTCCTCGAAGGACTCCGGCGGGGTCTCGGGCAGTGCGGCGAGGATCGCGTCCAGCAGGTCCCCGGAGCCGCGGCCGTGCAGAGCTGACACGGGATAGGGCTCACCGAGCCCGAGGTTCCACAGCCCGTAGGCCTCCGCCTCGGCCCGCATGTCGTCGACCTTGTTGGCCGCCAGGACCACGGGCTTGTCCGCCTTGCGCAGGATGCGCACGACCGCCTCGTCGGCATCGGTGATGCCGACGGTCGCATCGACGACGAACAGCACGGCGTCCGCGACGTTGACCGCGACCTCGGCCTGGGCAGCGATGCGCTCGGCGAGCCCCCGGGCATCCGGGTCCCAGCCACCGGTGTCGACGACGGTGAAGGCACGGCCGTTCCAGGTTGCGTCGTAGGACACCCGGTCCCGGGTCACTCCCGGGACGTCCTCGACGACCGCCTCGCGGCGGCCGAGGATGCGGTTGACCAGGGTCGACTTCCCGACGTTGGGGCGGCCGACCACGGCCAGGACCGGTACGGGGCCGGTCTCGGGCTCGACGTGCTCAGCGGTCATGGTGTCTCTTTCGTGAGGGGTCCCGGCGCAGTCCTGCGAGCAGCTGCTCCTCGGTGACCCCGGGGATAGGCCCGGGAAGCTCCCGGCCGGTGATGCTTTGGGCTTCAACAAGATGGTCGACGAATGTCTTCCGCAGCGCCTCGGCCGCCTGCCGGACTTCCGCCCGCCTGCGTGGCCAGGGCTGCGGCTCCAAGTACACCGGAGACCCGTACACCAAGTCGAATCGTGCGCCTCTCGCAGGGACTGAGTCGAGGTGGCCGCCGGCGTCCCTGGTCCCGAAGAGCGCCAGGGGTACGACGGGCGCGCCGGTGACCAGGGCCAGGTAGGCGACACCGTGGTTGATCTGCCCGAAATCGCCGGCGCCGCGCGTGCCCTCGGGGTAGATCGCCACGACTCCCCCGTCACGCAGCACGCGGAGGCAGTCCTTGATCGCAGACGGGTCGACCTCGTGGCGCGACAGCGGAATCTGCCCGACCGCGCGCAGCGCCATCCCGGTCGCTCCCTCGAACATCTCCTTCTTCGTCAGCGCGTGCACCGGGCGCGGCGCGAAGGCGGCCAGGAGCGGCCCGTCGATGAGACCCAGGTGGTTGGCGGCGATGATGTGCGGCCCTCGCCGCTCGACGAACTGCTCGCCGTAGGTGCGCACGTCGTGGCGGAAGCGGAAGTACGCCCGGGCGGCGGGCCTCAGCAGACGCAGCAACCGGTGCGAGGGGTGGACGGCGTCGTGGCTTCGAGGAAGGTCGAGGTGGGCGATCCGGGACGCCTGGCTGCTCACTCGGCGTCCGCCTGTTCGACGAGCGCCACCACCTGCTCGACGACCTCCTCGAGGGTGAACGGTGTGGTGTCGATGTGGTGCGCGCCGTCGGCCATGGCCAGCGGAGCGGCCTTGCGGCCGGAGTCGAGCCGGTCGCGGCGTAACAGGTCGGCCCGGGTGGCGGTCACGTCCACGCCAGACAGCTCGGCGGTACGACGGGCGGCGCGAGCCTCCGGGTCGGCGGTGAGGTAGACCTTCACCGTGGCGTCCGGAGCGACCACCGTTCCGATGTCGCGCCCCTCCACGACGATCCCGCCGTCGCCGATGATCGCGCGCTGGTCGCGCAGCAGGCGGGCCCGCACCTCGGGCACCGCGCTGACCGCGCTCACCGCGGAGGTGACCTCTGGCGAGCGGATCGGCCCGGCTACGTCGACGCCGTCCACCGTGATGGTCGGCGCCGTGGGGTCGGTGCCGGAGCCAAGGACCGGTGTGTCGGCGTGTGAGGCCACCGCCGCGGCGTCCTCGACGTCCACCCCGTGCCGGAGCATCCACCAGGTCATGGCCCGGAACATCGCACCTGTGTCGAGGTAGCGGAGGCCAAGCCGCCTCGCCACCCCCCGGGAGGTGCTCGACTTGCCCGACCCGGACGGGCCGTCCATCGCCACGACGACGCTGCTCAACTTTGCGTGATCCTCTTCTACTCGACCGAATGGCTCGCCGCCGAAGCCTACCTGTGCGTGGTCCAGCCGCGACCCTCGAGCGACGCGCGCAGGAATTCGGCGCGGTCGGCGGCCACGGCGAGCTCGACCAGACCTACCGGGCGGCCAGGGTCGTGGTCGATGTGCAGGTCCTCGACGTTGACGCCGATGTCCCCCGCGTCCGCCAGCAGCCGCGCCAGCTCGCCCGGGTGGTCCGGCACCACGACGTATACCGGCGCCGTCGCCTGCGCGGGGCCGCCGTGCTTGCCGGGGATGGCTGCGGTGCCTTCCACGCCACGTTGCAGCAGGGCGGCGACCCGCGTCCGGTCCCCCGACCCGACCGCCTCGAGCAGCTGGTCGAGGTCCTCGCGGACGTCTGTGAGCAGCGCGCTGACGGCATGGGCGTTGCCCGCGATGATCTGCTGCCACAGCGCGGGGTCGCCGGCTGCGATCCGTGTCACGTCCCTGACCCCCTGTCCGGACAGGGCGAGGTGGGCCGGTGGTGCGTCGGCGAGGCGACCGGCGACGAGCGAGGCGAGCAGGTGCGGGAGGTGGGAGGTGCGGGCGACCGCCTCGTCGTGCTCCTCGGGGCCGAGGATGACGGGGGTGGCGCCACAGAGGGCGGCTAGCGCCGTGACTGCCTCGACTGCGGCGGGGTCGGCGGCACGGTGCGGTGTGACCGCCCAAGGCCGCCCGTCGAAGAGCGCTGAGGACGCGGCGAACGGACCCGAGCGCTCGCTGCCGGCCATCGGGTGCGACCCGACGTAGTGGGCCAGCCGATCGCGGTCGACGCGGGCCGACACCGCCTCCAGGGGAGCCGCCTTGACGCTGCCGACGTCGGTGACCCAGGCATCTCCCGCCTCGAGGGCTGCGACGATCTCGTCGGCGAGGTGGTCCGGCGGAACGGCCACCACGACCAGTGCCACGTCTTCCGTCGTGGAGGCGTGCGCCGCGTCCACGCCCGCCCCGACGCTGCTCGCGATCGTGACGTTCTGCGGGTTGACGTCGCGCAGGAGCACCTCGACACCGCGCCGACGCAGGGCTAGCCCGATCGACGTGCCGAGCAGGCCCGCCCCGACGACCAGCACAGGGCCGCCCAGGCGGCTCTCGGCAGGCTCCTCCCCCATCAGTCCGGGTCCGAGTCCGGGACGGAACGGACCTTCGTCAGGTCGCTGCGGAGCGCGGCCGCACCATGGAGGTACACGTGGGTGATCTCCTTGCGGGGGAGGTCGGTCTCCACGTGGGCCAGCATGCGAACGACGCGCGGCATCGCCCCCGACACGTCGAGCTCCCGGGCGCAGATCAGTGGGACGTCGCCGAACCCGAGCCGGCGGGCGGCGTACGCCGGGAACTCCGCGACCAGGTCAGGTGTGGCGGTGAAGATCACGCTGATGAAGTCGTCAACATCGAGGGAGTTGGCCTCCATCACGTCGGTGACCATCTCGGCAACCCGCTCGAGCATGTGCTCACGGTCGTCCGCATCGAGCTGCGTCGCGCCTCGCACTGCCCGCACTGCCACGCCTCATCTCCTCGTCCGGTGTCCGGACAAACCCTAGTCGCTCGCGCCCTCAGAGCCGGGCGGCGTCCAGGAGCGTGCCGAGCTCGTCGCGAGTCAGCTCTCGCATCTGTCCGCTGCGCAGCCCGGCGAGCCGAACCGGGCCGATCGCGGTCCGGGTGAGCCGGCGTACGGGGTGGCCCACGGCATCCAAGAGGCGTCGCACGATCCGGTTGCGGCCCTCGTGGATCACGAGTTCCACGATCGCCTTGTTGGCATGCGTTGAGACGACCTTGAATGACGACACAGTCACCGGGCCGTCCTCCAGGGTCACACCGGCGAGGACCTCACGGACCGTCGCGCGGCTGACCGGCCCTGGCACCTCCGCGACATAGGTCTTGTCCATCTCGTACGACGGGTGCGCCATGCGGTGCGCGAAGTCACCGTCGTTGGTCAGGAGGATCAGCCCCTCGGTGTCGGTGTCGAGCCGACCGACGTGGAAGAGCCGCTCCGGGCGGTCCGAGACGAAGTCGGAGAGCGTACGACGGCCCTCTGGGTCGGACATGGTGGACACCACGCCCCGGGGCTTGTTGAGCACGAGGTACACGTTCGGGCTCACGGGCGGGAGGCGCTTGCCATCGACCCGGATCACCGCCGTCCGCGGGTCGACCTTCGTGCCGAGCCGCGTCACGACCTCACCGTCGACCTCGACGTGCCCCTCGAGCATGAGCTCCTCGCACTTGCGGCGGCTGGCCACGCCGGACTGCGCCAGGAGCTTCTGGAGCCGGACCAGCCCGTCCTTGTCGAGCTCGGGACCCTGCGTCACTCGGACTCCAGCGAGGCAGGAGGCTCCGTGGGCGCCTCGTCCGGGGTCTCGACCGCCGACGTGGCCGCCGCGGCCGGAGCCTTGGATGCAGCGATCGACTCCTCGAGCTCCTCGAGGTCGCCCATCTCCGGCAGGAACGGCGCGAGCTCGGGCAGCTCGTCGATCGAGGTCACGCCGATCCGTTCGAGGAAGTAGCTCGTCGTCCGGTACAGCGTTGCGCTCGTCTCCTGGTCGTGGCCGCACTCCTCGACCAGGCCACGGGCCAGCAGCGTGCGCATCACACCGTCCACGTTGACACCACGCACCGCCGAGACGCGAGCGCGGCTGACCGGCTGCTTGTAGGCGACGACGGCGAGCGTCTCGAGTGCTGCCTGCGTGAGACGTGCCTGCTGCCCCTCGAGCACGAACTTCTCGACGACCGCGGCGTACTCCTCGCGCGTGTAGTAGCGCCAGCCACCGGCGACGTTGCGCAGGTCGAAGCCGCGGCCCTGTGCGGCGTACTCCTCGGCGAGGTCGTGCAGGGCCGCGACCACCTCCTCAACCGGGTAGCCCACCGCGCTGGCCAGGCTCACCTGGTCCAGCGGCTGGTCGGCGACCATGAGCACGGCCTCGAGAGCCGGCCGGAGCTCGGCCACCGGCACGGCCAGCGTGTCAGGCCCCGCCTCGGCGGCGCCCGGACCGGGCTCGTCCTCGGCCGCCACCGACGCACCAGCGTCGCCGCCCATGTCCGCGGACTGCGTGTCCGGGGCCATGGTCCACGTGTCCGGACCCGGCGTCTCGGTCGTCTCCTGGCTCGTCGCGTCGCCTGCCTGCTCGTGCTCGCTCACTGCTCTTCCTCGTCCTGTGGTTCTGTGATCTCGGCTGCTGGGTCCGCCACGTCCTCGCCGGAGACATCAGACGCGACCTCCGGGGTGGCCTCGGGCGGCGCGCCGTCGAACTCGTCGTGGATCTCGACCTCGCCCTCTTCCGAACCGGTCCACCGGACGGTCAGCTCCCCCAGTGGCGACACCTGGTCGAAGGACACCGCGCCCTCCCGGAACAGCTCCAACAGCGAAAGGAAGCGCGCCACCGTGGTCAGCGTGTCCGGCGCGTCACCGGCGAGGGCGCGGAAGGTCATCGTCTTGTGCCTGCGCAGGCGGTCCACCACGAGCGCCGCCTGCTCCTTGACGCTCACCGTGGGAGCGTGGATGTGGGACAGCGAGAACTCGAGCACCGGCTTGGGGGCCATCGCCTTCGCCGCGAGGGCCGCGAACTCGTCGAGGCCGAGCCCGATCAGCACCTCGGGCAGGAGTCCGGCGTACCTGTCCTCGAGCCCCACCGCTCGCGGCACGCGTCGCGTCTCGGCAGCGATCCGCTGCTCCAGCACCGCGGCAACCTGCTTGTAGGCGCGGTACTGCAGCAGCCGCGCGAAGAGCAGGTCCCGGGCCTCGAGCAGCGCGAGGTCCTCCTCGTCCTCGACGTCGCCCTGGGGCAGCAGCCGCGCGGCCTTGAGGTCGAGCAGGGTGGAAGCGACGAGCAGGAACGAGGTGGTCTGCTCGAGGTCCCACTCCTTGCCGCCTGCCTTGATGAAAGCGATGAACTCATCGGTGACCTTGGACAGGGCCACTTCGGTGATGTCCAGCTTGTGCTTGGCGATCAGGCTCAGCAGGAGGTCGAAGGGACCCTCGAAGTTGTCCAGGCGTACCGCGAACGCGGGCTGGGTCTCCTCGGTCTCCCCTGCGGGGACGTCCGCCACTGCGACGTCCTCGGTCATGCCTGTGTCAGGCGTTGCACGATGTCGCTGCTCTCGCCCCGGGCGTCGAGGTCTGCCAAGGCCAGCGCCACGGCCTCCCTGACCAGTCGCCCGCGGTCGACCGCGAGTCCGTGGTCCCGGCGCAGCAGCAGACGCGCGTGCTCGAGGTCGAGGAGTTCGTCGGCCGTGACGTAGACGGTCATCTTCTCGTCGTGGCGCACACGGCCACTGGGCCGGCGACCGCGGCCGCTCCCCCCGGACGGCGCCTCCCGCGTCTCACGGTCGCGCTCCTTGTCGGGAGCAGGCGCCTCCTCCGGCGGCGTCGGCCCCGTGCTGACCGAGCTGGCGGTGGGGCGGAAGAGGTCGTCGGCCGCGGGCAGGCTCACCCGTCGAGGCAACGGGCCAGCACCTCCCGCGCGAGCTGCCGGTAGGACTCGGCCCCGGCGGAGGTCCCGGCATAAGTGGTGATCGGCTCGCCCGCCACGGTGGAGTCGGAGAACTTGACGGTGCGGCGGATCACGGTGTGGAACACGGTGTCGCCCCAGGCCTGGACGAGCCGTTCCATGACCTCCCGGCCGTGGAGGGTCCGCCCGTCGTACATGGTTCCGAGCACGCCGTCGATGGTCAGCTTCGGGTTGAGCCGCTCGCGGACCTTGTCGATCGTGGTCTTGAGCAGGGCGACGCCACGCAGTGCGAAGTACTCGCACTCCAGCGGCACGATCACCCCGTCGGAGGCGGTCAGCGCGTTGACCGTGAGCAAGCCGAGGGAGGGCTGGCAGTCGATGAGGATGACGTCGTAGTCCTCGATGGCCGGACCAAGGACCCGCTGCAGGGTCTGCTCGCGCGCGACCTCGTGCACGAGCTGCACCTCGGCCGCGGAGAGGTCGATGTTGGAAGGCAGCAGGTCCATGCCGGCCACGCCGGAGGGGACGACCACGTCGTCGATGCGCACGCCCGGCTCGAGGAGGAGGTTGTAGACGCTGAGCTCCATGTCGTGCGGGTTGAGACCCAGGCCGACCGAGAGCGACCCCTGCGGGTCGAAGTCGACGAGGAGAACCTTGCGACCGTACTCGGCGAGCGCCGCTCCGAGGTTGATCGTGGTGGTGGTCTTGCCGACCCCACCCTTCTGGTTGCACATCGCCATGACGCGGGCGTTGCCGTGCGTGGCGAGCGGCTTGGGCTCGGGAAGGTCGGGCATCGGGCGGCCCGTGGGGCCGAGAGCCGGCTCGTCGTGGCGGAAGGGAAGTGGCTGGCTCACGCCGGCGGCATCTCCTGTGAGTACGTCGTTTCGAGGTGCGGGCGCCGACGGGGACGGGTCGACGAGCGGTGGGATCTCCGGGGCGTTGGCTCCGCCGAAGCCGGTGCCGATCGAAACCGGGTCGTTCACGCGCGTGCCTCCCGTGTCCTGGTCGCGTTGCGCCATCGTCGACTCGCCGACACATCGGTTTGTCGCAGCAACGCCGCGACTCTATGCGGTGCGTCGCGTGCCTACAACAGCGGCACCCGACGCGGGTACGTCTCTAGTTAAACCAACCCGGCCCTGTGCATTCGTCAGGCGCGCCGTACACACCCTCCGCCTTCCTTGGGGAGAAACCTGGGGACGGAGGTCAGGCGAGGGCTCTGGGATGCGCGGTGGCGTACACCTCGCGCAGGCTGTCGACGGTGACGAGCGTGTAGACCTGCGTGGTCGTGACCGACGCATGGCCGAGCAGCTCCTGCACCACCCGCACATCCGCCCCGCCGTCGAGGAGATGGGTTGCGAAGGAGTGCCGGAGGGTGTGGGGGGACACCTCCGCGGTGACTCCCGCCCGCTCGGCAGCCTTGGCGAGCACGGCCCACGCGCTCTGGCGCGAGAGCCGGCCGCCCCGGGCGTTGAGGAAGAGGGCCGCGGTCCCCCGGCCGACGCCGGAGAGGTCCGGACGGCCGCGTACGACGTACGCCTCGACCGCCTGACGGGCGTACGACCCGACCGGCACGATCCGCTCCTTGCCGCCCTTGCCCCGGAGCAGCACCGTGCCCTCCTCGAGGTCGAGGTCGTCTAGGTCGAGTCCGACCGCCTCGGAGATGCGCGCACCGGTGCCGTAGAGGACCTCCAAGAGCGCGCGGTCACGCAGTGCGAGGGAGGTGCCCGGCGACCCGGCTGCCTCGAGTATCGCCTCGATGTCTGCGAGCGGAAGGGCCTTGGGCAGCCGCTTCGCAGAAGCCGGCGGCCGTACGGCGGCCGCCGGGTCGTTCGTGGCCAGGCCTTCGCGCACGGCGAACTTGTGGAAGCCGCGCACCGCCACGACCGTGCGGGCCGCGGAGCCCGCGCTCAACGGCTGGTGCTCCTCGTCGCCCTCTCGGAGCGACATGAGGAAGCCGCTGACCGCCGCCTCGGTGACGTTCGTGACGTCGTCGATGCCGAGACCTGCGAGGTGACCGAGGTACCTGCGCAGGTCCCGGCGGTAGGACTTGAGCGTGTTGTCCGCGAGCCCACGTTCCACCACGAGGTGGTCGAGGTAGGTCCGGAGCGCACGCTGCAGCGGGGTGGGGCCGCTCATGGGCACACCCGCCGGGTCGAGGATCCGGTCAGCCCAGCGCCTCTTCCAGCGAGACGAACGCCATGCCGTGCGCCTCGGCCACCGGCGCGCTGACGAGGTTGCCCGCGTGGCTGTTGAGGCCGAGTGCGAGCGAGCGGTCGTCGCGAAGCGCCTTCTCCCAGCCCTTGTCTGCGAGGGCGACCGTGTAGGGAAGCGTGGCGTTGGTCAGCGCGTAGGTCGAGGTGTGCGGCACGGCACCCGGCATGTTCGCCACGCAGTAGAAGATCGAGTTGTGCACCTCGAAGGTGGGGTCGGAGTGGGTGGTCGGCCGCGTGTCCTCGAAGCAGCCGCCCTGGTCGACGGCGATGTCGACCAGCACCGAGCCGGGCTTCATCTGCGACACCAGCTCGTTGCTCACCAGCTTCGGGGCTTTGGCCCCCGGAATCAGCACCGCGCCGATGACGAGGTCGGCCTCCTGCACCTGCTGCTGGATGGCCAGCTTCGACGAGGCCAGCCCGTGGACCCGGTTGTTGTAGCGCCAGAAGGACATGCGCAGCTTGTCGAGGTCGGTGTCGAGCAGGGTGACGTCCGCGCCCATGCCCAGCGCGATGTTCGCTGCGTTCTGGCCGGCCACTCCCGCGCCGATCACCACGACCTTCGCGTTGGCCACGCCGCCGACGCCGCCGAGCAGCACGCCACGGCCGCCCTGGGCCCTCATCAGCGAGTGTGCGCCGACCTGGGGGGCGAGGCATCCGGCGACCTCGGACATCGGGTACAGCAGCGGGAGCGAGCCCGACGGCAGCTGCACGGTCTCGTAGGCGATCGCGGTGACCTTCCGCTTCAACAGCTCCTCGGTGAGCGGCCGGTCGGCGGCGAGGTGGAGGTAGGTGAACAGGGTCTGGCCCTCGCGCATGCGGTGGTACTCCTCCGCGACGGGCTCCTTGACCTTCAGCACCATGTCGGCGGTGCCCCACACGTCGTCGGCGCTGTCGATGATCGTCGCCCCTGCCGCGACGTACTCCGCGTCGGGGATCTGCGACCCGGTGCCGGCGCCCTGCTCGACGAACACCTCGTGACCGTGCTCGGTGAGCTCGTGCGTACCGACGGGGGTGATCGCCACGCGGTACTCGTTGTTCTTGACTTCCTTCGGCACGCCGATCTTCACGGTGCGCACTCCCTCCGATGTGAGCGTCACCACGCCTTCGGGGTGACGCGGAGAGTGTATTGCGTCACGCGCGCAGATCCCGGCCGGGGTGGTCCAGCGAGCCGCGGTCCCGGTGCCGTGCGTAGGCGAGCACGGCGAGCCCCAGCGGCCCGTCGGCCACCCGGCTCTCGAGCACCGCGTCCACCAGCTCTTCGAGAGGGACCCACGAAGTGACCAGGTCGGCTTCCTCGTGGGTCGGCTCGAAGTCGCCACGGTCGGCCGGTGAGAGTCCCTGGGCGAGGTAGACCTCGATGCGCTCGGCGGTGATGCCCGGGGACGGGTACGTCGTGAGGAGGTGCCGCCACGTGGTGGCGCGCAGTTCCGCCTCCTCGAGCAGCTCACGCTGTGCCGTCGTCAGCGGGTCCTCGCCATGGGTGTCCCGCAGCCCCGCAGGGAGCTCTACGAAGCGTCGACGGACCGGGTGGCGGTACTGCTCGAGCACCAGGACCCGGTCCCGCTCGTCGACCGCGAGGACGACGACCGCCCCCGGGTGCTCCAGCACGAGCCGGTCGAACTCCTCGTCCTCGTGGCCGGGACGCGTGACCGTGTCGCTGCGCAACGCGACGACCCAGTCGTCGCGGAACAGGTCGCGCGAGCCCACCACGACCCAGGACTCGGCCCGGTCCGCCGGCGCTGATGCCACCTCGTGCCGGTCAGCCATCCCGGTCGGCAGCGCTGCCGGTGGACACCAGCTCGTCAGCGGGGTGCTCTGCCCCATCGGCCGACGTGCGCCGAAGCGACGACTCGTCGATCGGGAAGCGCAGCTCGCGCTGGCGTGCGATCGCGGCCCCCACGAGACCCGAGAACAGCGGGTGCGGTCGTGTGGGGCGGGAGCGAAGCTCGGGGTGTGCCTGCGTGGACACGTAGTACGGATGCACCTCGCGGGGCAGCTCGACGAATTCGACGAGGCTGTCGTCCGGCGACGTCCCGGAGAAGACCAGTCCGGCCGCCTCGAGCCGTTCGCGGTAGCGGTTGTTCACCTCGTAGCGGTGCCGGTGGCGCTCCTCGACGGCGGGCTCGCCGTAGGTCTCGGCAACGACCGAACCAGCCCGGAGCCGTGCCGGGTAGAGCCCGAGACGCATGGTGCCGCCCAGGTCGCCCTCGCCGTCGACGTACGCCTTCTGCTCGGCCATCGTGGCGATCACCGGGGCCTCGCAGTCGGGGTCGAACTCGGTGGAGTCGGCGTTCTCGATCCCGGCCACGTGACGGGCGTACTCGATGACCATGCACTGCAGCCCCAGGCAGAGACCCAGCGTGGGGATCTTGTGCGTGCGGGTGTACTCCAGCGCACCGACCTTGCCCTCGATCCCGCGGATCCCGAACCCGCCCGGGACGCAGACCGCGTCGACGTCCGACAGGTGGCGGGCGGCACCCTCGGCGGTCTGGCACTCGTCCGAGGGGACCCAGCGCAGGTTCACCTTGGCCTCGTGAGCGAACCCGCCTGCCCGCAGCGCCTCGGCGACGGACAGGTAGGCGTCGGGCAGGTCGACGTACTTGCCGACCAGCGCGACCGTGACCTCCTCCGCAGGGTGGTGGACACGTCGGAGCAGGTCGTCCCACTGCGTCCAGTCCACGTCGCGGAAGGGAAGGTTCAGTCGTCGTACGACGTAGGCGTCGAGCCCCTCGCTGTGGAGCACCTTCGGGATGTCGTAGATCGACGGGGCGTCGACCGCGGCGACGACGGCCTCCTCCTCGACGTCGCACATCAGCGAGATCTTGCGCTTGACCGAGGCCGGGATCTCCCGGTCGGCGCGGCAGACGATGGCGTCGGGCTGGATGCCGATCGACCTGAGGGCCGCCACGGAGTGCTGGGTCGGCTTGGTCTTCAGCTCACCCGACGGGGCGAGGTAGGGCACCAGGGACACGTGCAGGAAGAAGACGTTGTCGCGACCGACGTCGTGACGCACCTGGCGCGCCGCCTCGAGGAAGGGCTGGGACTCGATGTCGCCGACGGTGCCGCCGACCTCGGTGATGACGACGTCGACGTCGGGGCCGGCCATCGCCCGGACCCGCTCCTTGATCTCGTTGGTGATGTGCGGGATCACCTGGACGGTGTCGCCGAGGTAGTCCCCTCGGCGCTCCTTCGCGATCACCCGGGAGTAGACCTGACCGGTCGTGACGTTGGCGATCTGGCTCAGGTCGTCGTCGAGGAACCGCTCGTAGTGACCGATGTCGAGGTCGGTCTCTCCGCCGTCGTTGGTGACGAACACCTCTCCGTGCTGGAACGGGTTCATCGTCCCGGGGTCCACGTTGAGGTACGGGTCCAGCTTCTGCATGGTCACCCGCAGCCCCCGTGCCTTGAGCAGGTTCCCGAGGCTCGAGGCGGTGAGGCCCTTGCCGAGGGAGGAGGCGACGCCTCCGGTGACGAAGACGTGCTTGGTTGGCTGCGATGCGGCCAAGGAAACTCCCGTGGTATCAGTGCCGGGCCTCGCTGAGCTGGCCAGCGAAGAGGCGGTTGGAAATCCAACCGTCCACGGGGTTCTAGGCTACCAACAACGCGGGCCGCATGGCCAAAGCCGCGCCGACGAGATCAGTCTGATCCCGACGCAGGCATCACGCCGTCAGCCGCGTCCACCGATCCGTAGTGGCCCGACTCACCCCCGGCCTGCTGCGCGAGCGCCATCACGGCCACCACCTGGCCTGCCACCCGGTCGAGCGTGTCGACGGTCGAGACCTCTTGCGCGGTCACGACCTCGCGACGGACCGAGTCCACGACCCCCTCCCCGCGGGCAGCGGCGATGGGACCGGCCACGACGACACCGTCGGTGGCGTTGTCCAGAGCGCTCACGAGAGCGGTCACCACCGCACCGGCTCCTCCACGCTCCGAGTCGCTCTCCACTTCCCCGCCGGTGAGCACCAGCACCAGGCTCCCCCGACGTGTCAGCTCGCCTGCAGGCGACATCAGGTCTGCCGTGCTGAGGCCGGAAAGGATGCTGTTCGCGACATCGTCGACCTGTGCGCCGCCGTTCTCGTCGGTGGCGACCGCACGAGCCAGGAGCACGCCGAGACGCTCGTAGGTGCTCGCGTCCTCCGGGACCGAGACGTCGTTGACACCGTCGAGGAGCTGGCTGCCGAGCTCGTCGACGAGCTGCTTGTTGCCCACGTCGACCAAGGCGTCACCGGCCCGGACCGTGCCGCCCACCTCTCCGCCCGCGGTCTCCACGAGCTCGGTGACCTTGGACACCGTCGAGTCCTCGGTGCCGGGGAGAACCAGGAGGGTGACCGCGCGTCCGCCGAGCGAGCCACCCAGAAGCTGGGGGGCAGCCTGTGCGGCGAACTCGTCGGTGAACCCGTTGGCCGAGGACAGCGCGGCGATCTGCTCTCGCAGCTCTGCCTTGGCCTTGCGGTCGGACTCCACCTGCTCGACGAGCGTGTTGTCGACCTCGCCCTTGAGCGGGCCGCCGCCCAGGGCTACCCCGACGGCGAGCGCCAGGAAGAGCGAGACGATGGAGACGATGTGGTATCGGAAAGAGATCACGTGAAGAGTCCTTGGAACCAGTCGGTTGCGTCCGAGAGCCAGGCCTGCACCGAGTCCCACCACTCCTGGCCGACCGGGGTGCCGGCGATGGCCACGAGCAGGGCCGCGATGCCCGCGAGGAGCACCACCACGAGGTGCCAGATCCGCACCCGCCCGGAGTAGAGGTGCGGAACGCCCTTGGCGTCGACGAGCTTGGGGCCGACGCGAAGGCGCGTCAAGAAGGTGCTGGCGAGACCGGAGCGGTGCCGGTCGAGGAACTCGTTGAGCGTCGCGTGAGTTCCCACCGAGACGATCAGGGAGGCACCGGCGAGGTCTGCGAGCAGCAACGCGACGTCCTCACTGGTGCCCGACGCCGAGAAGTTGTGCGGTCGCACGCCGATCCGCTCGAGGCGGTCGGAGCCGACCGCGCGCCCGGCCCGGTCGCTGTGCAGGACGACCTCCTTGGCGCCGCGCAGTGCCTTGTCGGAGACCGTGGAGCCGTCTGCCCGGGTGCCCGGCGCCAGGCCGTTCTCGCCGATCACGACGATGTCGGGGCGGTGACCGGCCTCGAGGAGGGCGTCTGCACCGGCGTCCACGCCGATGAGCACGGGTCGCTGCTCCCGGATGTAGCGCCTGAGACCGCGGAGGTCGTCTCGGTAGTCGTAGCCCTTGACCACGACCATGACCGGACGTCCCGCGAGCCGGGTACGCAGGTCGGGGGCGCCCTCGCCGTGGAGCAGCAGGTCCTGCTCGCGACGCAGGAACTCGGTCGTGTTGTGCGTGAAGCTCTGCAGCTGAGTGGAGAGGCCGCCGCGCGCCTCCTCCATCATCGCCGTGATGTCATCGAGCGAGAGCTCCTTGCCCGACACGACCGGCTCGTCCTTGACGAACAGCTGTCCGTCTTGGATCCGTGCAGGAGTGCCGTCGTGGAGCTTGCTGAAGGCCTCGGAGCCGACGCTGTCGACCAGCACGACGCCGGCCCGGGCGAGCAGCTCGGGGCCGAGGTTGGGGTAGCGCCCCGAGATGAACGGGGAGGCGTTGACGACCGCGACCACGCCGCAGTCCAGGAGCGCCTGCGCGTTGGCCTTGTCGAGGTCGAGGTGGTCGATGACCGCGACGTCGCCCGGCTTGAGGCGACGCACGAGCGTGCTGGTACGCCGGTCCACCCGCAGGGGGCCGGAGGTTCCGGGCAGCGCGGCGTCAGGTCTCTGTCGTGAGGGGAACTTCATCGCTCGGCAATCCTGCCACGGACGTGTGTGACATCCGGGCAGGCGGGCGCCGGTCAGCGGGTCGGCGTGCGCGACTCCTGCGCGGTCTGGAGGAGCTCCTGGGCGTGCGCGAGAGCTGTGTCGGAGTCCTCGAAGCCGGCGAGCATGCGAGAGAGCTCTCGCACCCGCTCGGCCTCGGTGAGCGGGACCAGGCCCGAGGTGGTGACCATTCCGTCACTGCTCTTGCGGACCACGTGGTGCTGGTCGGCGAAGGCAGCCACCTGGGGCAGGTGTGTGACGACGAGCACTTGGGCGTGTCGCGCCAGCATCGCCAGCCTGCGCCCCACCTCGACCGCGGCCTTTCCGCCGACGCCCGCGTCGACCTCGTCGAACACGAAGGTCGGCACCGGGTTCGTCTCGGCGAGCGCCACCTCGATCGCCAGCATCACGCGCGAGAGCTCTCCCCCGGACGCGCCCTTGCCGAGAGGCCGCGGGTCGGCGCCCTTGTTGGCGGCGAGCAGGATCTCCACCTCGTCGATGCCCGATGCGGAGAAGGCCACCGTCCGCTCCCCCACCCGTAGGCCGTCCTCCGCGGTCGTCTGGGTCACCGCCGCGCACAACGTGGCGTGGGGCATGGCCAGTGAGGCGAGCTCTACGGTCACGGTCTCCCCCAGCCGGGCCGCGGCCTCGGACCGCATCCGGCTGAGTGTGCCACCGACCTCCGCGAGCCCGGCCCGGAGCTCCTCGACCCGCGCCCGCAGGGTCTCGATCAGGCCGTCCGTGTCGTCGAGGGTGAGCAGACGATCCGCGGCCTGCTTCGACCAGGTCAGGACCTCGTCGATGGTCTCGCCGTACTTGCGCGTCAGTGCGGTCAGCGCTGCGCGACGCTCCGAGACGGCGGCCAGCCGAGCGGGGTCGGTCTCGAGCCCGGCGGCGTAGGAGGACACATCGGCGGCAACGTCCGAGAGGAGGTAACTGACCTCCGCCAAGCGGTCGGCGAGCCCGCCCGCCTCGGCGTCGTGCTCCCGCACCCCGTCGAGGAGCTTGCGCGCGGCGGACACGGCGGCGAGGGCGTCCGGAGCGCCGTCTTCGGAGGAGAGGGACTCACGGGCCTGGACGGCGGCCGTGCGGAGGGTGTCGGCGAACCCGAGCCTCGCCTCCTCGGCGGCCAGCGCGTCGTCCTCGCCGGGCTCGGGAGCGACCGCCTCGATCTCCTCGAGGCCGAAGCGGAGCAGGTCGGCCTCACGGGCGCGCTCGCGCGCCGAGCGGACCACCTCGTCGAGCTCCGCCTCCGTCTCGCGCAACTTTCGGTAGAGGTCGGCGTACTGCTCCCGGGTCCGGACCGTGTCGGGGCCGGCGAAGCTGTCGAGGGCTTCGCGCTGCGCCGAGGGCTTCAGCAGCCGGTGCTGGTCGGACTGTCCGTGGACAGCGACGAGCGGGTCGACCAGGGACGCGAGCGCCGACGCGGGCACGGAGACGCCACCGGCGTAGGCACGCGACCGGCCTTCGGCGGAGATCTGCCGGGCGATGAGGAGACGGCCGTCCTCGACATCGCCGCCCAGCTCCTCGACCACGGCAGTCAGCTCGGGGCCGGCGGCCTCGAGGTTGACCAGGCCCTCGACGCGGGCGGCCTTAGCACCGGTGCGCACGGCACCGGAGTCGGCCCGTCCACCGAGCAGGAGGCCGAGCGCCGTGACGACCATGGTTTTGCCCGCTCCGGTCTCACCGGTGATCACGGTCAGGCCCGGCGCCACCTCGAGCACCGACTCCTCGATCACCCCAAGAGAGGTGATCCTCAGCTCCTCAAGCACTGTCGCCTCCGTTGTCACGGTTGCGCCGGCGCTCGGCTGCACCACGCCAGCCCGTGACCGGCAGGCCGAACTTCGCGACCAGCCGGTCGGTGAACGGCGCCTGGTGGAGCCGGACCAGATGGACAGGCGTCCGGCCCCGACGTACCTCGATCCGTGCCCCGGGCGGCAGGTCCACCGTCCGCCTGCCGTCGCACCACAGAACCCCTGCGCCGTCTGTGCGCGCGAGCACCTCGACCGCGAGCACGGAGGTCGGTGCCACGACCATCGGCCGGGCGAAAAGCGCGTGCGCGCTCAGCGGCACCATCAGCAAAGCCTCGACCCCCGGCCAGACGATGGGTCCGCCCGCGCTGAAGTTGTAGGCGGTGGAGCCGGTCGGGGTGGCGAGCACGACACCGTCGCAGCCCCACCTCGACAGCGGCCGCCCGTCGACCTCCACGACCAGCTCGATCATGCGCTCCCGCGCCGCCTTCTCCACGCTCGCCTCGTTGAGGGCCCAGGTCGTGGCGACGAGCTCACGGTCCCGGTAGACCGAGACGTCGATGGTGAGCCTCTCGTCGGCGGTGTAGCGACGGTTCACGATCGCCTCGATCGTGAACTCGACGTCGTCGTGCTCGGCCTCGGCGAGGAAGCCGACGTGCCCGAGGTTGACCCCGAGCAGTGGCGTGCCGGTCTCGCGGGCGAGCTCGGCGGCGCGCAGGATGGTGCCGTCGCCTCCGATCACAACGGCGAGCTCGCAGCCCACCGTTGCCTCAGGCGTGCACTCGACGCGCTCGAGCCCTTCGAGCTCCAGGTCGAGGTCTTCGGCCTCGTCCTTGAGCAGGCGCACACCGAGACCGTGGGCGTGGAGCGCCCGGCAGAACTGTCGGGCCACCTCACGCGCGTCCTCGCGTCCGGTGTGCGTGAGGACGAAGATGCGGCGGATCTCGGTGTCGTCGCGGTTCACGGATCCACCCTCTCATCAGAGACCGACGTAACCGGTACGCGCCGGGTCTCACGATCGATGTCGTCGGGCGTGACCGAGGACGGTCCACGCCTGAGCCACAAGAAGAACTCGACGTTGCCGGACGGGCCGGGCAGAGGACTCGTCGTGACAGCGCGTGTGCCCCAGCCACGCTCCGCCGCCGCCGCGGCGACCGTGGAGACCGCCTCCGCACGGAGAGCCGGGTCTCTGACCACACCGCCCTTGCCGACGCGGTCCTTCCCGACCTCGAACTGCGGCTTCACCATCAGAGCGAGGTCGCCGTCGGGCCTCGTGACGCCGAGCAGCGCGTCGAGCACGAGCAGCAGGGAGATGAAGGAGAGGTCGCCGACGACCACGTCGACCGGTCCTCCGATCTGGTCGGAGGTCAGCTCGCGCACGTTCGTCCGGTCGTGCACGTGCACACGCGGGTCCTGCTGCAGGCTCCACGCCAGCTGCCCGTAGCCCACGTCCACCGCAACGACCTCGGCCGCCCCGTGACGCAGCAGGACGTCTGTGAATCCGCCCGTGGACGCACCAGCGTCCAGGCAGCGCCGACCGGCGACGCTGAGCCCCAGCGGCTCGAAGGCAGCCAGGCCCCCGGCGAGCTTGTGGCCGCCGCGCGAGACGAAGTCGGGACGGTCCGGGTCCTCGAGGACGACCAGGGCAACGTCGGTGGTCACCCCGGTAGCCGCTTTGGTGGCGACCGCGCCGGCTACCTTGACGCGCTTGGCGCTGATGAGCTCGCTGGCATGCTCCCGCGAGCGCGCCAGTCCGCGACGGACGAGCTCGGCGTCCAGACGTAGTCGTCGAGGCATCGTGCGTAGGCCGGCTCTGTCTCAGCCGGCAGCCGGGCCGCCGGGACGGTTCCCAGCATCGGCGAGGGCCGCACGGAGCTGCTCATGGGCCGACTCGAAGATCGCGACATGCTCCTCCACCGGCTTGTCGCCGAGGCCCTCCAGCGACCGGAGGACGCCGTCGACAGCCTCGTGTCCGGTGAGCTCTGAGGAGGAGACATCCTCCCCAGGCGCAGCGTCGTGTGGCACGGGCTGCCCGACCTGATCGCTCACTGTCCCACCGTCTCTCTGCTCGCCCACTCCAGGCTCCGAACCGACGTCGTCACACGCTACCGTGGCGGAGCCACTGCCGAGACGTCGACGCTCTGCCCCGTCGCGTCGAGGTGTGCCCACGCTGCTGAGGCGAGCACCCGCCACCAGTCGGCCGGTTCGCCGTCGCCCTCCACCTTCACAGACCCGTGCTGGGCCACCGCCCGCCAGCCGCCGAGCTCGAAGCCCTCGTCGCGCTCCTCCGGTGCCGGGTGCGGCAGGCCGAGACCCTCGAGGCCCAGGGAGATGTACGACGGCCGCTGGACCGGGGTGGCGACCACCAGCTCGGACACGCCGGTCACGCCGGTCAGCACGAGCAGGCTGTCGAGACCCGTGTTGTGGGCGCCTTCGATGTCGGTGTCCAGCCGGTCGCCCACGACCAGGGGGCGCGAGCCCCCGACTCGTCGCCGGGTCTCCTCGAACAACGGTGGACGGGGCTTGCCGGCCACCACTGGCGTCCGTCCGGAGAACCGGGCGACGACGTCGACGAGGACGCCGTTGCCGATGCCGGGGCCGGCGGGAGTGGGCACCGTGAAGTCGGTGTTCGCCGCCACCCACGGGAGCCCCCGCCGGACGAGGATCGCACCGTCGGTGAGCGTGCGCCAGCGCAGATCCGGGTTGTAACCGGAGACGACGGCTACCGGGGCGTCGTCGAGGGACTGGACCCCGCGCAGGCCCAGCTCGTCGAGTGCCTCGAACAGCCCCTGTCCTCCGATGACGAACACCGGTGAGCCGGGTTCGAGCGTCTCTCGCAGCAGGCGTGCCGCGGCCTGAGCTGACGTGACGACGTCGTCCTCCTCGGCGGGGATCCCGAGCGCAGTGAGGTGACCCGCGACCTTCGCGGGTGGCCGGGACGCGTTGTTGGTGACGTAGGCGAGCGCCATTCCGGCGGCAGACGCTGCGGCGAGGCGCTCGGCTGCGCCGTCGACCGCGTCCGGGCCGATGTAGACGACACCGTCGAGGTCGAGCAGGGCGAGGTCGTACTCCTCCGACAGCGCTCGGCTGCACTCCTTCAACACCTTCGATGCCTCTCTGTTTGGCGGGACCGTCCGGCGGTCTCATACGATGCACTGATGCTCAGCACCGGCGAACGCACCCTTGTCATGGCCCCGTTCCGGGGTCTGCGTTTCGACGCGTCCGTCGTGGGCGACCTGGCGTCGGTGATCTCGCCTCCGTACGACGTCCTCGATGCGGACATGGTGCGCGAGCTCGAGGCCGGGAACCGCCGGAACATCGTCCGTCTGATTCTGTCACGCCACTTCGAGCGCCCCTACTTCGCGGTGAAGCGGCGGTTGGAGGGCTGGCGAGCCCAAGGCTGCCTCGTCCCGGACCCTGAGCCGGGCCTGTACGTCTACCAGTACACGGTGGACGGCATGACTGTGCGTGGCCTGATCGGACTCCTCGGCCTGCGAGAGCCCAGCGAGCGGGTCGTCCTCCCCCACGAGGAGGTGATGCCCGAGCCCGTCGAGGACCGGTCGGCGCTGATGCGCACCACGCGCACCAACCTGGAGCCCATCCTGCTCGTCCACCAGGGCCCAGCCCGCCTCCGGGATCTGCTCGAGGAGACGACCCGGCGCGCGCCTCTCGTCGACTTCGAGGAGAGAGAGGGCAGTCGGCATCGCCTGTGGGCACTCACCGATGCTGCCGAGCACGAGGCGATCGCCGGGTTGCTCGCACCGGGGCAGGCGCTGATCGCCGACGGCCACCACCGCTACGCCGCCTACCTCTCCCTCCAGCGGGACCTGCGGGATCCCTCGGCAGGCCCGGGCGAGTCGCCCTGGGACTACGGCCTCGCGATGCTCGTCGACCAGAACGACTACCCCCTGTCGATCGGCCCCATCCACCGCACTGTCGCGGCACTCACCCTGTCCGACGTGCTCGAGATGGCTGCCGAGCGGGGCGACGAGGTGACCACCTGCGCAGATCGCGAGTCCGCTGTCACGGCGCTGTCGAAGGCTTCCGCCGGAAACGGTGCTCCGACCGCGGAATTCGTGCTGTCGGACGGGCGCGCGTGGGCCCTGCTCAGCACCCGCAGGCACCACGAAGTGGATGCGGCGGTGCTCCACGACGAGCTCTTCCCCGCATGGCATGTCACCGAGCAGCAGGTGGGCTACCACCACTCGCTCGACCAGGCGCTGCACGCCGCCACGCGACAACCCGGCGTGGTGGTCGGAGTCAGACCCCCTCTTCTCGACCAGGTGATGGCGAGTGCCGCGCGCGGAGCCCGTATGCCGCGCAAGTCCACCTCGTTCAGCCCCAAGCCGCGGATGGGGCTCGTACTGAGAGACCTGCGCGACGCCTGACCCGGTCACGAGCCCTCACGGTGCCCGCGCGACGCGCCGTGCGCCGAGCACCTCGACTTCCACCCGGCTCGACGCGCCACCGGCGCCACGGAAGAATCGCCGCCGGAGCGCTCCCTCGACCTCCACCAGATCGTCCACCTGCCACGAGGCGACCGTCCGACGGACCCGACCTCCCCAGGCGGCGCAGTCGACCCAGTCCGACACCTGTTTGGACTTGGCAGTCATCGGGGTCTGCTCGCGTGCCATGACCACGCGAAACGTCACGACACGATCGCCACTCGGGAGCTCTCGCTCGATGGGTGGCGACGAGACCCTTCCGGCCAGACACACTGTGTTGCGTGGCTGGGCTGCCATCTCCTGTGCTGCGCTTGCTGCGCTCATGAATCACCACCTCCGCGACAACTGTGTCGCCGAGGAGTGCCTCACGGACAGAAGCCGGGTCGCGCCTGAGGACAAGACCGGCGGCACGGAACCTGGGGACGGGCGCCGGCCCGTCAGGACCCGTCGGGAGACTCTGCCTCGTCAACGAACGTGATGCCCTCGAGCTCCGCCACGCGCTCGGCCGCGTCGGTGACACCATCGCCGTCGACCGCCACCGTGCGGTGGAACCACTCGATGGCGTCGTCGCGCCGTCCCGCGGCGAGAAGGGTGTCCGCGTAGGCGTACCGGAGCCTCACGACCCAGTCCTCCCGGGAGCGAGAGCGCAGCGGCGCGTTCTCCAGGGTCCGCACGGCGGCGTCGAGGTCACCCATGTCCCTGCGGGCCCCGGCCTCCACGATCGTCATCTCCGCCTGTAGGTCCTGCGGGAGGTTGGCGACCGATGGGCTCTTGGCCAGCGCCAAGGCCTTCTCCGGACGGCCGAGCGCTCGTTCGCAGTCGGCCATGACGGGCAGGTAGTCGATGGCGCCGTTCATCCGCTTGGCAGCGCGCAGCTCCGAGAGCGCCTCGGCGTACTCCCCTGCGGCGTAGGCCGCCTCCCCGCAAGCCTCTCGCACGACCGCCACGCGAGCCGCTCGGGCGCGAGCCGCCAGCGTGTGCTGGTAGGCGGTCTTGGGGTCTTCCTCGATCAGCTGACCGGCAGCGACAAGATGACGAGCAACGCGCGCGGCGAGCTTCTCGGGCAGGCCACGCAGCTGCTGACGGATGTTGCGATCGAGCTCCGCTCCGGTGATCGACTCGTCGAGTGGCGGCCCGTCGTAACGTGCCTGCTCCTCCGAGCGCGGCCGCTCCTGGCGGCCGGCGCCTTCGTCACGCCCCGGGCGGCTCCACTGCTTGCCACGGGTCCGGTCGCCTCCACGGGCGTCCTTGCCTGCCGCAGACCGCGGTGCCGATCCGCGGCGACCACCACCTGTGGATCGGTCGTCGCGTCGTGGGCTGTTGGACCGTCGTTCCTGGGCCACTTCTGTCTTCCCTTCGTGGAGGCGGCTGCCGCCATCATGCAAAACCTCGGGTCGGCGGCCCAACGGTGGACCGCTCGGAAGTCCCGGAAAACGACTAGTGGCCACCCCCGAAGGGGTGGCCACTAGCGAAAGTATGTCCGGCGACGTCCTACTCTCCCACACACTCGCGTGTGCAGTACCATCGGCGCTGAAAGGCTTAACTTCCGGGTTCGGAATGGGACCGGGTGTTTCCCTTTCGCTATGGCCGCCGAAACTCTATGGAGTAA
>DASSMS010000069.1:0-30763 GCA_035688575.1 Nocardioidaceae bacterium
AGCCGCCAGCCCCCGGCGACCCGTTCCGCCCTCGTCCGCAACGACGCCAGGTCGGAACCGGCACCGGGCTCGCTGAACAGCTGGCACCACACGATCTCACCCCGCAGCGTCCCGGGGCGGAACCGTTCCTGCTGTGCCTCCGTCCCGTGGCCCAAAATCGTCGGGGCGGCCCACGCCCCGATTCCGAGGTCCGGCCGCTCGATCCCGGCCGCCGAGAGCTCCTCGTCGATGACGAGCTGGGTGCGAGGGTCGGCGCCGCGGCCGTAGGGGACGGGCCAGTGCGGGGTGAGCAGCCCGGTCTCGGCGAGCGCGGTACGACGTGCGTCGTCCTGCGCCGCGCGGACCCGTTCGACGTCCGAACGGACCGACTCGCGGAGCCCTTCGGCGTCGTCGTCGAGCTCGATGCGGAGGCTGCGTCGTACCCCGTCGAGGGCGAGGTCGGCCACCGCGCCGCGGAGCCGGGCCGTGCCTCCCAACAGCTGCCGGGTGCCGAGTGCCCGTCGCAGGTGGAGGTGGGCGTCGTGCTCCCACGTGAAGCCGATCCCGCCGAGCACCTGGACGCAGTCCTTGGCGTTGTCCACGGCGGCGTCGAGGGCCACCGCCCCCGCGGCCGCGGCGGCGAAACGCAGCTGCTCGGGGCTCTCGTCGTGGGCGCATGCGGCGCCCCACGCCACGGCCGTGGTCGACTCCGCCCGCTCGAGCATCTGCGCGCACAGGTGCTTGATGGCCTGGAACGAGCCGATCTTGCGCCCGAACTGCTCGCGGACACCGGCGTACCCGACCGCTGTCCGCAGCGCCCAGCGCGCTGTTCCGGCGGCCTCCGCCGCGGCGAGCGCCGTGAGCAGCTCGCGCACCCGGCCGGCGGGCACCTCCAGCCGCGCGTCCGAGTCGACCAGCGCTTCGCGAAGGTGCACGGAGCCCACGGTCCGGGAGAGGTCGGGTCCACCCGGAGCCGGCACCACTCTCACGCCGGCCGCGTCGGCCGGCAGCACGAACCAGGTCTCCTGCTCCCCCGTGGACACGCCGAGGAGGAGGTGGGTGGCGGTCCCGGCGTCGGCGACCACACGGACCGTCCCGGAGACCGAGTCCCTGCGGTCGCCGAGCGTCAGCGAGGCACAGGAGGGAGCGAGCCCGAGACGGATCGAACCGTCGCAGACCCCGGGAAGGAGTCGCTTGGCCGCCGGGGTGTCCGCGTGCTCCGCGAGCAGGGCGGCGCCGGTCGCGGTGGAGAGGAGCGGCCCGGGGACCAGGGCCTCCGCCGCCGCCTCGAGCGCACAGGCGAGGTCGAGCAGGGTGCCCCCGGCGCCGCCGAGTGCCTCGGGAGCAGCGATCCCGAGCACGCCGAGGTCCGCGAGCTGCCCCCACGCGTCGACAAGCAGGTCCGGCTCCACCCCCTCGGCAGCCCGGACCAGCTCTGGGAACCCCCGGGCGGCGGCCCACTCGGCCACGGACGAGGCCAGCGCGACCTGCTCCTCGGTCAGTCCCATCGACACAGCACGACTCCTCGAGCGATCTAGAACGTGTTTCAATACTGCCACGGATACGCTGGCCCGCGCACGTGGGTCCGCGCCGGCGGACCGGCAGCCCCGACCGGTCGCCGCGTGCGACCCCAGGGAAGAGCCGAGCAGCGAGGACCCCGACATGTCCGCAACGAACAGCCCCCAAGGCGAGCAGCCACAGGACGCGCCAGGCATGCCCGAGGACCTGCTCGAGCACGCTCTCGCAGCCAAGGGCTTCATGCCGCTCGACGAGGGCGACCTGCTGCACCGGCTCGCCCGGCGGCAGCTCGTGCACGGCCCGGTGCTCGAGGTCGGCACCTACTGCGGCAAGTCGGCGGTCTACCTGGGCGCCGCCGCGCGCGAGGTCGGCGGCACGGTGTTCACCGTGGACCACCACCGCGGGTCGGAGGAGAACCAGGAGGGCTGGGAGTACCACGACCCGACGCTCGTCGACCCGGAGGTCGGGAAGATCGACACGCTCGGGCACTTCCGGCACACGATCGCGCGAGCGCACCTGGAGGACCAGGTGGTCGCGGTGGTGGGCAGGTCGACGACCGTCTCGGCGCACTGGCGGACCCCGCTTGCCCTGCTGTTCATCGACGGCGGGCACACCGATGAGCACGCCGGCAACGACTACCTGGGATGGGGCCGTTGGGTCGCCAACGGCGGACTCATGGTGATCCACGACGTCTTCCCCGACCCCGCTGACGGCGGCCAGGCGCCCTACCGGGTGTACCTGCGTGCGCTCGAGAGCGGCGACTTCACCGAGACCGAGGCGCTGGGTTCGATGCGGGTGCTAACGCGGGTGCGGGGAGAAGCCGGCGACCCGGTTCGCTGATGCGTCGGGGGTGCTGTCGGCCGGGACGCAGCCGCACTCCAGACCGATCTCGGTAAAGCCGCTCGGCAGGCTCGCACCGCGGAAGATGTCCGACCCGGCCGTCGCGCACGACAAGGCGTCGACGGCGAGCACCACGGCCGCGGAGGTCCACGAGCTGCACTCGATCGGCCAACGTGCGTCGTCGGCGAAGACGTAGCCGGTCCAGTAGGAGCCGTCAGCGTCGCGGAGGTGCTGCATCGCCTCCAGGAGCTCGCGCGCCCGGTCGTGCTCCCCCATCGAGTCGAGGGCAAGGACGAGCTCACAGGTCTCCGCGCCGGTGACCCAGGGCCGGTCGTCGACGCAGCGGATGCCGAGGCCGTCGACGACGAAGTCGTCCCACCGCCCTGCGACCCGCCCGACCGCCTCGAAGTCGCGTAGGGCACCGCCGAGGATCGGGTAGTACCAGTCCATGGAGTAGCGCCGTTTGGCGACGAACCGGTCCTCGTGCTCGCGCAGAGCGTGACCGAGGCGTCCGGCCGCGAGCTCCCACTCGGGCTGCGGCTCGTCGACGAGCTCGCTCAGGGCGAGGCCGCAGGCCAGCGCGTGGTAGATGCTCGAGCTCCCCGCGACCAGGGCGGTGTCCTGCACCTCGCCGTAGGCGTTGGCGGCCCAGGCGATCCCGCCGAAGGGCAGCTGCATCGCGGTGACGCAGTCGAGCGCCCGTCGTACGACCGGCCAGGCCCGGCGCACGAACCCCTCGTCGCGCCGGACCAGCCAGTGGTGCCACACGCCGACCGCCACGTAGGCGGTCATGTTGGTGTCGACGGCGGCGTCGACGACCCGGCCCATCGTGACCTTCATCGGCCAGGAGCCGTCGGGGCGCTGGGTCCTGAGGAGCCAGTCGTAGGCCTGCTCGGCGGCCTCTACCTCTCCACCGACGAGCAGCGCCATCGCGCACTCGACGTGGTCCCAGGTGTCGGTGTGTCCCCCACGGAACCACGGGATCGCCCCGGTGGGCTCCTGGACTCGGGCGATCGCGGCCGCGGTCCGCCGGACGTCGTGGACGCTCAGCAGGTCGGTGAGGCTGGGGATATCGGCGGTCATGCGCGGCCTCAGGGCTTGCTGAGGTAGAGAACCATGCTCTTGCCGATCACGGGGTTCAGCACGCGCTCGGCGCTGCGGGTCAGCCAGGGACGCTTCATGATGTCCCACACCAGGAGCCGGTGGTAGGTCTTGGGCAGTACGTGCTCGGAGTTCTCGACGCCGACGGCGCACTTGAGCCACCAGTACGGCGAGTGCAGCGCGTGCGCGTGGTCCTTGCCTGCGAACCTCAGCCCGGCCCGCTCGAGCTTCCCGACCAGCTCGTCGCCGGTGTAGATACGCACGTGCCCTCCCTCCACCTCGTGGTACTCGTCGGAGAGGGCCCAGCAGATCTTCTCCGGGAGCCACCGCGGCACGGTGACGGCGATGGTCCCGCCGGGGCGCAGCACCCGCACGAGCTCGGCGATGGCGGCCTCGTCGTCGGGGATGTGCTCGAGCACCTCTGCGGCGACGACGCGGTCGAACTCGCCGTCGGCGAAGGGCAGCTGGAGGGCGTCACCCTGCTTCACGTCGGCGTCGGCGCCGTCGGGGACCTCGTCGGCCGCACGCATCGCGGCGAACATGTCGGAGACCCCCGCGAGCTCGTCGGCGTCCTGGTCGAAGGCGATCACGTCGGTGCCGCGGCGGTAGAGCTCGAAGGCGTGGCGGCCCGCGCCACAGCCCATGTCGAGGACGCGGTCTCCGGCCTGTACGCCCAGCCGGTCGAAGTCAACGGTCAGCATCCGGTCAGCTCTCCTTGTCGTTCGTGTCCTCGACGGCCCTCTGGTAGGCCAGTGCGGTTGCCTCGGCCACGGCGCGCCAGCTGAACTTCTCCAGGGCGCGGTTCCTGCCGGCGGCCCCCATCCGGTGTCGGCGGTCCGGGTCGTCGAGCAGCACCTCCAGCGCCGAGGCCAGCTCGCCGACGTCGCCGGGGGTGACCAGGTCGGCGCAGAGGCCGTCCTCGCCCACGACTTCGGGGATCGCCCCGGCACGGCTGACCACGAGCGGCGTGCCGCAGGCCATCGCCTCCACGGTGGGCAGCGAGAAGCCCTCGTACAACGACGGCACACAGGCAATCTCGGCCGAGCCCACGACCTCGGCGAGCTCGGTGTCGCTGAGCCCGCTGACGAACCGCACGCTGTCCTTGATCGACAGCCGGTCGATCAGCTGTTCGGTGCGACCACCGGGCTTGGGCCGGGTGATCAGCAGCAGCTCGACGTCGCGTTCGGTGCGGAGCTTGGCGAAGGCCTCCAGCAGCGTCGCGATCCCCTTCATGGGGGTGTCAGCGCTCGCCATCGCGACGATCCGGCCGGGGACCCGGGGGTCCTGGTAGTGCTGGAAGACCTCGGGCTCGACCCCCAGCGGGATCACCTCGATCCGTTCCGGCGAGACCTTGAAGTCGGCGACGATGTCGCGTGCCGACGACTTCGAGACGGTCAGGACGTGCCGCATCCGGCGCGCCACGCGTCCCTGCATGGTGAGGAAGCCGTACCAGCGCCAGGTGGTGAGCTTCTTGCGCCCGCGCGCCGCCTTCAGGTCGACGCGGCGGTCGAAGGTGATCGGGTGGTGGATCGTGGTCACCAGCGGCAGGCCGGTGCGCGCGATGTCGAGCAGCCCATAGCCCAGCGTCTGGTTGTCGTGGACGACGTCGAACTCGTGGAGCCGCTTGCGCAGCACCCTGGCCGCACGGAGGCTGAACGTCAGCGGCTCGGGGAAGCCGGCGGTGTACATGGTGGCGACTTCGAGCACGTCGACCGCGTCCCGGAACTCGCTCGGCCGCGGGGTCCGGAACGGGTCCGGCTCGCGGTAGAGGTCCAGACTGGGAAGCTTGGTCAGCCGGACACCCGGGTCGAGCTCGGGGTAGGGCTGGCCGGAGAAGACCTCGACCTCGTGGCCGAGGGCGACCAGCTCACGGCTCAGGTGCCGGACGTACACGCCCTGGCCACCGCAGTGCGGCTTGCTGCGGTAGGACAGCAGAGCGATTCGCACGTTCGGACCTCCAAAAACAGGGGAATCTGCGAGTGAAACGTGTTTCGATTATGCCGAGAGCCGGTGTTAGCCTACGCGTTGGAAGGGCCTGGATTTCCGGTGGTCCCTACAACGAGCCGACTGGGAAAAAGCGACGGGAGCACCAGCGTGACCAGCATGAACTCGCTGACCTTCGAGGAGCTCGGGTCGGCTGCCCAGCGTGACCGACGCAAGCGAATCCTCGACGCCACGATCGCTCTGGCCTCGAAGGGTGGCTTCGACGCGGTCCAGATGCGGGCCGTGGCCGAGCGCGCCGACGTGGCACTCGGCACGCTCTACCGCTACTTTCCGTCGAAGATCCACCTTCTGGTCTCGGCGCTCGCGCGAGAGTTCGAGCAGGCCAACATCAGCCTGGACCGCAAGCCGGTCCCGGGCGACACCGCCGCCGACCGGGTGATCTACGTCCTGAGCCGCAACACCCGCGCGCTGCAGCGCGACCCGAACCTGACCGAGGCACTCACGCGCGCGTTCATGTTCGCCGACGCGTCCGTGGCCAACGAGATCCACGCGGTCGGCATGCACGTGACCCGGATGCTCATGCGCGCCATGCACGCCCAGGACGTGCCCAGCAGCGAGATCGAGCCCACCGAGGAGGACATCGCGGTGGCGAAGGTCATCGGCGACGTGTGGCTCGCCAGCCTCGTTCAGTGGGTGACCGGCCGGGCGTCCGCGGCCGACGTCAGCAAGTCGATCGACGTCGCGGTCCGGCTGCTGCTCCGCGACTGAGGGTGCCGGCCGCGTCACCGACGGACCGGGCCCCTGCCCCGGCTCAGCCACCGTAGGCATGCGTCGCGGTGGCTCCACCGTCACAGACGAACTCGGCGCCCGTGCAGTAGCCGCTCTCGTCGCTGGCCAGGAACACGTAGACCCCGGCGACGTCCTCGGGCTTGCCCACGCGCTTGAGGGCGACCTTGCTGCCGCCCCACTCGAGCCCCTCCTCGCCGGCGTAGTCGCGGATCATGGCGGTGTCGATCATGCCGGGATGGACCGAGTTGACCCGGATGCCCTTGGGCCCGAGCTCCATCGCAGCGGACTTGGTCATCCCGCGGATCGCGAACTTGCTGGCGGTGTACGCCACGAGCAGCGGCATGCCGCCGAGCCCCTCGATCGACGAGGAGTTCACGATGGAGCCGCCGCCGCGCGAGGCCATGTGGTCCGCCACGGAGCGCATGCCGAGGAACGTGCCGACCTGGTTGATGCCGATCACCCGCTCGTACTCCTCGAGCGAGGTCTTCGTGAGCTCGCTGAACAGGAGCACGCCCGCGTTGTTCACGAGCACGTCGATCTGCCCGAAAGTGTCGACCGCCTCGGTGACCGCGCTGTCCCAGTCTGCCTCGCTCGTGACGTCGAGGTGCCGGTAGTAGGCGCCCTCCCCCAGCACGTCGGCCAAGGACTTGCCCGCGTCGTCGGCGATGTCGGCGATGACGACCTTGGCGCCCTCTGCCACGAAGGCCCGCGCGGCGGCGGCACCCTGCCCCTGTGCCGCTCCGGTGATCACGGCCACCTTGCCTGCCAGTCGGCCTGTGCTGCTCATCTGAAGTCCTTTGCGTTGTGTACGACGGTCGGGGGCGCACTCAGCCGAGGGGCTGGCCTGCGATGGACATGACGCTGTCGGCGGCGAAGCCCTTGCCCGGGTCACGGTCGGCGAAGTACGTGCCGAGCTGCTTGTCCAGATCGGGGAGGTCCCAGGTCTGGCCCTGGGCGTCGAAGCGCTGCTCGACCACGGGTGCCGCGAGCAGAGCCACCATGCCGCCGTACACGACGAAGACCTGGCCGGTGATCTGCTCGGCGGCCGGCGAGGCGAGGTAGGCGACGAGCGGCGCGACGTGCTCCGGGGAGAGCGGGTCGGTGCCCTGGCTGGGGTGCTCGCCGAAGACGTTCTCGGTCATCGCGGTCCGGGCACGCGGGCAGATGGCGTTGGCACGCACACCCATCCGGCCAAGACCGCGGGAGGTCGAGAGGGTCAGCGCCGCGATCCCGCCCTTGGCCGCCGCGTAGTTGGCCTGGCCGGGTGAGCCCACGAGAAAGGCCTCGGAGGCCGTGTTGACCACACGCCCGTAGACCGGCCTCTCCGTCGCCTTCGACACCGACCGCCAGTGGGCGCCGGCGTTGCGCGAGAGGAGGAAGTGCCCGCGCAGGTGGACACGGATCACGAGGTCCCAGTCCTCGTCGGACATGTTGAACAGCATCTTGTCGCGGATGACGCCGGCGTTGTTCACCACGATGTCGAGGCTGCCGAGGTCGTCGACGGCGGCGGCCATCAGCGCGTCAGCAGTCGATCTCTCACCGATGTCGCCCGCGACCACGACCGCCTCGCCACCGCGGGCGACGACCTCCTCGGCCACCTCGTCAGCCGCACCCGGCAGGTCGTTGAGGACGACCCGGGCGCCGGCGTCGGCGAGTGCGAGAGCCTCTGCACGGCCGAGGCCGGCACCGGCACCGGTCACCACGGCGACGCGACCGTCGAGGGACAGGTCGTCCTCAGACATGGGAGCTCCTCTCGATCCGCAGTGCGTTGCGGGGGCAGGAGTCGACCGCCTGCATGATGCGCGACGCGTTCCCGGCCGGGACCTCGGTCTTCAGCAGGTGCAGGTTGTCGTCGTCGTCGAGGTCGAAGACCTCGGGGGCGATGCCGACACAGATGCCGTTGGCCTCGCACAGGTCGTAGTCCACCGCCACCTCACCGATGGCGTCGGGACTCAGGCTCATCACTGTCTCCTCGTCGTTGCTCGTGCTGCTCGGCTCGTGCCGCCCCGCGCCACCGGTCAGGACCCTGTTTCGGCGAGCATCTTTCGGTGGTCCCAGGAAGCCGTCCTTGTCGGTACGACGGTCACACCCACGCGCTTGCGGACCTGCCGCTCGACCTCGCCCCGGCCGAGGTCACCGAGGTCGGCGCCGTCGACCATGCGGGAGGCCACCGCCGTGCCGATCGCGCGGATGCCCTCCTCGTCGGTCACCAGCTCCGCGTGACCGCTGACGGACACGCCGACGAGCTCGAAGTAGTCGTCACCGGTCTCCACCAGGCAGGTGATCCGGGGGTCGCGCTCGAGGTTCTTGATCTTCTGCGACCGTCCATAGGTCCAGAACGCGATCCGCCCCTCGTCGACGACGTAGAACAAGGTGGTGAGGTGGGGGCTGCCGTCGGGGTTGACCGTGGCGACCTGCACCTTGTTGTGCCCGGCGAGGAACTCCTCGATCTCGGCGTCGGACATCCTCACGAGATCTCTGCCCTTGCTTGCCACGCGCTGCGCCTCACTCCTCCGCCAGAAGCCACCCCTAGTGGAACGTGTTCTAGTTTACGGGTATCGCGAGCACTTGACCAGACCGGCCCGTACCGCCCGGACTCAGAGGGCGTCGACGTCGGACACCAGCCAGGCGCCGTCCCCGTCGCGCACGAGCGTGACCACGACGCGGTTGAGGTCGACGCGGGGCTGTTCCACCTGCTTGCCGGTGGTCGTCTGGTTCACGAAGAGGAGGGTCTCGACGCG
Organism: Nocardioidaceae bacterium; assembly: GCA_035688575.1. Classification (GTDB taxonomy): domain Bacteria; phylum Actinomycetota; class Actinomycetes; order Propionibacteriales; family Nocardioidaceae; genus Nocardioides_C. The sequence goes on from DASSMS010000069.1 coordinate 8,913, forward strand.
GTCGGCTTCGGCGGACACGACGGAGGCCGCCACCACCTCGGCAATGACCACCGACTCGGTCTCGATCACCTCGGCACGCACGGTGTCGACGGTGTCGGCGTACTCCTTCGCGAAGCCCTCCGTCATCAGGCTCCGCGCGGCGGCGACACCCTTGTCGTAGCTCGTGTGGTCGTAGGACAGGATCCTCTCCGCGGACTCCGCGGCGACCACCTGCGCGGCCTTCCTGGCATCTGCCCGCCCGTCCATTCGCATCAGGTCCCAGCCGACCAGCGCGACGGCCACCGCGAGGACGACGGCCAGCGTCGCGAGGACCACGGTGAGCCTGCTCGCGCCGGAGCGGGAACTCGACTGCGCGTCATGGCCGGCCTCCGGCCCAGTCGGGGTGGAAGGCCTGACCGCGACGGGCAGCCCGTTCGGAGCCGTGGGCTCGAGCGTGGCTGATCCTGCCGCCTCGGTTGCGGACCTGACCGCGACGCGGCGGCTGTCGGCGACCTTGCGCGGGCGGCCGGCAACCGTGACCGAGCTCGGACGGTGACCGGCCGGCCGCCGGGGACGCGGGGTGTCGTTGGCGCTCATGAGACGAACTCCAGGTCGGAGGTGAGCCACTCCTCGCCGCGCCGGACCAGGTCCATCTGGATTCGGTAGTGCCGCGGCTGCGGGGAAGGCGTGTTGACGTTCATGACCGTGCTGTCCGCGACGACCACGACCCGGGCCGAGTCGCCGTCGGCCGAGACGACGCCGGCGGAGAGGACCTTGCCCTTGGAGATCGACTCGTTCTGGGTCGCGAGCTCGGTCAGCTGGTCGAGGCTGCCCTCGAACTGCCGCTCGAACGAGCCGGTGGCCCCGTCGAGCACCCGGGCGGTGTCCTCCTCGACGGTCCGGTGGTCCAGTGTCGTGAACGCGAGCGCCTCTGCCCTCGCGGCGGCGAGCACTTCGTCGTACCTCTGCTCGGTCTCCCGTGCCTCGGTCCATCGTGCGCCGAGCACGACTCCGCCCGCCACGAGCGCGAGCACGAGGGCTCCGAGCATCGGGTCGAGCCGGCTGAGCCGTGTGCGTCTCATCGCCGCTCCGTCGGTCCGATCAACATCCACTTCCACGAGTCCTCTCCGAAGAGTGCGTTCTGGCCGCCCTGGCCCCCGATGGTCACTCCGTTCCGCCCAGCCTCGCCGGGGACCTCCCCGGTGGTCGGGTCGTACGGGGCGACCCTGTTGGTCGAGCCCTCCGACCCGAAACGGGGGGCGTACTTGGTGCCGCGCATGTTGTAGGGAGGCCCTGACGCGCAGTGCGCGGCGTAGTAGGGCCTGCGGTCGCTCAGGTCGCTGCTCGGCCGCCACCGGTCCGAAAGGAGATAGCCGGCACGGCAGGCCGGCGGGTCACCGTCGAACTGGAGCTGGACGTGCCCGTAGCCGTCGCCCGGGGTACCGCTGAACCCGCTGGAGATGATGCGCGGGTAGGTGACGAGCAGCTGCTCGACCGCGGGCAGACGGGTGGTCACGACCTGGTTCACGGTGACGAGGTTGCTGAGCAGCACGGGAAGCGTCGGCTCGACGCCCTTGAGCAGGGCGTCGACCTGCCTCGCGGCGCCCGACCCGCCCTGGAGGCTCTGCCGGAGGTCGCGGTCGCCGGCGCGCAGCGTGTCGGTGACCCCGGCGAGGTCCTCGGCGAAGGAACGGATGTTGCCGCCCTGCTCCCGCTGCGTCCGGAGCACGGTGCGGCTTTCTTCGAGGAGGCTGGTCGTCGCCGCCTCGTTGGCCCTGGCCTCGGCGACGAACCGCCCCCCGTCGTCGATCATCCGCTGCAGGGGTCGGCCGGTGTCGCGGAACATGGTCCCGAGCTCGCCGACGACCGTGCGCAGGTTCGCACGGTCGACGGAGCCGACGAAGGTGTCGAGGTCGAGCAGCAGCTGCTCCTCGCTGGTGGGGAGGCTGTCCTCGCCTCCGACAACCACGTCGCCTTGTCTCAGGTAGGGCCCCTCGTCGTCGGCCGGCGCGAAGTCGAGGTACTGCTCCCCCACCGCTGACCCGTTGTGCACGAACACCGGGCTGTCCGCGGGGACCTCGGTGTCCTCCTCGAGGGCCAGCCTGATGCTGACTCCCTCGCGGGTGGGCCGCATCGACGCGACCTCTCCCACGGCGACACCGCGATAGGTCACCTGCCCGCCCTCGTAGAGCCCTCCGGTCGCCGGTAGGCGGGCCTCCACCGTGAAGCCCCGCCCGAGAACCCGGTCGACGAGACCGAGGTAGGAACCGCTGACGTACACGATGCCGAGGGCGCTCATTACCAGGAAGGTCGCCAGCCTCACCTTCGTCCCGCGGTCCGTCATCCCAGACCACCCCCGAGGAGCCCGCCGCCTCGTCCGACCACGCCACCCAGGTCGCCCGGCAGGCCGGGAAGTTCCGGCGTGTCCAGGGCGTCGGGAGCCTCCGGCCTGCCGGGCAGCGTCGGCACCCTGACCTCGGGAAGGGGGAGCTCGCGCCCGGTCCGCTTCTCAAGCTGCGCGACGATGTTGTCGATGGACAGGTCCATGGCGATCTCGGTGTCCGCGTAGTCGCCCTGCACCACCTCGCTCGCCTCCTTGGGGAAGGGGAAGCTGATGAAGAGGTCCATCGCGTTCGGCAGCGACTGCCCGGCCTCGTTGAGGTTGCGAAGGATGGGCCGGAGGTGTCTCAGGTCGGCGAGCAGGTTCTCGCGAGTCCCCTCGATGACTCGGGTGCCCACCTCACCGAGGCGGTCGAGGCTGCGCAGCATGCTCATCAGCTGCCGTCGCTGGTCGGCGAGTACGGCGATGGCCGGACCCATGGTGTCCATCGCCTCGACGACGGCGTCCTGCTCGCGGTTGAGCGTGGCCGTAAGTCGGTTGATCGCGGCCATCGCGTCGACGATCTCCTCCTTCTGACGGTCGAGGGAGCCGACGAGCGTGTCCAGCTCGCCCAGCAGGTGGCCGATGCGCTCCTGGCGTCCCTCCATGACGGTGTTCAGCTCGGTGCTGATGGTCTTCAGCTGCGCGACACCGCCGCCGTTCAGCAGGAAGGAGAGCGCCCCGAGGACCTCCTCCACCTCCGGGTTGCGGCCCGTGGCCGCCAGCGGCAGGTGGTCGCCGTCGGACAGCTCGCCCTGCGCGCGCTTCCCGGGCGGTGGCAGCAGCGCGACGTACTTCTCTCCGAGCAGGCTGGTCTGGCGGATCAGGGCGACGGCGTTGTCGGGCAGGTCGACGCCGTTCTGGATCCGCATCTCGACGCCGGCGTGCCAGCCCTCGCGCCACACCTCGGTCACCTCCCCCACGGTGACGTCGTTGACCTTGACCTCCGAGCGCGGGACGAGGTTCAAGATGTCCTCGAACTCCGCGGTGACGGTGAAGGCATGGTCCGGGTCGACCGGCCCGCCCGGCAGCGGAAGGTCGTAGGCGCCGTCGAACCGGCACCCGCTCGCGAGGAGCGAGCCGACGAGAAGGACGGCAAGAGCAGCGGTACGCCGGGAGGTGGTCCTCACGAGCCACCTCCGAGCAGGTCGGCAAGCGTCGTCGCGGGGCCACGCTCGCGGAAAGGCTTCGACACCTTCCCCGACACCGGCTCGACCGAGGTGCCCTGCTCGGCCTGCGGGTCCGAGGACGGGAGCGGGTCGAAGATCTGGGCGAACAGCCGGCAGGCCGTGTCCTTGTCGGGGATGTCGGCGTTCTGCACGATCGCGCACAGGAAGCCGTCGATGTCATCGGCGTTGGGGCCGGTCTGGATCCGTGCCCCGATGGCGTTGGTGGAGTTGTCGAACGCGATCGCGAGGTTCCCCGCTCCCACGGGACCCTTGGCCAAGGCGGTGGCGAGGCTGTCCTTCTCCTTGGCGATGCTCCGGGTCACGTCGGTCAGCGCCTTCACGTCGGCCTCGACGAGCCCCTTGTTGCTGCGCACGAAGCGGTCGACCTTGCCCACTGCGTCCGCGAGGTTGGCCAGCGCAGCCCGCAGCTCCTCCCGCTCACCCGACAGCTGGCCGGAGACGCCGGCAAGGTCGGCGATGAAGGCCGACACGAACCGGTCGTTGCGGGCCAGGGCGGCGATGAACGCCTCGAGCTGGCGCACGGTGGCGAAGAGCTCTCCGCTCCCCTCACCGAACGTGCCGACGGCTGCCGAGAGGTCGCGGATCATCGCGTTCCCCTTCGCGCCCCGACCGTTCAGCGCCTTGGTCCCCGCGGAGAGGAGCGTGTCGAGCGAGCCGTCCGCGTTGGCGCCGTTCGGCCCGAGCGCGACCGACAGCTCGTCGAGGCTGCCGTAGATCCTGTCGAGCTCGACAGGCACCGCAGTCCGCTCCAGCGGTATCTCGCCTCCGTCGGGCATCGGCTCGCCCTCGGTGTAGGCGGGGGTGATCTGCACGAACCTGTCCGCCACCAGGGTGGGCGTGACGATCACCGCCTCCGCGCCGGCCGGGACGTCGTACTCGGCGCCGTAGCGCATCTCCACCCGCACCGAGTTGCCCTCGGGGACCACGGCAGTGACCTCGCCGACGGGGACCCCGAGGATGCGGACCTCGCTGCCGACGAAGAGACTGACCGTTCGGCTGAAGTGGGCCGTGAGCGTCTTGTCACCGCTGCGCGGGAGGAGGGTGACCGCGGTCGCCGCGAGAAGGATCAGGGCGACGGCCACGACGCTGGACCGTCTGGACACGCGACCGAGCACGCTCATCGCCCCTCCCGCAGGCCAGGCTCGAACTCGCCGGCGAGCCCGCCCAGGTTCACGACGTAGGCGTCGAACCAGGGGCCGGTGCCCACGATGTTGCCGAGGATCTCGGCGTACGGACCCATCGCTCCGATCAGCCGCTCGACCTGGTCGCGCTTGTCGCGAAGGAGGGTGAGCACCTCCCGGAGGTCGCGCAGGGCAGGACCGAGCTGGGCCTGGTTCTCGCGGACCATGCCGGAGAGGTGACGGGCGAGCTCGGCGGTGTTGACGAGCAGCGAGTGGATCGCCTCTCTCCGGGCGCGGAGCTCACGCAGCAGCAGATCGCCCTGCCGCATCAGCGTGGTGAGGTCCCCGCGGCGGTCGGCGAGCAAGGCGCTCACCGACTCCGCCCGCCCGAGGAGCGACTGGAGCTCGGCGTCGCGGGAGGCGATCACCCGGGAGAGCCTGGACACCCCGTCGAAGCTCGCCCGGATCTCCTCGCTGGAGCCCTCCAGCGTCACGGAGAGCGTGTCGAGGGCCGTGCCGAGCCTCCGGGTGTCGATCTTCTCGGTGGTGGTCGCAAGGTCGGAGAGCACGCGGACGATGTCGTAGCCGGACTCGGTGCGCTCGACCGGGATGGTGGACCCGGCAGACATCTGTCCACCACCGGCCGGAGTGAGCTGGAGGTACTTCTCGCCGAGCAGGTTCAGCACCTCCACCGAAGCCGAGCTGTCCGGCCCGAAGTCGACGCCGCCGTCGATTGTGAAGTCGACGACGACGCGGTCACCGTCGAGGTGGATGTCGCTGACCCGGCCGACCCGGATCCCTGCAACCTGCACGATGTTGCCCGGACGCAGCCCGCTCGCGTCGGAGAAGACGGCGTGGTACTCCGTGCCCCGGAAGCCCGGGAACTTCTGGAGGTTGAAGGAGGCCACCATCGCGACGACGACGAGTATCACTGTGCTCGCCCCGAGCCTGAGGATGGCGCGGTCGCTGTAGCGCCTCATCCCTCTCTCCCGTCCGAGCACCGGGCGGCGTCGCTGTGGAAGGCGAGCGAGTTGAGCTGGCGTTGGAGATCGTCGACGCCGCGACCCCTGAGAGCCGGGAGCAGGATCCGTCCGCGGAAGTCGCAGAGGTAGTAGTTGTACCAGGAACCGTAGGTCCCGGTCCGGGTCTGGTCGGTCATCGACTCCGGCACCCGGCGCAGCAGCTCTCTCAGCAGTGCCTGGTTCTCCGGCTTCGCCAGGGTGCGAGCCAGCACGCGAAGCTCGGCGACGTCGTCCTCGATGAGCGGCCGTCCCTGACGAAGCAGCGCCGCTGTGACCTCCGTCAGCTCCGCGACGTTGCCGATCGACCGCCCGATCGCCGCCCGGTCGGAGGCGAGGCCGCCCATCCAGCGCCGGAGCTCCTTGACCAGCAGAGTCAGCTCCTCGTGCCTGCTGTCGACCGTCCCGAGCATGCTGTTGAGGTTGGTGACGACCTCGCCGATCAGCTGGTCCCGCTCGGCGAGCGACGAGGTGAGGGACGCGGTGTGCGCGAGCAGGCTCTCGACAGTTCCGCTCTCCCCCTGCAAGGTCCGGACGAGGTTCAGGGAGAGGTCATTGACGTCTTTCGGCGAGAGCGCGGCGAACAGCGGCTGGAAGCCGTTGAACAGAGCGGTGAGGTTCAGGGCGGGGCTGGTCTGCCGGATCGGGATCGTGTCGTCCTCGCCCAGGCGCGCCGCCCCCGGCTCGCCGCGCTCGAGGGCGAGGTAGCGGTCGCCGACCAGGTTGAGGTAGCGGATCTCGGCCCTGCTCGACCTCGTCAGCGGCAGGGCGGACTCGATCTCGAAGGTGACCAGGGCACGGGTCCGTCCGGTGATCTCGACGTCCTCCACCTCACCCATCGAGATGCCGGCCACGCGGACGTCGTCTCCGGGCTCGAGCATGCTCGCGCTGGAGAACACGGCCCGGTAGGTGGTGGTGTCGGCGAAGCTGAGGCGGCCCATGATGACGGCCAGGAGCGCAGTGACCAGGACCGAGACGACGGTGAAGACGCCGAGCTTGGCAGCGGCGGCGTAGGTGACGCTGTTGCGGCTCATCGCCCACCTCCACGGGGGCGAGCGCGAGGTGAGCGGCTTCGTGGGGTGGTCATGCGCCGACCTCCGTGCCGCGGACGACCGGCCCGTAGAGCAGCGTGGCGAGCGGCGTGAACTCGTCCGCCGCTCGTCCGGTGCGCGCCGCGAGCAGGGCGTTGACGACCGCCTGCTCGGAGGGGGTTCCGGCGAATCCGCTGGCCGTGTCGAACGAGGCCGGGTCGAATGCGCCGGCGAACCCGTCCGGGGGTGGCGGGGTCAGCGCGTCTCCCTGCCGGTCGTCCCTGTCGGTGCCGTCGCGGAGCGGCTGCGGCGGGATCGGCACGGGTGGGTCCGGGAGCCCGAGGCACCAAGGTCCCCGTCCGACCTCGCCGTAAACAGGCTTGTCGCTCTCGTCGTAGGCCTCACGTTGAACGGACGCCACCTCGACGTACTGCTTGATCTTGTTCCCCTGGAAGATCTCGGCCAGCCGACCTTCGTACCGGTCGATCCCCCTGAGCAGGCACGGGTACTGCGGCGCGTAGGTGTCGAGCAGCCGCAGTGCAGGCCGCGAGAGCTGCCCGAGCCGGATCAGACTCTCCTCGTTCGCACCGAGCACCCGGCTCGCGGTGTTCGAGACTCCCGCCACGTCCTCGAAGAACGAGGAGAGCTCCGCCTTCTTCTCCAGCACGGTGCGGCTGGTGACCGTGGCGTTGCGCAGGATCCGGACGACGTCGGGCGCCGCGAGGGAGTAGGTCTCGGCCACGTCGGCGAGCAGACGGATGTCCTCCTGGAGTGCCGGCAGGTGCTGGTTCGTCGAGGTGAGGTAGGCATCGAGGTCGTCGATCGTCCGGCCGATCTGCTCGCCCCGCCCGGCGAGCGCGGTGGCGAGCGCGTTCAACGTGGCGTTGAGGTCGGCCGGACGGATGGCGCGCAACAGGGGGAACAGCCGGTCGAGGACGCGGTTCAGCTCCACGGCGGTCTCGACCCGCTCGGCCGGGACCACCGCGCCGTCCTCGATCGCCTCCTCGCTCGGCGCACGGGGACCGCTCAGCGCGATGTACTTCTGTCCGAAGAGCGTCGTGGGGAGGATCGTGGCCTCGACGTCGGCGGGGATGGCCTCTGCCGACGACGGCTCGAGCGCGACCTCGATGACCGCCTCGTCGCCGACCTGGTCGATTCTGCGCACCTGCCCGACCAGTACCCCGTTGACCCGGACGTCGCCGTGCCTCGCCAGCTGGAGGCCTGCCTTGTCGGCGCGGAGGGTGATCGTCAGCGCAGGCGAGAACAGCTTGAGGTACATCGCGATCGAGAGCGCCATCAGCAGTGCGACGACCGTCATCATGGCCACCCCCGCGAGGAAGAGCCTGCGGTGCTCCGCGGGGTCGCCGTCGCGCCTGAGGTTCACCAGCATCGACTCACCCCGTGATCCGCACGGTCGTGGTGGAGCCCCAGATCGCGAAGCTCAGGAAGAAGTCCGCGACGACGATCGCCACGATCGAGGAGCGGATGGCGCGACCCACGGCCATCCCCACGCCTGCCGGACCGCCGGACGCGGTGTAGCCGTAGTAGCAGTGGATCAGGATCACCGCCACCGCCAGGAAGATCAGCTTGCCGAAGGACCACAGCATGTCCACCGGTGGCAGGAACTGCATGAAGTAGTGGTCGTAGGTGCCCGCGGACTGCCCGTAGATCAACGTGGTGATCAGCCTCGGCGCGAGGTAGGACGCGAGCAGCGCGACGATGTAGAGCGGGATCACCGCGATGAACGCGGCGACCATCCGCGTGGTGACCAGGAACGGCAGGGACGGGATGCCCATGACGTCGAGGGCGTCGATCTCCTCGCTGATACGCATTGCACCGAGCCGCGCGGTGTAGCCGCAGCCCACGGTCGCGGCGAGAGCGATGGCTGAGACGAGCGGGGCCACCTCGCGGGTGTTGAAGTAGGCGGAGATGAAGGCAGTGAACTTCGCTACCCCGAGCTGGCTGAGCGAGGCGTAGCCCTGGATGCCGACCTCGGTGCCCGCGAAGAACGCGAGAAAGGCGATCACGCCCACTGTGCCGGCGATGAGCGAGAGCCCACCGGCCCCGAAGGCCACCTCGGCGAGCGTGTTCGTGATCTCGCGGCGGTACCTCCGCACTGCGACCGGGGTCCAGGCAAGGGCCTTGACGTAGAACAGCAGCTGGTCGCCGTACTCCTCCACTCGCATGCGTTGGTCGCGTACGACGGCTGCTCCGGCCGTGGTGAGGGACGCCATCACAACCCCGGCTGTGGGAAGACCTGGAAGTAGATCGCGGTGATGATCGAGTTCAGGAAGAACAGGAGCATGAACGCCACGATCACGGACTCGTTGACTGCCTGCCCGACACCGCTCGGGCCACCTCCGGCGTTGAGCCCCTTGTAGGCCCCGACGATCGCGGCGAGCCAGCCGAACAGGACCGCCTTCAGCATCGACACGTAGAGGTCAGGGAGCGTCGCCAGCGCGGTGAACGACGCAAGGTAGGGCCCGGCCGCGCCGCCGGCCACGATCACGTTGAAGAAGTAGCCGCCCCCGATCCCGGCTGCGATCACGAGCCCGTTGATCATCGCGGCGACGTACATCGTCGCCACCACGCGGGGCACCACGAGCCGGTAGACCGGGTCGACACCGAGGACCTCCAGAGCGTCGATCTCGTCGCGGATCTTGCGCGAGCCCAGGTCGGAGCAGATCGCCGATCCCGCGGCGCCCGCGATGATCAGGGCGGCCGCGATGGGCGCCGCCTCGCGTACCACGGCCAGCACCGAGCTCGCGCCGGCGAAGGACTGGGCGCCGAGCTGGCCGGTGAGGTTTCCGACCTGGAGCGAGATGACGGCTCCGAAGGGGATCGACACCAGGATCGTGGGCATCAGCGTGACGCTGGTGATGAACCACGCCTGCTCGACGAACTCGCGCCACTGGAAGGGCCGGCGGAACATCCGTCTGGTGACCTCGACCACCATGGCCGCGATCTCGCCCGGCCCACGCACGAGCGCGGCTGCGGACACAGCCATGGTCACCTCCCCCAGACGTCCCGGTCCTTGTGGCTCTCTGCTGGCGGCCTCTCCATGCCCGCGTCGCCCACATTAGAACGTGTTCTCATTCGGCGTGCAAGCCTGCGACCTGCGGAGCCTCCCGGCCTCGCCGGTCATCAGGGGCAACGAGCGTCTTTCGCTGAGGTCACGCCTGCGGAGCGAGGCGCGAACGTGGTGTACGTATGGCAAGGGTCGAGCGCATCACCTGCCACCCCGCCTCCGTGCCCCGAGCAGACCGTGACGCCGGCCAGACCCTCACGACGAGGGCTGACCGGCGTCGGTGAGGGCGCCTACTCCTCCTCGTCGAGGAGCCCCTCCTTCTCGGCCTTCTCCACCAGTCGCCGGACGTTCTCGACGCGACCGCAGTCCTCGTCGATCTGCCGGTTGCGCGCGTCCGCGAACTTCTCCCCGAGCTCCGCTCGGACGTCCTCGGACACCTCCTCGCGCGCCGGGTTCAAGATCGTGAGCTCCTCCTCGGTGAGGTGGTGGTTGATCGCGGTGGCGAGCTCCTCCACCGCGTCGTCGAACTCCTCCGCGCCCGTGTCCGAGATCTCGAGCATCTTGAGGAGCCTCTCGTTGCCCTCGGCGTGCTCCTCCTCGCCGTGCTCGGCCTCGTGCTCGTCGATCGCGTCCTTGCGCCGCAGCGTGGGGTAGACGAACTTCTCCTCGGCCTCGGCGTGCGCGACGTGGAGCGCCGAGAAGGCGGCTCGGACGGCCTCACGGTCGGAGGTGCTGTCACGAAGCTGTCGGAGCAGGTGCTCGAAACGTCGGTGGTCTTCCAGGATCAGCTCGACGACGTCGCCTGAGACGGGACGCCCGAGCTCGATGGGAGTGCTCATGGCACGGGTATACCCCCAGGCGGATCAGCCATGCCCGGCGTACGGCGGAAGTCGGCCCCGTCACAGGGCCTGCCGCCGCCGGGCGGCTCGACGCGGTGCCGGTCGTCAGCCGTTGTCCCAGTCGCGCCGGGGCCCGGCCTCGGCCGCGACCTCCCGCTGCGCCCGGTTGCGCGACACCACGAGGCTGGCCACGGCGGTCACCGCCAGGGTGCCGACGATGACGGTCAGGGAGACCCAGATCGGGATCTCCAGCCAGGCGGCGTCGACGTGCTCGCCGCCGTTGATGAACGGCAGCTCGTTCTCGTGCAACGCGTGGAAGACCAGCTTGACGCCGATGAAGCCGAGCAGGAAGGCCAGGCCGTAGGAGAGGAAGATCAGGCGTTGGAGCAGGCCGCCGATGAGGAAGTAGAGCTGGCGAAGGCCCATCAGCGCGAAGATGTTCGCAGTGAAGACGAGGTAGGGGTCCTTGGTCAGGCCGTAGATGGCGGGGATCGAGTCCAACGCGAAGAGCAGGTCCGTGGTGCCGAGAGTGAGGATCACCAGGAACATCGGCGTGATCAGGCGCTTGCCGTTCTCACGGATCCACAGCTTGGTGCCGTGGTACTCCTTGGTCGCCGGGAAGCGCTTCTCCACGAAGAGCACGAGCTTGTTCTCCTCGTACTCGTCCTCCTCCTCGGCACCCTCCTTGGCGAGCTTGATCGCGGTGTAGATCAAGAACGCCCCGAAGACGTAGAAGACCCAGCTGAACTCGTTGATCGCCGCAGCGCCCACGAGGATGAAGACCGCCCGCATGATGAGCGCCAGCACGATGCCGATCATGAGCGCGGTCTGCTGGTACTGCCGCGGCACGGAGAACTTGCTCATGATGATCAAGAAGATGAACAGGTTGTCGACCGAGAGGGAGTACTCCGTCAGCCAGCCGGCGAAGAACTCGGGGCCGGGCGCCTCGCTGAGGGCGTGCGGCTCGGCGAAGACCCACAGGGCCACGCCGAAAAGCACCGCCATGCCGATGAAGAAGGCCAGGTGGGTGGAGACCTCCTTCATGGAGGGCTCGTGCGGGCGCCGCCCGATGATCAGCAGGTCGACCAGCAGGACACCGATCGTCACGACCAGGGTGACGACCCAGACGGTCGGGCTGGCGACGGAGTCGCCGAGCAGTCTTTCCACGGGTTCTTCACTCCTCCGGAGGGTCAGTCAAACGTGCCCACGCATCGCGCACACGAAACTCGAGGGCAGGGGTTGGCTCCGGAGGTCTCTTCCGCCCGGGGCCACCTCACGACGGCGACCGGACCAGCGGCGCCGGGACTCGGCTCACCGATGAGCCGATGACCGTGATGACGACACCGCTGCGAAGGAATACTCCCCTCCACGCGGATCAGTGTCCCAGAGTTGATGCAGACTGCCCAAACCGGCACCGGTCTAGCCCCTTTCGTCACACTTCGATGAGTCCGCCTCCACGTCGTCGACGACACCGGGGTCAGCGACGTGCAGCTCCCGTGACGGCTGGTGGGAGGACACCTTCCTGATCCGCCGCTGGACCGAGCCCGGGAGCTACTCCGTCCTCGCCGACCTCCGCGACCGTGTCCGCCGGAACTCGACGCACGAGGTCCGAGACGCGCTCGAGGTCGCCAACTCGACCCCGGACCGTGACCTGCCGACCGTGGTGCAGCTCATCAGGCCCACCGTGTCCACCGTGGTCGACGTCCGTACCGATGCCCGGACGGTCGTGATCGAAGCCCGTATCCAAGACGCCCTCTCCGGCGTCTCCGATGGCAACTCCTTCTGCCTCTACAAGCCGGTCGACGGCGGCTACACCAACCTGCCGTGCCCCACCGCGGTGCTCGTCAGCGGCACCAGGTACGACGGCGTGTGGCGCGCCCGGATTCAGATCCCTCGCGGCGAGACCGGGGGCGACTGGAACGTCGGCATCGACGCCAGGGACCGGGCTCATCTCCACGAGACCCGAATGTGGCTGGGTCCGGACCTGTGGAGCTACTGGACCGACGGCGGGAGCAATCCCGATCCCCACCTCGCCCAGCTACCGGACGGCGCCGGCCGATTCTCCGTCCTCGGCACACAGACTCCGCCGCGCCCCGCGTCACAGGCGTGACGATCAGCCCATCGCGGATCGACACGCTCCCGGGACCCGTGAAGGTGGACTTCGAGGTCACGGCGACCGACGTGCCTGGTGAAGGCGTGGATGCCGTCGGAATCTCGATCCACGGGGCGGAGAACGACCGGACAGGGGTCGACTTCGAGTTCCTCGACCTCGCACTCACCGGCGGGACGGACGTTGACGGCACTTGGACCGGGTCCTACTTGGGTGCCGCAGGGAACGCCGCCGGGGACGTACTACCTCCAGGTCGTCGTGAGCGACCCGACGCACTCCCGGTCGTACTTCTCCCCCGGCTCTCCGTACGCGGCCGATCCCGGAGCCCAGCTGCTCACCGAACCGGCTGAGCTCGTGGTCGAGGAGAACCCGGCCGTGGTCGAGGAGAACCCGGCCGGGTGAACCCGCCCGGACCGGGCCGTCAGTCGAGGCAGAACTCGTTGCCCTCGGGATCCTGCATCACGATGAAGCCGGCCTCGCCGGAGCTGGAGTCGGGCTCGACCCGCTTGCCCCGGGCGGCGCCCAGAGCGCCGAGTCGCTCGGCCTCGGTCTCGAGAACCGCCATCCGCTGCTCACCGCGCAGATCAGGGGCTGCACGCACGTCGAGATGGACCCGGTTCTTGGCGGTCTTGCCCTCAGGGACGCGCTGGAAGAACAGCCGGGGCCCGATGCCCCGGGGGTCACGACAAGCCGACCGGGAGTTCCACTCCTCGCGTGGGATGCCCCAGGCCTCTAGGGCCTCCTCCCACGAGCCGTGGCCGGGCGGGGGTGGCTCCTCGACGTAACCGAGCACCTCTCGCCAGAACGCTGCAAGGGCCGCGGGGTTGGCGCAGTCGAAGGTCACCTGGACCTGGCGCACGTCGGGCATCGTCACACTCCTTGTGGGCGGTGTTTCTTCGGAAGACGTGAGACGACGAGGTCGTAGGACATGTCGACCGCCTGTTGGATCTCGTCGTCGGGGATGCCACTGCCAACGGTCAAGGTGTTCCAACCGGAGCGGCCGATGTAGGCCATCACCGAGGCGTCCAGTGGGTAGCGGGCCAGCCACTCGTCGGCCTCGTCACGGGTCAGTCCGCACTTGACGCCGACGGAGCCGACGTCACCGGAGCCCAGGAAGGCGAAGATCTTGTCGTGCACCTTGGCAACGGTGTCGCCCTCCCACGGCTCGTCCTCCCACGCCCCTGGCTTGGCCAGGCAGTACGTGAGGAGCTCCTCGCGGGTCATGACCTCAGCGTGCTCCGGCCTCGACCATCTGGCGAAGCTCCTTCTTGAGCTCCGAGATCTCGTCGCGCAGGCGGGCGGCGAGCTCGAACTGGAGCTCGGCTGCCGCGGCGTGCATCTGCTCGGTGAGCTGCTGCACGAGGTCCGCGAGGTCCTGCGACGGCAGCCCCGCGAGCTCGGCGGCGTGCTTGCCCGCCTCGCGTGACAGACCGGGCACAGGTGCCTTCTTGCCCTTCTCGCCGCCGGCCTTCTGCCAGGTCTTGAGCAGCTCCTCGGTGCTCTCGTCCTCGCGCGCGAGCATCTCGGTGATGTCGGCGATCTTCTTGCGCAGCGGCTGCGGGTCGACGCCGTTGGCCTCGTTGTAGGCGACCTGCTTCGCACGGCGCCGGTTGGTCTCGTCGATGGCGTTCTCCATCGACGGGGTGACCTTGTCGGCGTACATGATCACCTGGCCCGAGACGTTGCGGGCCGCGCGGCCGATGGTCTGGATCAACGACTTGTCCGAGCGGAGGAACCCCTCCTTGTCGGCGTCGAGGATCGCCACGAGGGAGACCTCCGGCAGGTCGAGCCCCTCGCGGAGCAGGTTGATGCCGACGAGGACGTCGTACTCCCCCATCCGCAGCTCGCGGAGCAGCTCGACGCGGCGGAGCGTGTCCACCTCGCTGTGGAGGTAGCGGGTGCGGAGGCCGGCCTCGAGGAGGTAGTCCGTGAGGTCCTCGGACATCTTCTTGGTCAGCGTGGTGACGAGGACGCGCTCGTTCTTCTCGACGCGGCCGTTGATCTGGTGGATCAGGTCGTCGATCTGGCCCTTGGTCCCCTTCACTATGACCTCGGGGTCCACGAGGCCGGTGGGACGGATGATCTGCTCGACGACGTTGTCCGGGCCGCCGACCTTCGACATCTCGTAGTTGCCGGGGGTGGCGGAGAGGTAGATGGTCTGCCCGATCCTGTCGAGGAACTCCTCCCACTTCAGGGGACGGTTGTCCATCGCGCTCGGCAACCGGAAGCCGTGGTCGACGAGGTTGCGCTTGCGCGACATGTCGCCTTCGTACATGCCGCCGACCTGCGGGACGGTCACGTGCGACTCGTCGACGACGAGCAGGAAGTCCTCGGGGAAGTAGTCGAGCAGACAGTTCGGCGCCGACCCCGGCTGGCGGCCGTCGATGTGCATCGAGTAGTTCTCGATGCCCGAGCAGGACCCGACCTGACGCATCATCTCGACGTCGTAGGTGGTGCGCATCCGCAGGCGCTGGGCCTCGAGCAGCTTGCCCTGCTTCTCGAACGCCGCGAGCTGGTCCTCGAGCTCGAGCTCGATGCCCTTGATCGCGCGCTCCATGCGCTCCGGCCCCGCGACGTAGTGGGTGGCCGGGAAGATGTAGAGCTCCTCGTCCTCGGTGACGACCTCGCCGGTCACCGGGTGCAGGGTCATCAGGCGCTCGATCTCGTCGCCGAAGAACTCGACGCGGACGGCGAGCTCCTCGTAGACGGGGAAGATCTCGAGCGTGTCACCGCGGACCCGGAAGGTGCCGCGGGTGAAGGCCATGTCGTTGCGGGTGTACTGGATCTCGACGAGCCTGCGCAGGATCGAGTCGCGGTCGTGCTCCTCGCCGACCTTGAGCCGCACCATCCGGTCGACGTACTCCTGCGGCGTGCCCAGGCCGTAGATGCACGACACCGTCGAGACCACGATCACGTCGCGCCGGGTCAGCAGGGAGTTGGTGGCGGAGTGCCGCAGGCGCTCGACCTCCTCGTTGATCGAGGAGTCCTTCTCGATGTAGGTGTCGGTCTGCGGGACGTAGGCCTCTGGCTGGTAGTAGTCGTAGTAGGAGACGAAGTACTCGACCGCGTTGTCCGGGAACAGCTGGCGCAGCTCGTTGGCGAACTGCGCGGCGAGCGTCTTGTTGGGCTGGAGCACGAGGGTCGGCCGCTGGAGCCGCTCGACGGCCCAGGCCACGGTCGCGGTCTTGCCGGTGCCGGTCGCGCCCAGGAGGACGACATCCTTCTCCCCCGCCGTGATCCGGCGCTCGATGTCGTCGATCGCCGTCGGCTGGTCACCGGACGGCTGGTAATCGGAGACGACTTTGAACGGAGCGACGCGGCGCTCGAGATCGGTCACGGGCCTCATGGCTTCGAGCCTACGGCGTGCCACCGACAGTTCCAGTTCGCCTGGGTCTCGGGGCAAACGGCTGCTGCGCGGAACCGCCGCCGCCCCCGACGCGTCCCATCATCGGGTGCCGACGGGCGCTCCGCGGACCGTCCACGTGGAAGGGTTGGCGCATGAGCGTGTGGTTCGTCAGACCTACGGCGATGACGGCGCTCGTGGCCGGACTCCTCCTCTCCGCCTGCGGTGAGGACGTCGGGAGGGCGGCCGACGGCGGCGTCGATCTCACCGGCAGCTGGCACCTCGTCTCGGGCCGAGACGCCGACGGCTCGTTCGACCTGACCGGGCGCTCGGTGACCCTCGTCGTCGAGGGCGACACCGCCTCTGGCACCTCGGCCTGCAACCACTACGGCGGCGACCTCGAAGTCGAGGGTGACGCCGTGCGCCTCAGCGGGATGAGCGGCACCGAGATGGCCTGCGAACCCGCCGTGATGGACCTCGAGCGGCGCTACCTCGACGCGCTCGGCGTCGTCGCGCGCGCCGAGCGCTCCGGGGACGCGCTCACCCTCTCCGGCCCCGGCCGGCGGCTCGACTTCGAGCTGGACCCGCCCGTGCAGGACACGCCGCTGATCGACACCACGTGGGTGCTCGAGTCGATCGTCGACGGAGACGTCGTCTCGAGCGCGCTCCCGGGCACCGAGCTGCGTCTGAGCGGCAACAGCACCCTCGAGGGCTTGACCGGCTGCGGAACCATGACCGGCCGTTTCGAGGTCGCGGCTGACACGGTCGCGGTGACCGGCCTCGCGACCGAGCCCCGCGGAGCCGGACCCTGCCCCGCCGACGAGCAGGAGCAGCACGACCAGGTGGTCGCCGTGCTCCGCGACGGCTTCACCGCGCAGATCGAGGGTGACCGGTTGAGGCTCAGGTCCGGCCAGGGCTCGGGACTCGATCTCCTCGCGGGGTGAGCCATTGCCCGGTAACACCTTGTTCGGGTGACTAGATTGACCCCGTGAGCAGACGACGTCCCGCGCCCCAGAGGGTCAGCCTCTGGTCGCTCGACGGCATGAGCACGCTGGCCAAGCGCGCGCTGCTCACCTTCTTCGGCATCCCGTTCGTGGTGGCCCTCGTGATGACCCTCGTCGACTCCTACCGGCGACGCGGCAAGAAGGCCAAGCCGTTCCCCACCGACCCGCCCGGCGACGTGCAGATCGGTGACGGAAGCGTCCGCACCTACACCTACGGCCAGCATCTGTACGACGACATGCTCGATGCGATCGCCTCCGCGAAGGAGCAGATCCTCTTCGAGTCCTACATCTGGAAGGGCGACGAGGTCGGCGAGCGGTTCAAGAGCGCGCTGACCGAGGCAGCCGGCCGGGGCGTCGAGGTGTACGCCATCTACGACGGCTTCGCGAACCTCGTGGTCGCGCCACGGTTCAAGCAGTTCGGCCCGAGGCTGCGCGTCCTCGAGTACCCGGTCTACAGCGCGGGCTGGCGCTTCTTCGACATCCGGCGCTACGGACGGGACCACCGCAAGATCCTCGTCGTCGACGACCGGGTCGGCTTCGTGGGCGGCTACAACGTCGGCACGGCCTACGCCACGGAGTGGCGTGACACACACGTCCGCATCACCGGCCCCGGTGTCTGGGATCTCAAGCGCGCCTTCGCCGACTTCTGGAACCTCAACCGCGGCTCGCGCAACGGCGGCAGGCCGCTGCTGCTCGAGACCGCGTCGGACTGGGAGCCGCGGATCCGGATGCACCGCAACATCCCGCGGCTCTGGATCTTCCCGATCCGGGCGATGTACCTGGAGGCGATCAACCGCGCCTACCAGCACATCTACATGACACAGGCCTACTTCGTCCCGGACTCCGACTTCGTCGAGGCGCTGATGGCCGCGGCGCAGCGCGGCGTCGACGTGCGGCTGCTGGTCCCCGAGACGTCCAACCACGTCGTCGCCGACTGGCTCTCCCGGGGCTACTACGCCGAGCTCCTCGCCTCGGGCGTGCGCATCTTCCGATACCAGGGCGCGATGGTGCACGCGAAGACCGCCACGATCGACGGCCGCTGGTCCACCGTCGGCACCGCGAACATCGACCGGCTGAGCATGACGGGCAACTACGAGATCAACGTCGAGTTCATCGACCCCGAGATGGCGGCCCAGATGGAGCGCGTCTTCGCGACGGATCTGGGCAACGCACGCGAGCTGACGCGCGAGGAGTGGGAGAACCGCGGCCTACACCGCAAGTTCACCGAGCTCGTCCTCGCTCCCCTGCGTCCGTTCCTGTAACCGGGCCGACCGGGCTCAGGGCTTCTTGCCGCGCGGCACGATCTCGATGTGCTGGTTCTTGGCCTCAGCCTTCGCGTGCTTCTCGGCCCGCTTCTGCTTGAGAGTCTTGCCGGTCTTCTTGGCCGCGTGCTGGGGCCGTGACTTCTCGTGCATGGTCGCTCCTCGTCGAAGCCGACGTGGCTTCACGCCTCGACGTTACGCCCGCGCTGCGGCCTTGGACACGTGCCTTTCGTCCCGTGCTCCACGACCGGGACGTCGAGGAGGCGCTCAGGCGCCTGGGATGTCCATCAGCCCGCTGAACGTGAGCGCGGCTTTCACGTCGCCACGGACCTTGAGCTTGCCTCGCATCACACCGGTGACGGGGTTGAGGTGGCCGGTGACGAGCTTGAGGAACTGCGCGCCGTTGAGCGCGATCGTGGCGTCGCGCCTCCCCGTCTCGGCCTCGTCATCGAGACGCTCCACGGTTGCGCGCCCCTCGCGGAGGGTGACCACGTAGCGGTCCGAGCCTCCGTCCCGCCGGCCACCGATCTTGAACCCGATGACCAGGTCTTGTCGCTCGGCCTTCTTCTCGTGCACGTAGTCGGGCAGCCGTCTGAAGACCTCGGTCAGGACCACCTCCCGCAGGCCGCCCGCCATCACCGCGTTGAGGTGGGTGTCGTCGACCTTCGCAATGGCCACTGCGACGTCGGCGGGGTCGAGTGCCGTCGGGTCGACCGCCACGTCCTCGGTGCCGGGCACGCGGAACACCCCGCCCACCACCAGGGCGAGCAGCTCGTCGCCCTCGATCGCCAGGCGGTCGCCGAGGTGGAGCAGCGCCGCGTTGACACCTCCGGTCACCAGCCTGACGAAGTCCAGCATCCCGCAGGAGACGGTGACGTCCGGATCGTTCCCCGTCCGGGCCGCAGTCGAGGGAGGTACGACGTCCACGCCCCCCTCCTGGAACTCGAGGAGGTAGGTCTCCTGACCCCGCTTCGGCACTGCGAGTCGGAACGCCACCGTGCCCTTTACCCCCGCAAGCCGCTCCGGGACGGCGTACTCGTCGAGCCGCGCCAGGATGCTGCCCACCGCAGCGGAGCGGACCGCCTCGTCGCCGAGGAGCGTCTCGATCTCACGGTCCGAGGTCTCCCCGACGAGCCCCACGACGACCTCGGCGTCGGTCTCGTAGAAGAAGCGGTCGAGCTCCTCCACGGACATGCCGGCCAGGGTCGAGGCCAGGTCGGTCACGCGATCTCCCAGGGACAGGTGGCAGTGGCCCGACTCTCCCCGCGCGACCAGGGGAAGGTCAAGCACCGGCGTGGCGCACCTCAGCCGGTGCGGAAGGGAGGACGCTCCATCGAGGCCGGCAGATGTCGACGCGGCGCCATCCGCGGGCCGCGCCTTGGGCGCCCCCGCCTGGCCAGCTCGACGAGCCTCTGGACCCGATGCCGGTGCGGCCGGTACGGCTCGAGGAGCTCGGCCAGGCCGTCGTCGTCGACCTCCTCGCCGGTCAGAGCCCAGCCGACGTCCTTCGCGATGTGGTAGTCGCCGAAGCTCACCGCGTCGGCGTCCCCGTGCACCCTGGAGCGCACCTCCGCCGAGGTCCACACCCCGATGCCCGGCAGAGAGCGCAGCCGTCGGTCCACTTCCACCGGGTCGAGTCCCACGGTCCGCTCGAGCGAGGACGCGACCCGCGCCGCCTGCACGATCGCGCGGGACCGCGCAGGGTCTATGTGCAGCCGGAGCCACTCCCAGGAGGGGATCAGGCGGATCTGCTCGGGCGAGGGTTGAACCCACAGTCGACGGTCGGCGCCCGGTCCTGGCGCGTGCTCTCCGAACCGGTGCACGAGCATCCGGAACCCCGCGAAGGCCTCCTGACCGGTCACCTTCTGCTCGATGATCGCCGGCACCAGGGACTCCATCACCAGTCCACTGCGCGCCACCCGCCAGTGCGGGTGGTTCCGGTGGAGGTCCGCGACCACCGGGTGCCGCGGCTCGAAGCCGGTCGGGTCGTCCTCGGCGCCCAGCATCGCCGGGAGCCGGTCCAGCACCCAGCCGGCTCCCGGCCCCCAGGCGGCGGCGTGCACCTGCCCGTCGTCCGGCCGGCTCTGGACGCGCAAGGTCACGACCCCCTCCGGGGTGCGCAGACCGCGCCAGATCGTGCCGTCGGGGTCGGTGCGGAAGGTCGGGTCTCCCGCGCCACGACGACCGGGCCCTAGGACGACGGCCACCGGGCACGGCCAGGAGGGACGCCACACCCGTTCGGCCGGGGCTGGGAGGTTCGCGGGCATCCCGGCAAGGCTAACCCGGTCGAGGGCTCACCGGACGCAAGGTCCTCGTGCGCTCCGCTCCGGCTCGTGCGAGGCCGCGGTGTCGGTAGGCACCGACACAATGGGTCCATGCAGCTCGCTCAACTCGTCGCCACCTCCAGCGCCCTGGCCGCGACCCGGTCGCGCAAGGCGAAGATCGAGGCGCTCGCCGACGCTCTCCGGAAGGCTGAGCCCCACGAGGTGGAGACGGCCACGTCCTACCTCTCCGGCGTCCTGCGCCAGCGTCGAACCGGTCTGGGCTGGCGCAGCTTCAGCGAGCTGCCCCCGGCCGCCTCCGAGAGCAGCCTCACGCTGTCGGAGGTCCACGAGACCTTCGAGGAGATCAGCCTCGTGGCCGGTGCCGGCTCGAGGCAGGCGCGGACCGCGCTGGTCGAGCGACTGTTCGGAGCGGCCACCCCGGAGGAGCAGGACTACCTTCGCCGTCTGGCCGTCGGAGAGCTGCGCCAGGGAGCGCTGGACGGCCTGATGCTCGAGGCGATCGCGGCGGCGGCCGAGGTCCCCGCGAGCAGCGTCCGCCGGGCCTCGATGCTGTGCGGGGCCACCCTTCCCGTTGCCGTGGCAGCGCTCACCGGAGGCGAGGAGGCACTAGCCGGTTTCGGGCTGGAGGTGGGACGCCCGATCCGGCCGATGCTGGCCTCGAGTGCCGCCGACCTGCCCTCGGCTCTCGACAAGCTGGAGCCTGGTGCGGACCTCGCGGTCGACTGCAAGCTCGACGGCATCCGGGTCCAGGTGCACAAGTACGACGGAGAGGTGCGCGTCTTCACGCGCACCCTCGACGACATCACCGACCGCCTGCCCGAGGTGGTCGAGGCCGTCTCCACGGTCCCCGCCGCCGCGCTGGTGCTCGACGGTGAGGCGATCGCCCTCGAAGCCTCCGGCCGGCCCCGCCCGTTCCAGGAGACCGCCGCGCGGACGGCGAGCAAGCTCGACGTGGCGACACTGCGAGAGCAGGTCCCCCTGACGTCGTACTTCTTCGACGTGCTGCACGTCGACGGGACCGACCTGCTCGACCTTCCCGCGCGGCAGCGCTTCGACGCGCTCGTGGACACGCTCCCGGCCGGCCTCGTCGTGCCCCGGCTGGTGACCTGCGACCCTGCCGAGGCCGCTGCCTTCTTCGACGAGATGGTCGCGCTGGGCCACGAGGGTGTGGTGGTGAAGAGCCTCGAGGCCGGCTACGAGGCAGGCCGTCGCGGCGCGTCGTGGTTCAAGGTCAAGCCTCGCCACACCCTGGACCTCGTC
>DASSMS010000034.1:0-6123 GCA_035688575.1 Nocardioidaceae bacterium
GAGTCGCTCGAGGTCTTCCCCTCGACCCTGCCGACCAAGCGCGAGTCCGCCTACGCGGCGTGGGTCTCGATCTCTGTGGGCTGCAACAACACCTGCACGTTCTGCATCGTGCCGGCGTTGCGGGGCAAGGAGAAGGACCGCCGTCCCGGGGAGATCCTGGCCGAGATCGAGGCGCTCGTCGCCGAGGGCGTCACCGAGGTCACCCTGCTCGGCCAGAACGTCAACACCTACGGCGTCGAGTTCGGCGACAGGTTCGCCTTCGGCAAGCTGTTGCGCGCCTGCGGGGAGATCGAGGGCCTCGAGCGCGTGCGGTTCACCAGCCCGCACCCGGCAGCGTTCACCGACGACGTGATCGAGGCCATGGCCGAGACCCCGAACGTGATGCCGCAGCTGCACATGCCCTTGCAGTCGGGTTCGGACAAGGTCCTCAAGGACATGCGGCGGTCCTACCGGCAGACCAGGTTCCTCGGCATCATCGACCGGGTCCGCGAGGCGATGCCGGAGGCGGCGATCACCACCGACATCATCGTGGGCTTCCCCGGCGAGACCGAGGAGGACTTCCTCGAGACCATGAAGGTCGTCGAGAAGGCGCGGTTCTCGGGTGCCTTCACGTTCCAGTACTCCAAGCGCCCGGGGACGCCCGCCGCGGTGCTCGAGGACCAGGTGCCCCGCGAGGTCGTCCAGGACCGCTACGAGCGACTCGTGGCGCTCGTCAACGACATCGCCTGGGAAGAGAACAAGGAGATCGTCGGCCGGACCGTCGAGCTCCTCGTCGCGGAGGGGGAGGGGCGCAAGGACGCCGCGACCCACCGGCTCACCGGCCGTGCCCGCGACAACCGGCTCGTGCACTTCACCGCCGTCGACCACGACGGCCACCCCATCGACGTACGCCCCGGCGACATGGTGGAGGTCGAGGTCACCTACGCGGCGCCGCACCACCTGGTCTCGGACGCAGCTGTCCGGTCGGTACGCCGGACCCGGGCCGGTGACGCCTGGGAGGCCCGGAACGCCATCCCCGAGCAGGCCCCCGGAGTGCTCTTGGGCCTACCCACGGTCGGCGTGCCCGAGCCCCTCCCCGCGACCGGCGGCGGCTGCTCGCTCTAGCGGCCCCAATTACCAAGGTATGCAGGCAAACTGTCTCTTCCCACGGTGATCTTGCCGTGGGAAGGAACAGTTTGCCGCGGGAAGGCCAGAGGGTCGTCGCGTCAGAAGCCGTGGGTGACGATCGGGGCGAGGGTGCCGTCGCGGAGTCCCTCGATGACCTGCAGCTCGTGCGGTACGACGGGCGTGGGGAGGTCGTGCAGGTCGAACCAGCGCAGGTCGGCGCACTTGTCCGCCTCGATGATCCGGGGCTCGCCGGACCAGGAGGTCGCGAGGAGGAAGTAGTCGACCCGCTCGTCGACGGGGTCCCCGGTGCGGCCGGTGCGGTGCATGGCGCACAGGGGAGTGAGCTCGAGGTCGCCGACGCCGAGCTCCTCGGAGGCCTCGCGCGCCGCCGCCTCGAACACCGACTCACCCCGCTCGATGTGCCCGGCGGCCGCCGCTGCCCAGTGGTCGTCCATGTAGCCGGTGCCCTGCCTGAGCTGGAGGAGCACCTGGCGCCGGCCGCCGTCCTCACGGAGGAAGAGGACATAGGAAGCGGGCACGACGACGAACCTGTCGATCATGCCCGCAGCCTATTGGTGCAGTCCTGCTCAGCGTCCTGAGTGCCCAGGGTTCTTGTTGCCCAGCTCGTGCGAGGGAACCTCGGCGCGGTTGCTCTCGCCGACTGTGCGCTTGGGGACCTCGTTGTCGCCGGCCTCCGGCTGCCGGTCCCGCCACTCCTGTGTTGCCTCCTGCTGGGTGTCGTCCATCTCCGGGCCGTTCACGTCCGTAGCGACGCTGCCGTGGGTTCTCGACCGAGCCGACCCCACGGTGCCTGTGCCCTCGACGTCGAGCTCACCGAGGCCGCCGGTGCCGGTCTCGTCAGCAGGGCCGGTGCGCTCGCTGCTGATGCCCAGGTCGCCCTCGAGCCCGCCTGACGAGGACGCGTTCGGGTTGCCCGCCTCGACGTCGGCCTCGAGGAGCTCCCGGTCGTGGGGGGTCGCGTCCGCCTCCCCGGTCGTGGGGTTGTAGTCGGTGCCGGTCTCGCTGGACTCGATGTCGCCCTCGGCGTGGTACTCCTCGGCGCTGGTGTCCTCGGGTGGCCGCTCGTCGTACATGTCGCTGCTGGTCATGTGCCCTCCTTGCGCTCGGTCCTACTCGTGGCCGGAGTCGTCTGACGGCTCTCCCTGTGAGGTCTGGGCGTTGCCGTCGCCCGAGAGGACTCGCTCCGCGGGCTCGGTGTCGCTGCCAGGCTCGTCGATGGGACGTTCGTGTCGCTTCACCTCCTGCGGCTCACCCGGCTGGGCCGGAGTGCCCGGGCCACCCGGCGGCACGGCGCCCGACGGTGCGTCGCTGCGCAGCGGACCACCCGGAGGGCTCGGCATGTCGAGGTCACCCGACCCCTGCGGGTTGGGCGGGCCCGGCTTGGTCGTCCGGTTGCCCTCGGGAGCACTACCACCTGCGGTCTCGTTCGATGCTGCCATGTCCCGGGCGTACCCGACAGCCCCCGCGGCAAACACGACGTGCGAGTGGTTTGGGAGACTCTGGGGCATGAGCCGCGACCACGATCTGCCCGGAGGCGAGCCGGAGCGGACACCCCCTGTGGTTGCCGTCGTGGGTCCCACCGCCGCCGGCAAGACCGAGCTCTCCCTCGACCTTGCCGAGGCCCTGGGCGGCGAGGTGGTGAACACCGACTCGATGCAGGTCTATCGGGGCATGGACATCGGCACCGCGAAGCTGCCCGAGTCCGAGTGGCGGGGGATCCCTCACCATCTCCTCGACCTGCTCGACGTCACCGAGCCCGCGACCGTCGCCGAGTTCCAGCGGTGGGCGCGTGAGGTGATCGCAGACTGTCGGGCCCGGGGCGCCACGCCCGTCCTGGTCGGCGGCTCGGCGCTCTACACGCGAGCGATCCTGGACCGGTTCGAGTTCCCCGGCACCGACCCGGCGGTGCGCCACCAGCTCGAGCAGGATCTCGCGGAGGTAGGGCCCGAGGAGATGCACCGCCGCCTCACCGCCGTCGACGCGGAGGCCGCCGCCAGGATCATCCCCAGGAACGGCCGGCGCATCGTGCGGGCCCTCGAGGTCATCGCGATCACCGGGCGGCCGTTCAGCGCCACCCTGCCCGAGCTGCGCTATGCGGTCGCCGACGCGCACCAGATCGGTGTCGACATCCCGCGCGACGTGCTTGACGAGCGGATCGCGGTCCGCGTGGAGCGCATGTGGGAGGCCGGGTTCGTCGACGAGGTACGACGGCTCGCCGACCGTGGCCTGCGGGAGGGGCGGACCGCGAACCGAGCCCTCGGTTATCAGCAGGTGCTCGCGTTCCTCGACGGGCAGATCACCGAGGAGGACGCCAAGCAGCAGACGGTCGCAGGGACCCGGAGGTTCGCGCGGCGCCAGGACAGCTGGTTCCGCAAGGACCCGCGGATCACCTGGGTGGCGTGGGACGACCCGGACCGGGTGCAGAAGGCCATCGCCGCGGTGCGTCAGCCGGTCGCCGGCTGACCCCCGGCGGAGCCTCAGGCGACGTTGAGGTGCGGGGCGCCGGTGTTCTCGAGCACCTCGAGCAGGAAGACGGCGGAGTCGCAGCGGGTGCAGCAGAACTCGCATCCGTCGACCGCGCAGCCCTCCTCGACTGCCACGAAGAGGCCCTCGTCGCCGCACTCGGCGCAGAACGCCACGACGCCGGTGAGCATCAGCTTGTCCGATGTGTTCTCCATGTCTGAAACGTTAGGAGAAGCCGCCGACAGTTCTGCGGCGGACTCGCCCGATACCCTTGAGCGGTGCATCACGACCAGCCCGGCTTCGACTTCGACTTCGTGAAGGGTCACGGCACCGAGAACGACTTCGTCCTGCTGCCCGACCCCGACGGGAGCGTGCACGGCGACCTCGCCCCCGAGCTGGTCGCGGCGCTCTGCGACCGGCGTGCCGGGATCGGCGGCGACGGCGTGATGCGCGTGGTCCGCAGCGATGCGTACGACGACCCGGCGGCCGTCGAGGCGCGGGGTGTAGCCGAGTGGTTCATGGACTACCGCAACTCCGACGGGTCGGTCTCGGAGATGTGCGGCAACGGGGTCCGGGTCTTCGCCCGCTACCTCGCCGACCACGAGGACGTGGACACCTCCCGGCCCCTGCCCATCGGCACCCGCGCCGGGATCAAGACCGTCGTCTTCGAGGCCGATGGCCGGGTCACCGTCGACATGGGCGCGCCCACCTTGCTGGGAGAGACCAAGGTCGGGGTGGGGGAGCGCAGCTGGCCGGCCGCCAACATCGGCATGGGCAACCCCCACGCGGTCGCGTTCGTAGACTCCCTCGACGATGCGGGCGCGCTCACGGAGAGCCCGGTCCACGACCCTGCCACCTACCCCGAGGGCGTCAACGTCGAGTTCGTCGTACGCCGGGGCGAGCGCCACGTCGCCATGCGCGTCCACGAGCGGGGTTCGGGGGAGACCCGGTCCTGCGGCACGGGCGCGTGCGCCGTGATGGTGGCGAGCGCTCTCGCCGACGGCGCGGGCCGCGGTACGACGTACCGGGTGGATGTGCCCGGGGGTGAGGTCGACGTCACCTGGACCGAGGACGACCGCCTGCTCCTCACCGGTCCGGCGGTGCTCGTCGCGCGGGGCCAGGTGTCTAATTCGTTCGCTACGGGTATCCAACCCGTGCCAACATCGAGGTCTCGTTCGGAAGATATCCGGCGTCCTCGGTGTTGACACAGGTGAATATGACTGAATCTCAGAAGGCTCACGCAGCCGCATACGAAACCTATGAGGCCGACACGGTCCGTCCCGTCGACGAGCCCGTCGAGCCACGGGACTTCGACCTCGACGATGCACTCGCCGAGACCGAGGAGTGGGAGTCGGGCTACGCCGACGAGGACCCCGAGGAGAGCACGGGCGACCTCGACCTGGCCGAGCGTCATGCGCTCCGGCGAGTCGCGGGCCTCTCGACCGAGCTCGAGGACATCACCGAGGTCGAGTACCGCCAGCTCCGTCTCGAGCGGGTCGTGCTCGTCGGTGTCTGGACCGAGGGCTCCGTCGAGGACGCCGAGAACTCCCTCGCGGAGCTCGCGCTGCTCGCCGAGACCGCGGGGTCGCAGGTGCTCGACGCGATCTACCAGCGGCGTCAGAAGCCGGACCCGGCCACGTTCATCGGCCGCGGAAAGGTCGACGGGCTGCGCGAGATCGTGCAGTTCACCGGCGCCGACACCGTCATCTGCGACGGTGAGCTCGCGCCCTCGCAGCTGAGGAACCTCGAGGACCGGGTCAAGGTCAAGGTCGTCGACCGCACCGCACTCATCCTCGACATCTTCGCCCAGCACGCCAAGTCGCGTGAGGGCCAGGCGCAGGTCGAGCTCGCGCAGCTGAGCTACATGAAGCAGCGTCTGCGTGGATGGGGTGGCAACCTCTCCCGCCAGGCCGGTGGCCGCGTCGGCTCGCAGGGCGGCGGCATCGGTGGCCGAGGCCCCGGTGCGACCAAGATCGAGACGGACCGCCGCCGGATCAACACCAAGATCGCCAAGCTCCGCCGCGAGCTCGCGCACATGCGCACCACCCGCGACACCAAGCGGTCGGAGCGCAGGCGTCACGAGATCCCGTCGGTGGCGATCGCCGGCTACACCAACGCCGGCAAGTCGTCGCTGCTCAACCGGCTCACCGGAGCCGGGGTGCTCGTCGAGAACGCCCTCTTCGCCACGCTGGACCCGACGGTCCGCCGCGCGGAGACCGAGGACGGGATGCCGTACACCCTCGCCGACACGGTCGGGTTCGTGCGCTCGCTACCGACCCAGCTGGTCGAGGCGTTCCGCTCGACACTGGAGGAGGCGGCCGACGCCGATCTGCTGCTCCACGTCGTCGACGGCAGCCACCCCGACCCGGAGGGCCAGATCTCCGCGGTCCGCGGAGTCCTCGCCGACGTCGGCGGTGGCCTCCCGAACGTCAAGGAGATCGTCGTCGTCAACAAGGCCGACGCGGCCGATCCCGAGGTGCTCGACCGACTGGTCCGGCACGAGCGGCACTCGGTGGTCGTCTCGGCGCGCAC
>DASSMS010000196.1:0-5651 GCA_035688575.1 Nocardioidaceae bacterium
CTCTGCCGGCGCGGGGTGCACCTCCTCCAGGAGTTCACGGACCAGCACGGGATCACCTACGACGAGTGCGGCAAGATCGTCGTCGCGCTCGAGAAGGGTGAGCTGCCCCGGCTGGAGGCCATCCACCAGCGCTCGATCGCCAACGGCGTCCCCGGTGTGCGCATCCTCGATGCCGACGAGATCCGGCAGGTCGAGCCGCACGCACGAGGACTGCGGGCGTAGCACTCCCCGCACACGGCGATCGTCGACTACACCGAGGTGACGAACGCGCTCGCCGTCGAGCTTCGTGACGCCGGGGGCTCGATCCGGCTCGGGCTCGAGGTGGCGAGCCTGGAGCAGCGCGGGAGTGTGGTCCACCTCGCCGCCGGCGGTGCGACCGAGGAGTACGACCTCGTCATCACGTGCGCCGGCCTGCAGTCCGACCGGCTGGCCTGGCGCTCAGGCGAGTCCCGCGAGCCGCGGATCGTTCCCTTCTACGGCGACTACTTCCTCCTCACCCCTGAGAAGACCCATCTCGTCAACGGCCTGATCTACCCGGTGCCCGACCCGCGCTTCCCGTTCCTCGGCGTGCACGTGACCAAGCGGGTCGACGGCGCGGTCATGCTCGGGCCCAACGCGTTCTTGTCGATGGGACGCGAGGCCTACCGGCGCCGGGAGCTCGTGGCCCGCGACGTGCGCGATGCCGTCTCGTTCCCGGGGTTCTGGCGCTTCGCCGCCGGGAACGTGCGCGCGGCCCTCCGGGAGTCCCGCACCGCCCTGAGCACCGGCTCCTTCGTGGCCGAGGCGCGCAGGTACGTGCCCGGTATCACCGCTCGTGACGTCGTGCGCGGACCCCGCGGGATCCGCGCACAGGCAATGGACGCGAAGGGCCGGCTGTTGGACGACTTCGCCATCACCGGGTCCGACAGGGTCGTCCATGTCCGCAACGCCCCCTCACCCGGAGCCACCTCCGCACTGGCGATCGCCGAGCACATCGTGGGCGAGGCCCTGCGACGCGGAGGCCTCGGCTCCCCGGCCGAAAGGACCACCGACCTATGACCACCGCCCCTCTGGGCAAGGGACTGTGGGGAGTGCTGGCCACTCCCTTCCATGGACCCGACCTGGACGTCGACCTCGACTCCCTGTGGCGCGAGGTCGACCTGTACCTCCGTGTGCCCGCCGACGGCCTGGTCGTTCTCGGCGTGTTCGGTGAGGGCGTTGCCCTGGACTCCGCCGAGCAGGCCGCGGTCGTGGGCGAGGTGGCGAAGCAGGCCCCCGGCACCCCGCTGGTCGCGGGCGTCTCCGCCCGTACGACGGCGGTGGCAGTCGAGCAGGCTCGTACGGCGGTCGAGGCAGCCGGCCCTGCGTTGGCGGGGGTCATGGTGCAGGCCAACACGACCGACCCGGCTGTCCTGACCCGGCATCTCGCCGCTGTGCATCAGGCCACCGGAGCAGGCATCGTGCTCCAGGACTACCCCGAGGCCTCAGGCGTCCGGATCACCGCCGAGCAGATCCTCGCCGTCCTCGCCGAGTGCCCCTTCGTCGTCGCGGTCAAGTCCGAGGCACCCCCGACCAGCACCGCGATCGGCAGGCTCACCGCCCGGACCGAGGTCCCGGTGTTCGGGGGCCTCGGCGGCGTGGGCCTCCTCGACGAGCTCGGCTCCGGTGCGGCCGGGGCGATGACCGGGTTCTCACACCCGGAGGGGCTCCGGGCGGCGCTCGACGCGTGGGCTGCCGGTGGTTACGAGGCCGCGCGTGAGGCGTTCGCCCCCTGGCTCCCACTGGTGAACTTCGAGGCCCAACCGGGCGTAGGACTGGCTCTGCGCAAGGAGATCCTCCGGCAGCGCGGGATCTTCGCGGACTCGTCGGTTCGTCCGCCTGCACGACCCGCACCGCCTGAGCTGCTGCGGCTGCTGCCGAGCCACCTGGCTTCGGTCCAGGGCTTGCTCCCGGTCCACGACAACGAGGAAGAGGCGCACTGACATGGACACCGGACTCAAGGGACGCACGGTCCTCATTCCCGGCTCGACCTCCGGCATCGGGCTCGCCTGTGCGCGGGCCTTCGCGAACGAGGGGGCCAACGTGGTCCTGGCCGGCCGCCGCGGTGAGGTCGCCGCCAAGGAGGCCGCCGAGCTCCCCTCCGCGATCGGCGTGGCCTTCGACCTCGCCGACCCCGAGGCGCCGGCCCGGCTGCACCAGCAGGCAGTCGAGACATTCGGCGCGGTCGACGTACTCGTCCTCAACGGCGGCGGGCCGCCGCCTGGCCTGGCTAGCGAGCTCTCGACCCAGCAGCTCGAATCCGCCTTCCACACACTCATGCTGCAGCACCACCGCCTGGTCGAGGCCGCGTTGCCGTCGATGCGCGAGCGGGGATGGGGCCGCATCGTGGCGGTCGGGTCTAGCGGCGTCCAGCAGCCGATCGAGCGGCTCGCGCTGTCCAACACGGCCCGTGCCGCGCTGGCCGGTTACCTCAAGACCCTGGCCGGCGAGGTCGCCGCGGACGGCGTGACGGTGAACATGGTTCTCCCGGGGCGGATCGACACCGAGCGGGTCAGCGCGCTAGACCAGTCCAACGCCGAGCGCACCGGGCGGACCGAGGCAGAGGTGCGCGCTGCCTCGGAAGCAGCGATCCCGGTCGGCCGCTACGGACGACCCGACGAGTTCGCGTCGGCGGTCGTCTACCTGGCCAGCGAAGGCGCGTCGTACGTCAACGGCATCCAGCTGCGCTGCGACGGCGGCATGGTGCGCTCGTTCTGACAAGAGCGAGTCGACCCGCGTCTCCCCATGAAGTCATAGGGCCCCGGACTTCGAGGACGAGTCCATCTGCTGCTCACGGCGTCGCCGCATGCTCCAACCGTGTGTACAGTCTTGTGGCGGTATTCCCAGCAAGACGAGAGGTACTCATGGGTCTCGGAGCCGGAGTAGCGCTGATCGCCGCCGGAGCGATCTTCACCTGGGCGATCGACGTCGACGTCCCCTACGTGGACGACGCGGCGCTCGGAACCGTCCTCCTCGTGGCCGGAGTGGTCGCCGTGGTGGCCGCCGCCGTGATGCAGGCTCAGCGGCCGACGTCACGGCCGGAGACGGGCATCGTCCTGGTCACGGCAGGCGCCGTGCTGCTGTGGGCGCTCGAGGTGGACATCCCGCGGGTGTACGACGCCGCCCTCGGCGTGATCCTCCTGGTCGGAGGGCTCGTCACGATCGGGGCCTCGCTCGCCATGTCGTGGCCCCGCGCCCAGCGACGGCAGGTCGTCTACCGCTCCTGAGCGGCAAGTAGAAGGCCCCGCCCGGCGCGTGCCGGACGGGGCCCTCTCTCGTTCGCTACCGGTCGGCTACCTCTTGCCGACGGTCACGTCCATGACGTTCCCGCTCTCGCCGGTGACCGTGATGGTCGTGCCGGTCTTCGGCAGCATGACCCCTGCGTCAGGCTTGGTGGCGAACCAGTAGTCGTCCTTGTCGTAGAACTCGCTCACCTCCGGCAGGCCACCGACGGTGCTCGGTGCACTGTTCTTGTGGAGGGTGAGCGCGTCCGTCGCCCCAGGCACGTCGAACGTGGCGTCGTACACCTGGATCCGCGTGCGCATCACGGTGCCGTCGGCCCACTTCATCGGCTCCGGGTGGGCATCGATCGGCAGGATCAGGCCTTCACCGGGGTGCTCGCCGACGTTGTTGTCGGTCTGCGACTCGTCCCAGTAGGAGATGAGCAGACCCTCCTGGTACGGGAAGTGCTCGACCCAGTCCGGCCTCGAGTCGAGGAAGCCGAAGTTGTAGGGCCCTTCCGCCAGCGTCGAGTTGTAGGAGCGGTACCCCTTGTTCTCGGCGATGTAGAACGTGTCGTGCGTGCTCTTCTCGGTGCCACTGGTGAGCTTGAACCCGGACATCGCCCAGTTCGTGCCGTCACCGACGCCGTCGTCGAAGAGAACACTCCGGCCGTTCATCACCTTGATGCCGTCGGCCTGGAAGCCCTTGAGCGCCACGCCACCGTCGGTGCGGTAGTTGAAGCGCAGCAGGACGCTCTTACCGGCGTACGGCTTGAGGCTGAACGACGTACCGACCCACTTGCCGTCCGAGGAGCCGTCGATGCCGGCGTCGTTGCCGGTCAGCCGGTTGCTGAGCTTGGTCCACGTGGACCCACCGTCCGACGAAGCCTCGACGTAGAGGTAGTCGTAGCCCGCCTCGATGTCATACCAGGTGGAGAAGTCAAGCGAGGGCCGCGACCCAGCGGGGAGGGTGATCGGAGCCTTCAGCGTCATCGCCGTGTTGAGGCCGTCACCCATGCTCGACCAGTAGGCGCTGCCGTCGGCCGGGGTGCCCAGCTCGATCGTCTTTTCCTTCTGCGGCAGGTTGACGACGAGACCCTGAGCGTTGGTCGTGTTGTACTCCGACGGACCCAGCTTGTGGGTCGACGTGGCTTCAGGATCGGCCACGTCGTACTTGAGCCAGCCGAGCTGCAGCTTGTCCCACGCCGACATGTCGTTGGGCTTGTCGCCGATGCCGACGACCTCGTCGTCACCGAGCCAGGAGCCGCTCGACATCAGGCCCCAGAAGGCCGACGAGTTCTCGCCGGTGTACGACGTGTCGTAGTGGTCGGGCAGACCGAGGTCGTGGCCGAACTCGTGCGCGAAGACGGCGACGCCGCCGTTCTCGGGCTCGATCGTGTAGTCACCGATCCAGAGGTCGGTGCCCGGGATCTGCACGCCGCCGGCCTTGTTGAAGGACGGGCCGGTCACGCCGTAGTCGGTGTAGTAGGCGTACCAGCGGTGGCTCCAGATGGCGTCGGTGCCCTGAGCGCCACCGCCCTCTTCCTCACCCTGGCCGGCGTGGACCATCTGGAAGTGGTCGATGTAGCCGTCGGCCTCGTTGAAGTTGCCGTCGCCGTCGTAGTCGTAGCGGTCCCACTCGTCGTACCCGTCGAGCTGGCTCTTGTCGCCGTTCCAGGCGGCCGCGGCGTCACGCAGCAGCTTCCACGTGGCGGCGTCGCCCTCGGGCGCCGAGTTGGAGCCGTAGTACGCGGCGTTGTAGGGCACCTTCACCCAGTCGGTCACTGCGCCCTCCACGGAGTAGCGCCCGGAGGACTGTGCGTCGTAGTAGTTCGCGAGGGAGTTGGCCCCGGGCTCCACGGAGAACAGCATGTCCCGGTAGTGCTGCGGGTTGTAGTCGGGCTGCCACATCGTGGCGTTGTCCAGGCTGCGGTCGGGCTCCTGGATCTCGTTGTGCAGCGGTCCCGGTGTGCCTCGGAGACGGCGATCGGTCTGCTCGCCGAACTCCGCGAGCATGGTGAAGATCTTGTCGGTCGACTCCCTTTGGAGCTCGACATAGTCCTCACCGAGCTTCACGACGGACGAGCCGTTGCGCTCCCGTGGCTCCTTCTCGCCCTTGATCACCTTGGCGACGGCAGCGCGGCGCATGGCCCTCTGCTTGTCGCTGAGCGGGTTGGGCAGGTCGTCGGGCTTCTGGGCCCCGGCCGGTCGGTCGGCCGGATGCGAGCCTGGATCAACAGGCGGAGCGGCGGTCGCGGCGCCGGATGCGGCCACCACGATCGCGAGGCCGGCGAGCCCGGCCGTGAGCTTACGATTCACGGGGTTTCCCCTCTTAGCAGTGAATAAAGACCGAGACCGACCTTATGTCCGAAACGCGTCGCGTGGGGGCTTTCGAGATCACGATTCCGTCGC
>DASSMS010000068.1:0-4814 GCA_035688575.1 Nocardioidaceae bacterium
CCCAGCTCGGCATCTCCTACGCCGGCTGGGACGTCGACTGGCTCAAGACCTTCCTCGGCATCATGCTCATCGGCGCGACCCTCGTGAACATGTACGTCAAGAAGAAGGCAGACGCGCGATGAACACTGCAGCGGTCCAGGACTCCACGACGAGCACGACGGGTCCGAACACGCCCGTCCTCGAGATGCTCGACGTGGGCAAGAGCTACGGCAACGTCAACGCCCTTCGCGGAGTCTCGCTCCGCGTGCGCCAGGGTGAGGTCACCTGCGTGCTCGGTGACAACGGTGCGGGCAAGTCGACCCTGATCAAGATCATGGCGGGCCTGCACGACTACACCGAGGGCCAGATGAAGGTCAACGGCATCCAGCGCAACTTCGGATCCCCGCGCGTGGCGCAGGCGTCCGGCATCGCCACGGTGTACCAGGACCTGGCGCTCGCCCCGCTCATGTCCGTGTGGCGGAACTTCTTCCTGGGCAACGAGATGTACAAGGGCCCCTTCCGGAACCTCGACATCGACTCGATGAAGAAGATCTGCGACGAGGAGCTCACCAAGATGGGCATCGTCATCCCGGACCTCGAGCGCCCCGTCGGGAGCCTGTCCGGCGGCCAGCGCCAGTGCATCGCCATCGCCCGCGCCATCTACTTCGGTGCCAAGGTGATCATTCTCGACGAGCCGACGGCGGCTCTCGGTGTCAAGCAGTCGGGTGTGGTGCTGAAGTACATCGTGAAGGCGCGCGATGCCGGGCTCGGGGTCGTCTTCATCACCCACAACCCGCACCACGCCTTCCTCGTCGGCAACCATTTCGTCATCCTCAAGCTCGGCCGCGTGGTCCTCGACGCCCACCGCGACGAGCTCACCCTGGACCAGCTGACGGCGGAGATGGCCGGTGGCCAGGAGCTGGCCGAGCTCAGCCACGAGCTGCGCGGCGTCGACCCCGGCAGGGTCGTCGCGCCCCACGAGGTGGAGCATGGCGCGCTCGACCCGGGACTCACGAAAGAGGAGGCCGCCGAACTCCGGAGCGAGCTCTCAGATGCCTCTGGGGCGCCCCAGGCCACCGTCAGCGAGGAGAAGTAGATGGCAGTGCAGGACCTCCGCATCGGCGTGATCGGTGTCGGCATGATGGGCGCCGACCACGCCGAGCGGGTCGTGAACCGGATCGCGGGTGCCAGGCTCGTCGCGGTGTCGGACCCCGACACCGCGCGGGCGCACGACCTCGCCGCCGGCTTCGACGGGGTGCGCAGCCTCGGTGACCCGCTCGACCTGGTTGCCGACGACGACGTCGACGCGGTGATCATCGCCTCCCCGGGCTTGGTGCACGAGGAGCAGGTGCTCGCCTGCATCGAGCACGGGAAGTACGCCCTGTGCGAGAAGCCGCTGACCATGGACAGCGAGTCGTCGCTGCGGCTCGTCGAGGCCGAGGCCAAGGGCGGCCGGCCCCTCGTCCAGGTGGGGTTCATGCGCCGCTTCGACCCCGAGTACGCCCAGATGAAGGCCATGCTCGACAGCGGGCAGTTCGGCCGGACTCTGCTGCTGCACAACACGCACCGCAACGCCACCGTCCCGGACTCGTTCCGCTCCGAGATGATCGTGCGCGACTCGCTCGTGCACGAGGTCGACGTCGCGCGGTTCATCTTCGGCGAGGAGATCGCCGAGATCACCGTGCTCGCGGGCACGCCGACCAGTGTCGCCGCCGAGGGGGTCCTCGACCCGCAGGTCTCGCTCTTCCGGATGGCCGGTGGCGGCATCGTGACCTCGGAGGTCTTCGTCAACTGCCAGGTCGGCTACGAGGTGCGCTGCGAGGCGGTGGCCGAGCGCGGCACCGTCGTCGCGGGCCAGAACAGCACCGGGATCTACAGCACCGTGGCCGGCGAGCAGGGCGGCTACTGGGGCGGCCAGATCGCGCCCGACTTCCGGGCCCGGTTCGCGCGCGCCTACGACCTGGAGGTCCAGGCCTGGGTCGACGCCTCCCGCCGTGGCGAGGTGGTGGGCCCCACCAGCTGGGACGGGTATGCCGCGACGGCCGTGTGCACGGCGGGCATGGAGTCGCTCGCGACCGGCCTGGCGGTGAAGGTGGACCTCGCGGACCGCGCGGCCGTGCTGGGCGGGAGCAGCTGATGAAACTCGCCCTCGACCCGTACATGTTCCGTGACGTACCGCTGCTGCAGCTGCCGGCGCTCGTGGCCGAGCTCGGCTACGAGTGGATCGAGCTCTCGCCCCGAGAGGACTTCACACCGTTCTTCAACCACCCCCGCGTGGACGACATCACGGTTGCCGAGTTCCGGAAGGCGCTGCGCATTGCCGGCGTCGGCGTCTCCTCCGTGCTGCCTCTCTACAAGTGGTCGGGGCCGGAGGAGGAGGACCGCCAGGCCGCGGTCCGCTACTGGAGGCGCGCCATCCAGATCGCCGCGGACCTCGGTGTGGACACCATGAACTCGGAGTTCAACGGCAACCCGCGCGAGGCGGCGGTCTGCGAGCGGCAGTTCTGGCGGTCGATGGAGGAACTTCTGCCCGTCTTCGAGCAGGAGGGCATCAGGCTGGTCCTCGAGCCGCACCCCGACGACTGGGAGGAGGACGGCAAGCGGGCGGTGGACCTCATCCGCGGGATCAACTCGCCGAACGTCTCGTTCCTCTACTGCGCCCCGCACACCTTCCACCAGGGCAACGACTGCAGCGGGATCCTGCAGAAGGCCGGCGACCTGGTGACGATGGTGCACGTCGCGGACTCCTTCAACCACCTGGGGTCCAGCGGCCTGCGCTACATCGTCAACCCGCCCGGCTCGCAGGTCACCGTGCACCAGCACCTCGACATCGGCCAGGGCGAGGTCGACTTCGACGAGTTCTTCTCGAGCCTCGAAGCGATCGGCTTCGACGGCATCGTCACCACCTGTGTCTTCGCCTGGGAGGAGCGGGCCCGCGAGTCCAGCACCTTCATGCGCGACACGATCCGCACCTACCTCGGCAAGTGGGCCGCCCCGCCCACCTTCGAGTCCCCCTAGACCATCCACTCAGCCCCAGGGTCCACGCGGCATACGAGCCAGGAACCCGTTGCAGCACGAAGGAACACGCTATGAGCACCCCCACCCGTATCACCCACCTCATCGCCGGCGCACCCTGGTCGGGCACCGCCGAGCGCACCAGCGAGGTCTTCAACCCGGCGACCGGCGAGGTCACCGGCGTCCTCGACCTCGCGTCGGCCGATCTCGTGGGCGAGGTCGTGTCCACGGCCAGGGCCGCCTGGGAGGGCTGGGCCGACACCTCGCTCGCCAAGCGCACCCAGGTGCTGTTCAAGTTCCGGGAGCTGCTCGAGAACAACAAGAAGGACATCGCCGCGCTCATCACCGCCGAGCACGGAAAGGTCCTCGATGACGCCCTCGGCGAGGTCACCCGCGGCCTCGAGGTGGCCGAGTTCGCCTGCGGCATCCCGCACCTGCTCCGTGGTGGCTTCAGCGAGAACGCCTCCACGAACGTCGACGTCTACTCGATGCGCCAGCCGCTCGGCGTCGTCGCCGTGATCTCGCCGTTCAACTTCCCGGCCATGGTCCCGATGTGGTTCGTCCCCATCGCCATCGCGGCAGGCAACGCCGTCGTGCTCAAGCCGAGCGAGAAGGACCCCTCGGCGGCCATCGCCATCGCGAAGCTGTGGAGCGAGGCAGGGCTGCCCGACGGCGTGATGAACGTCGTCAACGGCGACAAGGAGGCCGTCGACGCCCTGCTGACCCACCCGGACATCAAGGCGGTGTCCTTCGTCGGCTCCACCCCGATCGCCCACTACGTCTACGACACGGGGACGGCGCACGGCAAGCGCGTCCAGGCGCTCGGCGGCGCGAAGAACCACATGCTGGTGCTGCCGGACGCCGACCTCGACCTCGCCGCCGACGCCGCCGTCAACTCGGGCTTCGGGTCGGCGGGCGAGCGCTGCATGGCCATCTCGGCGCTGGTCGCGGTCGAGCCGATCGCCGACGAGCTGGTCTCGAAGATCAAGGACCGGATGGGCAAGCTGCGCACCGGCGACGGCACCAAGGGCTGTGACATGGGCCCGCTCGTCACCGCCGCGCACCGCGACAAGGTGACCGGTTACGTCGACGCCGGCCTCGAGGAGGGCGCGACCCTCGTGGTCGACGGGCGCGACGACGACTTCGACGGCGGGGAGAACGGCTTCTTCCTCGGGCCCACGCTCTTCGACAACGTCGGCAAGGACATGTCGATCTACCGCGACGAGATCTTCGGCCCGGTGCTGTCGGTCGTGCGCGTCAACTCCTACGACGAGGGCCTGGAGCTCATCAACTCCAACCCGTACGGCAACGGGACGGCCATCTTCACCAACGACGGGGGCGCGGCGAGGAGGTTCCAG
The DNA here is from genome assembly GCA_035688575.1 of Nocardioidaceae bacterium. Classification (GTDB taxonomy): domain Bacteria; phylum Actinomycetota; class Actinomycetes; order Propionibacteriales; family Nocardioidaceae; genus Nocardioides_C. The sequence continues at coordinate 4,353 of DASSMS010000068.1, forward strand.
CGCCAGGTCGAGGTCGGCATGGTCGGCGTCAACGTGCCGATCCCGGTCCCGGTGTCGTACTACTCGTTCGGCGGCTGGAAGAACAGCCTCTTCGGAGACACGCACGCCCACGGCATGGAGGGTGTGCACTTCTTCACCCGCGGCAAGGTCGTCACCTCTCGCTGGCTCGACCCCAGCCACGGCGGCCTCAACCTCGGCTTCCCGCAGAACACCTGAGGCGCGCAGGCACAGCGGGTGCGGCACCTGCCCCGCCGCCTGCCCGTGCCGGCGACCTCGGGGCCATGGGCGTCCCACCACGTCGGTGGGGCGCCCATTGGCATGAGGGAGGACCGCCCAGGGCCCCCCGGCCGCGACCCGGCGGAGACGCGCAAGGGGTGTATGCCGCGCGCGGCACACGACTCGTGTGAAGGCGCCCTGAGCGCGGACCGGGCTCGGCCTCGGTCAGTTGTTCTCCGGCAGCCC
>DASSMS010000183.1:0-5462 GCA_035688575.1 Nocardioidaceae bacterium
CCTCGCCGCGGCGGCCACCTGGTCGCGCATGAGCGACAGCAGCGGCGAGACCACGAGCGTCGGCCCGTGTCCCTCACTGCGCCGGATCGCAGTGGCCGCCCAGTAGACCGCAGACTTGCCCCAGCCGGTCGCCTGCACGACGAGAACCCGGGCGGCGGCCTCGCTCAGCACTGCAACCGCGGTGGCCTGGTCGTCGCGGAGCCGCGCGTCGGGTCCGGCCATCGCGACGATCACCCGGTCGGCCACCGCGGCCCGGTCCTGCGTCAGCCCGATCGTCGTCGTACCGCTGGCTGTCTCTGGCGAAGTCATGTCCGCGACCCTACGCACCGCCGCCGACATGTCCCCCGGCCTACCCCGCAAGCGACCCCGCAAGCGACCCCGCAAGCGCCCGTGCGGGCAAGCTCGTGCACAAGGCCGCCGGGCGTGCGGTCGTCACCTCAGCGCCCAAGGCTCATTCAGCGGACCTCGCAGTCCACCGGGTCGTCGCACGGCTCGATCGCGTGGCTCTCGAGGACCTCACCCTCCTCGCCGTACGCGATGACCTGGGCGACGTCGTCCGGGACCTCCGCCCAGAACACCGTGTTGCCCTCGACGACCTCGCGGGAGAGCCTCGCGGGCGACCGTGTGCCGTCCACCAGCACTACCTCGACCTGGACGGCCTCCGTGCCGTGCATGCCTCCGACAACGGACAGCGTGCGGTCGAGGTAGTCCTCGTCGATGAAGACCTGGATGCCGGCGCCCGGCTTCATGAACTTGTCGGTGCCGCTCAAGCCGGTGAGTCGGTAGTACGAGCCGTCTGCGCCCTGGACCATCGCAGTGAGCCCGCACCGTTCGGGCTCGTCCTGCCAGCCCACGCAGGCGAGGCTCAGCGGCCCGTTGTCGGCGCGCACCGGGTCGTCCCAGTCGTTGTCGTAGACCGCGTTGCGCAGCCACTTGGGGAACTGCGAGCCGCTCGTCAGGTAGGCGAGGTCGCTGTAGCCGTGCACGGTGAGCGGGACCACCTCTGCGTGGATATGCACCGACGTGAGGGGCCCCTCCATCATGTTTCCCGGCCGCGGCGTCTCGGGCACGAACACCGTGTCGCCTACACGGTAGGCGCCGGGGACCTCCGCGAGGGCTCGCGCCGCGAGCGGGGTCAAGTCGTCCGAGGCGACGAGGCCGCGCTCGGGACCGGCACCCCCTGCGAGCGTGTACGCCGCTCCCGCGACCACGGCGACCGTCGCGGCGGCGACACCCGTCCGGGCCGCGCGTCGGGCCCAGCGCAACCGGTGACCGCGCGACCGGATCGCCCGGAGGTCGGGACCGCGCCCCTCCAACGTGGACTCACCCGAGCGCAGGGCCATGGCGGTCTCGGAGGTCCTCTGCCAGGTGGGAGTTCCCCGTGAGGAGGTACGCCGACCAGCGCAGTCGCGGTCACGCGGCGTACGCGAAGTCGTCGAAGTCCTCGTCGCCGGCCCCACGCCTCATCGATCGGTTCCCCCGTCTGGAATGCCTGCTCACGACATCACATACGCAGCCTCGGTGGGAAAGGTTGAGTGACTTCGCGTTGTTCAGGCGGACTCGATTATCGAGAGCCGCTCGAGCAGGAAGAGCAGGGCCACCGCGAAGTCGTTCTCGGCGGTCTCCTTGCGCACCCGCTGCCAGTCGACCTGCTCCCGCAGGGCGCGGGCCACGGGGAGCTGACGGCCGAAGTCGCAGGAGTGCTCGTCCATCGCGTTCAGCTTCTGGACGAGGAGCTCGGTGCCCGAGAGCACCGGCATCTGCACCGAGAGCACCTCGATCTCGTCGGCGTCCTCCACCACCGCACGGGTCGCGGGTGTGCCGGAGTCGCGGAAGATGACGTCCACCATCGCCCCGTCGGTGAAGACCTTGAACAGCCAGTCCTCGGGAGGCTGCACGACCTGGAAGCCCTCGTGCGCGAGCGCCTCCGCTGTCCTCGCGGCATCCTCGTCGGCGACCATGAAGTCCACGTCGTGGTCCGGCTCGGGACCTCCGCGGGCCCACACGGCGTACCCGCCGATCAGCGCGAACGGGATCCCGCTCTCCTTCAGCGCAACGGCAACGCGCTTGAGCGCCTCACGCAGGTTCTCCTGCTCCTCCACGACAGCCATGGATCAGCAGTTACCCAGCCGGGCGGAGGACTAACGAACGCTCACCTGGGAACCAGACCCTCATGCGTGTCGCGACGTTCAACATCCTGCACGGACGCTCCCCCGGAGACGACCGCGTCGACATCGACCGGTTCGCCTCCGCGGTGAAGACGCTCGACGCCGACGTGCTCGCCCTCCAGGAGGTCGACCGGAACCAACCCCGGTCGGCCAACGCGGACCTCACCGCGGTCGCCGCCGAGGCGATGGGAGCCGTCGAGCACCAGTTCGTCGCCGCACTGACCGGTAGCCCGGGAGCGACCTGGATGGCGGCGACCGGCGACGAGCAACCGGACGCCACCGCCTACGGGATCGCGCTGTTGAGCAGGCATCCCGTCCTCTCCTGGGAGGTCGTGCGGCTGACGAGCCCACCCACGCGGGTGCCCATGTGGTTCCACGGGAGCCGGCGGCCGGTCCTGGTGCAGGACGAGCCCCGCGTGGCCGTGGCCGCCCGGGTGCAGGGTCCGCAGCGGGAGCTGACCGTGGTGAACACGCATCTGTCCTTCGTGAGCTGGTGGGGACGCCATCAGCTCCGCACGGTGATGAGCTCGCTGCACGACACGGACCCGATGCTCCTGGTCGGCGACCTGAACATGTCGCTGGCCCGCGCCCGCGCCATAACCGCGATGCGACCGCTCGTCGCACACGACACCTTCCCGGCGCACGGGCCTCGTGAACAGCTCGACCACGTGCTCGCCCGCGGCGACGTCGGAGACCTCGTGGATGCCCGCGTCCACGAGCTTCCGCTGTCGGACCACCGGGCGCTCTCGGTCGACCTCGCCTGACCCCCGCCGACGGGTTCACCGCCGCCGCCGTCGGACGCGGTCAGCGGTCCCCGGACCGCGGCTTGGTCAAGAACGCCTGCGCGTAGGCCTTGAGCCGGTCCGGGACGAAGCCCGCTCCGAGCGCCTGGACCCGGTTGAGCACGGAGCCCGCGACGACCCGCTCCTTGCCGGCCATCATCGCGTCGTACGCGTCGCGGGCCACCTCGTCCGGGTCGTCCTTCGGGATCCGCCCGATCCGGGTGTCGCGCATCTCCGCGCGGTCGAAGAAGGCGGTGTCCGTGGGGCCGGGCATCAGCGAGGTGACGGTGACGCCGGTGCCGCGCAGCTCGTGGCGCAGCCCCTCGGCGAACAGGTGGACGAAGGCCTTCGAGGCCGCGTACGTGGCGTGGTATGGCCCCGGCCCGAAGGCTGCGATCGAGGAGGTGAACAGCAGCCGGCCGCGCCCCTCGTCGACCATGGCCGGCAGCAGGAGCTTGGTCAGGTGCACCACCGACCGGACGTTGAGGTCGACCACCTCGAGGTCGGCCTCCAGCGGGGTGTGGTGGAAGCTGCCCGAGGCTCCGACGCCGGCGTTGAGCACAGCGGCGTCCACCGGCCGGCCGGTGCTGGCGATCGCCGAGTGCAGCTGCTCGACCCCGTCGGCGGCGGCGAGGTCGACCTGCTGCGCGACGACCTGCGCGCCACCTTGCTCGAGGCAGACCGCCGCCTCCTTGAGCTCCTCGTCCGCAGCCGCGATCACGAGGTCGTGGCCGCGCTCGACCAACTGCCTTGCGATCGCCCACCCGATGCCCGACGACGCGCCGGTCACGACAGCGAGTGGTCGTCCGTTCTGCCCTGCGTCCATGGTGAGGCTCCCTCCTCGGCCGATGAGGTACCCAGCACCCGCGCGGGCAAGCCTCGGGTCACTCCCCCAGGACGACCTTGTCCAGGACCCGGTCGCCGTCGACGAACTTCACTGCGGCCACCGGCTCGGTCGTCGCCACCCACCACACCGTCGCGCCGCCGACCGCGTCCGGCGCACTCACGCTCGCCCGCATCTGCTGTCCGTCTTCAAGGGTCACCGTGGCTCCCGTGGCGCCGACCGGCGTGCGGCCGAGCGCCAGGTCGGTGGGCAGACCTCCGTCGAGGACGCGGAAGGTCCGCACCTCGTCCGGCGAGCCGAGCAACCGGAGACCGGCGCGGAAGAGGAAGAGCTCACCCTCGTGGTCCATGAGCAGTGACCCGGCGCAGGCGTCCGCACCCGCCCACAGCGTGCACGCGAAGTACAGGTCGCCGACGTCGCTGAACACCCGGTCCCGCGGGCTGACCTCCGAGAGCCAGGCGGGCGCCGAACCCGCGGACGGGAGGTACCCGTACTCCGCCAGGCCCCTCACCTCGAGATTCACGACCTCGCCCTCCACGGCCTCGGCCGGCACACCGTTCCACGCCACACCGGGGTCGGTCGCGGCCGGCACGATGACAATGCCCCTCGACGAGTAGGCCCCGGGAACCTCTTCGAGCACCCGCTGAGCCGTGGGCGTCAGCACGCTCTCCTCCTCGACGGGAGCGAAGCGTCCCGCCGCACCGAGACCGGCGGCGATGAGCGGTCCGGCGATCACGGCGAGGGTGGCGACCACGGCTGCGATGACGTCGCGGCGCTGGTGCGGGCCACGGTCACACGGGTCGAGCGAGTCGGCGTAGTCGACCCTCTCGTTCAGGGCAACGCTCATCAGCGCACCTCCCGGGGTGTGACCACTCCACAATCACACGCCGGGGGGCGCGACCGGAAGACCTAGCCGAAGAAGACCTCGGCCTCGGAGTAGAGCTCAGGCGTCACCAGCTTCAGCTCACCGGTGCCCTCGATCAGGGGCAGCCGGACGATCTCGGTGCCGCGCAGCGCCATCATCTTGCCGAAGTCCTTGTCGTGGACCGCCGCGATCGCGTGGAGGCCGAACCTCGTGGCGAGCCAACGGTCGAATGCCGTCGGGGTGCCGCCGCGCTGGACGTGGCCGAGCACTACCGCGCGCGCCTCCTTGCCGGTGCGCGCCTCGATCTCCTTTGCCAGCCGGTCGCCGATCCCGCCGAGGCGGACGTGCCCGAACGCATCCTTCTCCTCGGTCTGCAGGGTCATGTCGCCGCCCTCCGCGGGGACCGCGCCCTCGGAGACGACGATGATCGGCGCGAAGCCCTTCTCGAACCGCGACTCGACGTACTTCGCGACCCGCTCGATGTCGAAGGGCTGCTCCGGGATGAGCACGATGGTCGCGCCGCCGGCCAACCCTGCGTGCAGAGCGATCCACCCGGCGTGGCGCCCCATGACCTCCACCACGATCACCCGCTGGTGGGACTCGGCGGTGGTGTGCAGGCGGTCGATCGCCTCGACCGCGATGTTGACCGCGGTGTCGAAGCCGAAAGTGAAGTCGGTGCCCGACAGGTCGTTGTCGATCGTCTTGGGCACGCCCACGACGTGGACGCCGAGGTCGGCGAGCTTGGTCGCGACGCCGAGGGTGTCCTCGCCACCGATCGCGATCAGCGCGTCGATGCCGTTCGC
>DASSMS010000002.1:0-13662 GCA_035688575.1 Nocardioidaceae bacterium
CGAGGTCCCGGTGAGACCAAGATCGAGACCGACCGTCGCCGGATCAACACCAAGATCGCCAAGCTCCGCCGCGAGCTCACGCACATGCGCACCACCCGCGACACCAAGCGGTCCGAGCGCAGGCGTCACGAGATCCCGTCGGTCGCGATCGCCGGCTACACCAACGCGGGCAAGTCGTCGCTGCTGAACCGGCTGACGAACGCCGGGGTCCTGGTCGAGAACGCACTGTTCGCCACGCTCGACCCGACCACCCGTCGCACGACGACGTCGGACGGACGCATCTACACGATGTCCGACACCGTCGGCTTCGTGCGTCACCTGCCGCACCAGCTCGTCGAGGCGTTCCGCTCCACGCTCGAGGAGGTCGCCGACTCCGACCTGATCCTCCACGTCGTGGACGGCTCGCACCCCGACCCCGAGGGTCAGATCGCCGCGGTGCGCGAGGTGTTCGCCGAGATCGGCGCCGACAAGGTTCCCGAGCTGATCGTGATCAACAAGGCCGACGTCGCCGACCCGATGGTGATCGCCCGGCTCCGCCAGCGCGAGCCGCACTCGGTCGTCGTCTCAGCGAGGACGGGGGAGGGCGTCTCCGAGGCGCTCCTGGCCGTTGAGGCCGACCTGCCCCGCCCGGGGATCGCGTTCGAGGCGCTGCTGCCCTACGAGCGCGGTGACCTGCTCAACCGGATCCACGAGCACGGAGAGGTGGAGCGGATCGAGCACACCGGCGACGGCACCGTCGTGCACGGGCGGGTCCACGCCGACCTCGCCGGTGAGCTGACGCCGTACCTGACGTCCTCCGCCACCGCCTGAGGCACTCAACCCAGCCCCGGTCGCCCCGCAGCGGCCGGGGCGCGGTCATGCCAGCAACGGGGCAAGTGGGCAACAACGGCAAGTTCTGTCGGCGGATTCGCCTCCCTTGCTGCCCACTTGCCTGACCGGCCGACCTGACGCGCGCTCGGCTGTCGGTCCGCCTGGCAAACGAGCCGGGTGGACTATCTCCGAGGACCGAAATCCGGACAGAGGGGTTGACCTCACCCCAAAACGTGCGCAACGGTGATGTAACCGTTTACTGAAAACGGTTACATGTTCGGATTTCGTCCATCTCGGGAGGCGATCGTGCGACCCACGATCCGTGATGTCGCGGAGCGCGCAGGCGTGTCCATCGCGACGGTGTCGCGCGTGATCCGCGATTCCGAGAAGGTCCGCCCCGAGACTCGCGACCGGGTGTCCCGGGCGGTGTCCGAGCTCCAGTACACCCCCAGCCAGCTCGGGCGCCAGCTCGCCGAACGGCGGCACGCGGCGAACGGGATCGTCTTCCCCGACCTCTACGGCCCCTACTACGCCGAGGTTGTCCTCGGCTACGAGGAGGTCGCCGCCGAGCTCGGCCGGTCCGTGCTGATCCTCTCCACCCACGGCCGCGACGCAGCGCCCGTGATGGTGGAGGACATGGCGGGACGCTGCGACGGCCTGGTGATCCTCGGCCGTACCGTCCCCGACCAGGTGGTCGAGCGGCTCGCGCGGCGCCACACGCCGCTCGTGCTCCTGGCGCGCTCTCCGATCGAGGGCGTCGACTCAGTGAAGGCCGAGAACACCCGCAGCGCGATGCGGCTCACCGAGCACGTCATCGGCAGCGGGGCCCGCCGGATCACCTTCGTCGGTGACCCCGACGGCTCCGCCGACGTCGCGGAGCGGTGGGCCGGCGTCGAGGAGGCCGCGCGCGTTGCCGCACAGGTCGAGCTCGACCTGGCCCGACCCGAAGCGCTCGGCGAGGAGCCGGGCGCAGCGGTCGCGCGCGCAGCGAGCACGGCGGGTGTCCTGCCCGACGCCTTCGTCTGCGCGAACGACGAGCTCGCCCTCGGGCTGATGGGCAGCCTGCGCGAGGCCGGTGTCGACGTCCCCGGGCAGGTCCTGGTGACCGGCTGGGACGACGTGATGGCCGCGCGCTACGCGGGCCTCACCACGGTCCGCCAGCCGATGCGAGAGCTCGGTGCCACGGCCGCCCTGCTCCTCGACGAACTGATCACGGGCTCGCGCACCGAGCCTCGGCACGAAGTACTCCCCACCGAGCTGGTCATCCGATCCAGCTCGACTCGTCCCCGGAAGGAAACCCGATGAGAAGAAGTACCACCACCGCGGTGCGCGCCCTCGCCCTGCTCGCCGCAGCCAGCCTCGCTCTGACCGGCTGCGGCCGGGAGGCCGACGCCGGAGGCGACGGTCCAGGTCAGGGCGAGGCGATCTCCGACGGCCCCGCCACCGGCACCATCGACGTCTGGGCGATGGGGACCGAGGGCGAGATGCTCGGCGACTTCGTCAAGGCGTTCCAGGAGGAGAACCCCGACGCCGAGGTCAAGGTGACCGCCGTCCCGTGGGAGGCGGCGCACGACAAGCTAGCGAACGCCATCGCAGCCGGGGAGACCCCGGACGTCAGCCTGATCGGCACCACCTGGATGGGTGAGTTCGCCGAGGCAGGCGGTCTGGAGCCGACCCCCGAGGGCCTCGTCGACGAGGGCGACTTCTTCGAGGGCGCCTGGAACTCCACGGTCGTCGGCGGCACGTCGTACGGCGTCCCCTGGTACGTCGAGACCCGGGTGCTCTACTACCGCAAGGACCTCGCCGAGAAGGCCGGCTGGTCCGAGGCTCCCCAGAACTGGGAGGAGCTGAAGCAGTTCGCCACCGACCTGCAGAAGAAGGCAGGGCTGGAGTACGGGATCAACCTCCAGCCCGGACAGACGGGGTCCTGGCAGAGCATGCTGCCCTTCGCCTGGTCCAACGGCGCGAGCGTCACCAACGACGACGGCACCGAGTACACGATCGACTCCCCGGAGATGACCGAGGCCTTGGAGTACTACAAGTCCTTCATCGACGAGGGCATCTCCGGCCCGACCCGCATCCTCGACCCCGGTGAGCTCGAGAGCGGCTTCGCCAAGAGCACGTTCGGCGCTTTCATCTCCGGCCCCTGGCACGCCGGCCTCGTCGAGGATGCCGGCGTCTCCCAGGACGAGTACGCCCTCGCACCGCTCCCAGGCAAGGACTCCGCCCCCGGCACGTCCTTCGTCGGTGGTGGCGACCTGGCCGTCTTCTCCGACTCCGACAACAAGGAGTCGGCCTGGAAGCTCGTGAAGTGGCTGGCCGAGCCCGAGGTGCAGCAGGACTTCTACAACGCGGTCGGCGACCTCCCGGCGGTCAAGGAGTCGTGGGAGAGCGGGAAGCTCGCCGACGACCCGCAGCTGCAGGTCTTCGGCGAGCAGCTGGAGAACACCATGTCGCCGCCGGCGGTCCCGACCTGGGAGCAGGTGGCCGCGGAGATCGATGCCGACATCGAGAAGGCGGTCAAGGGCGCGATGCCCGTCGACGAGGCGGTCTCGCACATGCAGAGCCAGGCGGAGTCGATCGGTACCGGGCTCTGATCCGATGAGCACACGGGCCTCCCGGCACGTCGACCCCACGCGGCGGCAGCAGGCTGTCGCCGCGTGGGTGCTGGCGGTGCCGTTCATGGCGCTGTTCCTGGTGTTCACCGCCGGGCCGGTGCTGGCCAGCCTCGGCATGAGCTTCACCGACATCCGCAGCGCCGACATGCGGACTCCGTTCGCGGTCTCGTTCGTCGGGCTCGAGAACTACGCGAAGCTGCTCGGCGACCCGCTCTTCCAGAAGGTCGTGGTGAACACCGGTCTGTACGTCGTGCTCGGTGTGCCGCTCACGATGGCGATGGCGCTGGCTGTCGCGGTGGGCCTCAACCGGATCACCGTGCTCCGCGGCATCTTCCGGGTCGGCTACTACCTGCCGGTGGTCACCAGCATCGTCGCGGTGTCGGTGGTGTGGAAGTTCCTGCTGCGCGAGGAGGGCGGCCTGGTCAACACGATGCTGGCCTGGGTCGGCATCGACGGCCCGGCCTGGCTGGACAGCACCACACTGGCGTTGCCGTCGCTGGTGGTGATGGCGGCCTGGCGCAACCTGGGCACGCTGATGGTCATCTTCCTCGCCGGCCTGCAGACCATCCCGGAGGAGGTGCGCGAGGCGGCCGAGGTCGACGGCGCCGGCGCGTGGCAGCGGTTCCGCCACATCACGCTGCCGATGCTCAGGCCGACCCTGCTGTTCGGCGCTGTGATCACCGGCATCGGCTACCTCCAGTTCTTCGAGGAAGCCTTCGTGATGACCAAGGGCGGGCCGCTCGACGCGACCCGGTCGGTCACCTTCTTCACCTACGACCAGTTCAGCTTCGGCAACTACGGGCTCGCGGCCGCGGCCAGCTACCTGCTCTTCCTGGCCGTGGTGGCCCTGACAGTCGTCCAGTTCAAGCTCTTCGGCGAGAAGGACTGATCACCATGACTTCGACGAAGACCGTTTTCGAGGCCGAGGAAACCGCGGTCACCGAGCCCGGCCGCGGAGCCACCGGGCGCCGCGGCCCGTGGTGGCTGTACGCCGTCCTCGGCGCCGGGCTGGTCCTGATGGTGGTGCCGTTCCTGTGGATGGTCCTCTCCTCGGTCAAGCCCGAGGGTGAGGTGATGAGCGTGCCACCGACCTGGTGGCCCGAGACGGTCACCACCGACAACTACGAGGCGCTGTTCACCAGGCTGGACTTCCCGACGTACTTCCTGAACTCGATCCTCGTGGCGCTCGCCGTCACGGCCGGCAACGTGATGTTCGGCTCGATGCTGGGCTACGCGCTGGCCAAGCTCGCCTTCCCGGGCAAGCGCCTGGTGTTCGGGCTGGTGCTGTTCACCCTGATGATCCCCGGCGTGGTCACCTTCGTCCCGCTGTTCGTGCTGACCACGAACCTGGGCCTGACCAACACCCTCCCCGGGATGTTCCTGCCATTCCTGGCCGCGCCGTTCGGCGTGTTCTTGATGCGGCAGTTCATCCTCGGGCTGCCCGACGAGCTCATCCACGCCGCTCGCGTCGACGGAGCGGGGGAGCTGCGGATCTTCTTCTCGGTGATCATGCCGCTGTGCGGACCGGCGATGGCCACGCTCGGCATCCTCACCTTCCTCGGCTCCTGGAACAACTTCCTGTGGCCGCTCGTGGTCGCCCAGACCGAGGACAAGTACACCCTCCCTGTCGCACTGGCCCTCTACTCCGTGGGGCAGAACGCGACGCAGTACGGCCTGCTCCTGGCCGGCGCGGTGGTCGTGGTCATCCCGGTGGTCGCCGTCTTCCTCGCGCTCCAGCGCTACATCATGCAGGGCATCGCCATGACCGGAATCAAGTAACCCCACCATCTCGGGAGAAGGAATGACAGTACGACGTACGCGCCTGGCCGGCCTCGCGGCGGCAGCGGCGACGGCCCTGGGGGTCGGACTCCTGCCGCAGGCCCCGCCGGCGACCGCGGCGCCCCCAACCGACAGGTCCGAGCGAGCGACCCTCACCCGCTACGCCGCGGACACTTGGCGGTCCTTCGTGGCGATGACCGACGAGCGGACGGGTCTGCCCGCGGACAACATCGAGGGCGACCTCGACCCCGCGTCGCGCAGCGGCTACACGAGCCCGACCAACATCGGCGGCTACTTGTGGAGCACCGTGGTCGCCCGCGAGCTCGACCTGATCAGCGCCGGGGAGGCGCAGCAGCGGATGAGCCGCACGCTGGACTCGGTCGCCGCGCTCGAGCGGCACGAGGCGAGCGGCATGTTCTACAACTGGTACGACCCGGCGACGAAGGTGAAGCTGACCACCTGGCCCTCCTCGGGCGACCCGGTGCACCCCTTCCTCTCCAGCGTGGACAACGGCTGGCTGGCCGCGGCGCTGCGGGTCGTCTCGGAGGCCGCCCCTGCCCTCGCGCCGAAGGCCGACGCGATCTACGAGGACATGGACTTCGGCTTCTACTACGACCCGGATGCCCGCCCGGACGCCGGTGTGGGTCTGATCCGCGGTGGGTTCTGGGACGAGGAGCCTCCGGGCTGCTCGACCAAGGACAACTACCGCGACCGCGGCGAGGACGTGTACTTCACCTGCCACCACTACGGCGCCTTCAACTCCGAGCCGAGGATCGCCTCCTACATCGGCATCGCCGAGGGCCAGATCCCGCGTGAGCACTACTTCGGTCCCTGGCGCACCTTCCCGCCGACCTGTGACTGGTCGTGGACCGAGCAGATGGCGACCGGTGAGCAGCGCGAGTACCTCGGCGTCCCGGTCTTCGAGGGGGCCTACGCCTACCGAGGGATGAAGATCGTGCCGACCTGGGGCGGCAGCATGTTCGAGGCGCTGATGCCGGACCTGTTCGTCCCCGAGGCCCAGTGGGGGCCGGAGTCCTGGGGTGTCAACCACGAGCTGTTCGTGCAGGCGCAGGTCGAGCACGGCCTCGAGGAGGCCGAGTACGGCTACTGGGGCTTCAGCCCCGCGAGCGACCCGTTCGCCGAGTACCGCGAGTACGGCGTCGACCCGCTCGGCATGGACGGCGCAGGCTATGCCTCCGACCGCGAGAAGACCACGGTCGACTACGGCTACGGCGAGTGCCGGGAGGCGCAGCCCGAGCCCGAGTCCTACGGCGACGGCGTGGTCACGCCGCACGCCGCGTTCCTGGCGCTGCCCTACGCGCCGGAGGAGGCGCTCGACAACCTCGGCCGGATCGAGTCCGAGCTCTCGGCGTACGGGCCCGGTGGGTTCAGCGACTCGGTCGCCGTGCGCAGCGGGACGGTCGCCGACCGGTACCTCAGCCTCGACCAGGCGATGGTGATGGCCAGCATCGGCAACCGCCTCAACAAGGACGTCATGAAGAAGTACTTCGTGGACGAAGACCTCGAGCGCGCTCTGCGCCCGTTGATGCAGATGGAGCAGTTCGGGGCCGCCCCGAGGGAGGAGAACCAGTGACCGACGCGCGCACCGACTGGGAGCAGCGGATCGGCATTCGCAGCGGCGAGGCCGTCACCGGCAAGGCGCCGCGGCTCGACCCGCCCCAGGGCGTCCGAGCCGTCGCCGGAGGGGGACAGGTGACCCTCACGTGGGACGAGGTCCCCGGGGCGGTCGGCTACCAGGTGTACGTCGCCGACGGTCCCGACTCCGAGGCGGAACCGCTCGACCACGCGGGGCGCGACGTGCTCGCGGTGCCGCACCCGCCCTACGCCGACACGACGGCCAAGCCGGGCCAGGAGCGTTGGTACGCCGTGACGACCCTGTCCGACGTCGCCGTCGAGGGTCCGCTCTCGCAGCGGGTCGCGGCCACGCCGACAGAGGAGGCCGGTGCGGTCGAGATCAGCGTCGACGCCGCCGGCGACGCCGGTGAGCTCGCGCGCCCATGGCGGCCGATGATCGGCAGCGAGCACCTCTCCCACGCCCTCTCGACAGACACCACCGGCGGGCGGGTCATCGGCGAGGAGCTGACCGCGGCGCTGAAGGCCGCCCGCGAGGAGCTCGGCGTCGAGACGGTGCGCGCGCACGCGATCCTCTGCGACGACCTCGGTGTCTACCGCGAGGTGGACGGAGACCCGGTCCACGACTTCTCGGGAGTGGACCGGGTCTACGACCACATCCGGTCGCTGGGTCTCTACCCGGTCGTGGAGATCTCCTTCATGCCTCGCGACCTCGCGAGCGACCCGGACAAGACCGTGTTCGACTACGGCGCGATCGTCTCGCCCCCCAAGGACTGGAACCGCTGGTACGACCTGGTCCGCGACCTCACCCAGCACGTCGTGGACCGCTACGGCCTCGACGAGGTGCTCGAGCGCTGGTCGTTCGAGGTGTGGAACGAGGCGAACCTCGAGGTGTTCTGGTCGGGGACGCCCGAGGAGTACATGAAGATGTACGACGTCAGCGCGGCCGCCGTACGAGCCGTCGACCCGAGGCTGAAGGTGGGCGGACCGTCGTCCGCCGCCGCCGGCTGGGTCGAGGAGCTGCTCGCGCACGTCGAGCGTTCGGGCGCCCCGCTGGACTTCGTCTCGACGCACACCTACGGCAGCCCGCCCCTGGACTTCCGGGCGTCGCTGGAGCGGTACGGCAGGGGCGGCACACCGATCTGGTGGACCGAGTGGGGCGTGACGCCGACGCACTTCAACGAGGTGAGCGACGCGGTCTTCTCCGGTGTCTTCCTCCTTCGCGGGATGGCCTCGGCGATGGACCGCATCGAAGCCCTGTCCTACTGGGTCGTCTCCGACCACTTCGAGGAGCTCGGCCGCCCGCCTGAGCTGCTCCACGGCGGGTTCGGCCTGCGGACCGTCGGGGAGCTCCGCAAGCCGCGATGGTGGGCCCTCGCCCTGCTGGAGAAGCTGGGGTCGACGCGTCTCCCGGTCTCGTCGTCGGGTGACGGCGCGGAGTCGCTCGTCGAGTGCCTCGCGACGCGTGACGCGGGCGGCGAGGTGTCGGTACTGGCGTGGAACATGACGCTGGACCAGACCAAGGCGGCGGGCGATCCTGCCCTGTCGCGCTCGGTCACGGTGACGGTGGACGGGCTGGTCCCGGGGGCGGTGTACACGCTTTCTCACGACCGGGTCGACCAGGAGCACTCCAACGTCGCCAAGGTCTGGGGCGAGCTGCGAGAGCCGGACCAGGCTTGGCCCACCGACGAGCAGTGGCAGCAGCTCAAGGCAGCGGACCGGCTCGACCAGCTCGAGCCCTCGCGTCAGGTCACCGTCGACGATGACGGCAGGGTCGACGTCGCGTTCGAGCTGCCGATGCCGTCGATGAGCTTCCTGCGTCTGGCGCCCCTCGCCTGAGGGGACGGCCCGGCGCCGCGCGTGTTGTGTCCGCGCGGCGCCGTGGCATGGGGGCTCGTCGTCGGAGCTACGCGGGGTCCGGTACGACGGTGAGGGTGGGCGTCGAGGCGGCGTCCCGGGTGCGCTGGGCCGGGATGTCGGAGGCGGGTCGCAGCTCGCGGGCGAGCTCCTCCTGCTGCCGGGCTGCGCGAAGGGCGCGCCCGGCGAAGAGTCGGGCCTGAAGTTCGGTCATGGTCCAAAACCCCCGTGGCTTGGAAACGGACGCCTCCCCTCCTGACAAGGTAGGGGCCCGAAGGTTCGGCTGGGAACACCGCCGGACTACGATGTCCCGGTAATCCCGGAAGTTTTTACCGAATCGCAAAACGCCGTGGGGCGACATCAGGCATGCATCGCCCATAAGGAAACATAGAGCCCATGTCTCGTGCTGCCCTCGTGCGTCTGGTCCTCGCGCTGCTCATCCTCGGCGGTTCCGTCGCCATCTCCTTCGCCTCAGAGCCGCGTCTCGGGCTCGACCTCCGGGGAGGCACTCAGATCGTCCTGGAGACCAAGGACTCCCCGACGGTCGAGGCCGACGCCGAGGCGACGGACCGGGCCCTCGAGGTGCTGCGCGGCCGCGTGGACGCCCTCGGTGTCGCGGAGCCGACCCTGGCACGCTCGGGTGAGAACCGGATCATCGTCGAGCTTCCTGACCTCGACGACCCGCGCGAGGCCGCCCGGGTCATCGGCCAGACCGCGCAGCTCAGCTTCCACCCCGTGGTCGACGTGGCAGGTCCCAAGACCAAGCCGAAGGAGGGCCAGCGGGTCGTCGCCGACGAGTCCGGGCAGAAACTGCTCCTCGGGCCTGTCGCGGTCCCGGGTGACCTGGTCTCCGGCTCGGACCCGGGCAACGACCCGGCCCAGGGCACGGGCTGGTACGTCACGGTCGACTTCAGCGGCGCGGAGGGGCGCAACGCCTGGCGGCAGCTGACCGCCGAGGCCGCGTGTGCCCCCATGGGGTCGCCCCCGCGCCGGGTCGCGATCGTGCTGGACGACGAGATCATCTCCTCGCCCGAGGTCGTCTCCGACATCCAGTGCGGTGCGGGCATGGCCGGTGGCTCGACCCAGATCACCGGCGACTTCACCAGCGAGGAGGCCAGGAACCTCGCGATCCTCATCGAGGGCGGTGCCCTGCCGGTCCCGGTCGAGATCATTGAGCAGCGGGTCGTCGGTCCCACGCTGGGTGCGGACGCCATCGAGGCCTCCGCCCAGGCCGCCGTGATCGGCCTGATCCTCACCGGGCTCTTCATCGCGATCGTCTACCGCCTGATGGGCCTGCTCGCGACGTTCGCCCTGGCGACGTACGCCGTCATCTCCTATGCCGCACTCGTGGCACTGGGCGCGACGCTCACCCTGCCCGGTCTCGCAGGTTTCGTGCTGGCGATCGGTATGGCGATCGACGCGAACGTGCTGATCTTCGAGCGAGCCCGCGAGGAGTTCACCGCCTCGGAGAAGACCGGCCTGGTCAGTGCGCTCTCGACCGGCTTCAACAAGGCCTGGTCGGCGATCATCGACAGCAACGTGACCACCCTGCTCGCGGCGGGCCTGCTGTTCTTCCTCGCCTCGGGTCCTGTCAGAGGCTTCGGTGTCACGCTGTCGATCGGTGTCATCGCCTCGATGATCTCCGCGTTGATCATCGCCCGCGTGCTCACCGAGCAGGCTGCGCGGACCAGGTGGATGCAGGCACACCCGAAGGCCAGCGGTCTCGGCACCACCGGCAAGGTGCGTGAGGCGCTGCGCCGCAAGAACCCCGACATCATGGGCCGAAGCAAGCTCTGGCTCGGCATCTCTGCCGGAGCGCTGGTGGTGGCCCTCACCGGGATCTTCGTCAACGGCCTGAACCTGGGAGTGGAGTTCACCGGCGGCCGGCTCATGGAGTACTCCACCACGCAGCCAGTCACGGTCAGCGAGGCTCGCGCGGCTGTTTCCGACGCCGGCTTCCCGAGCGCGGTCGTCCAGGAGTCCGACAACGACAAGATCGCCGTGCGGACCGGCCAGATCAGCAACCAGGAGCAGTTCGAGATCCGCGAGGCGATCGGCGCGGTCGCCGGCGGTGCCACCACCGAGCGTGACGAGCTGATCGGCCCCAGCCTCGGCGACGAGCTGAGACAGAAGGCTCTGATCGCGTTCGGCATCGCACTGGCCGTGCAGATGCTCTACCTCGCGATCCGGTTCAAGTGGACGATCGGCGCCTCCGCGGTGGCCGCGATGTTCCACGACGTGGTCATCGTGGTCGGCATCTTCGCCTGGCTCGGCAAGCCGATCGACGGTGTCTTCCTCGCCGCGGCGCTGACGATCATCGGTCTCTCGGTCAACGACTCCGTCGTCGTGTTCGACCGGATCCGGGAGCAGTGGCAGACCACCAGGGAACGCGACATGGCCAAGGTCGCCAACCAGGCGTGTCTCGACACGATGCCGCGAACGGTCAACACCGGCCTCGGCGCGATGTTCATCCTCGCCGCGCTCGCGGTGCTCGGTGGAGACTCGCTGCGCGACTTCGCGATCGCGCTGCTGCTCGGTCTCGCGATCGGTACCTACTCCTCGGTGTTCACCGCGACGCCGCTGTCGCTCCTGTTCCACAAGAAGTGGCCGCTGCCGAAGGCGGAGGCGAAGAAGACGCGGGTGCGGCGCGATCCGGCCGACTCGGGCGCCGTCGTCTGACGCACCTCCAGGAGCTCCCCTCCGTGGTTCGAGGGGAGCTCCTGTGCGTGGGGAGGCCGGTCGGAGGGGAGCGACTGTGGAAGCCGGTCGGCGAGTGTCGGCGGGAGCGGTTAGGGTTCTGCGGTGCATGAGACCTCCCCGACCGTGAAGCAGGTCCTCGCCGGTGCCGTCGAGGCGCTCGGCGGTCAGGAGCGGCCGGGCCAGATCCAGATGGCCGAGGCGGTGGGCCGGGCCATGGCCACCGGGGAGCACCTGTTGGTCCAGGCCGGGACCGGCACCGGCAAGTCGCTCGGCTACCTCGTGCCTGCCCTGCTCCACGACCGGCGGGTCGTGGTCGCCACGGCCACCCTGGCTCTCCAGCACCAGCTAGTCGAGCGCGACATCCCGACGCTGCTCGAGGCGGCCGGTGAGCAGCTCGGCGACAAGGCGACGTACGCCGTTCTCAAGGGCCGCTCGAACTACGCCTGCCTGCATCGGATCCGCGAGGGCGTCCCGGACGACCAGGGCACGCTCGTCGACGTGCCCGAGGGGTCGATCGGCGCCGAGGTGCTCGCGCTGCGCTCGTGGGCCGAAAAGGAGTCCGAGCGCGGCGGCGCGGGCGACCGGGACGCCGCCCCGAAGCACACCGACCGGGTCTGGCGGCAGGTCTCGGTGAACCACCGCGAGTGCCTCGGGGCGAGCAAATGCCCCTATGCGACGGAGTGCTTCGCCGAGCGGGCCAAGGAGCGCGCCGCCCAGTCACAGCTGATCGTCACGAACCACTCGCTGCTCGCGATCGACGCCATCGAGGGCGTGCCCATGATCCCGGAGTACGACGTCGTGGTGATCGACGAGGCACACGAGCTCTCCTCGCGCGTGACCCAGGCCGCCACCGACGAGCTCTCGGTGCCCGACATCGAGCGGGCCGCCCGGCGCGCCCAGAAGCACATCGACGGGGCGGAGGCGGACGAGCTCGCCGACGCAGCCGACGCCCTGCGCGACGCCCTCGACGACACCTCCCCGGGCCGGATCGACTCGCTGCCGGTGGCCCTCTCCGACGCACTGACGCTGGTGCGGGACTCGGCGAGGGCACTCATCTCGGCCTTCCCCAAGGAGTCCGGGGGCGACGCGGGCGACGCCGACGCCGGGCGGACCCAGGCCCGCGGGTGGGTGCAGGAGATCTTCAAGACCTCCGAGCGGATGGCGGCCAACCTCGACTCCGACGTGCTCTGGCTCAGCGAGCGCGACCCCTCACGGGGCGGCAACCGCGTCTACGTCGCGCCGCTCCAGGTCTGGGGACCGCTGCGTGACAAGCTGCTCCACGACAAGACGGTCGTGTTCACCTCGGCGACGCTCATGCTCGGCGGCGACTTCAACTCCGTCGCGACGAGCATCGGCCTGAAGCCGAGTGAGCGGGTGGACCACTCCATCGACGACGCCCTGTCCGGTGGTGCCGGCGCTTCTGGGGCTGCCGCGGAGGCGGTGGAGCCGGAGGCGCTGAAGCCCGACTCGGACGACGACAGCCTGCCGTGGCGCGGCATCGACGTCGGGTCACCCTTCGACTACCGCCGCCAGGGCATCCTGTACGTCGCGAGACACCTCCCGTCGCCCGGCCGCGACGGGCTCGGGTCGGCCCAGCTCGACGAGATCGCGGACCTCGTGGACGCGGCGGACGGTCGCACGCTGGGACTGTTCTCGAGCCGGCGGGCGGCGGACGCCGCGGCCGAGGCACTGCGTGAGCGACTGCCGCACCTGACCGTCATGGCCCAGGGGGAGGCGCAGCTGCCCGAGCTGGCGCGGCTCTTCGTCGAGGACCCGCACGCCTGCCTCTTCGGGACGCTCTCGCTGTGGCAGGGCCTCGACGTCCCCGGCGACACCTGCCAGCTCGTGCTGATCGACCGGATCCCGTTCCCTCGTCCCGACGACCCGCTGATGTCAGCACGGCAGCGTGCCGCGGACCGGGCCGGGGGCAACGGCTTCATGGCAGTTGCCGCGACGCACGCGGCCCTCCTCCTGGCCCAGGGCGCCGGCCGCCTGATCCGCACGACCGAGGACCGCGGTGTGGTGGCGATCCTCGACCCGCGTCTGGTCACCGCCCGCTACGGCGGGTTCCTCCGGGCCTCGCTTCCGCCGATGTGGCCGACGACGGAGCGGACCGTCGTGCTCGACGCGCTGAAGAGGCTGGCCGTCGCCGGAGCACCTTCTGAGACTGTGTCGTCCGCTCAGGCGGGATGAGCCATCCCGCCGTGCTCGTGGTGACGACGCACGACGACGACGGCAGCGAACCCGACGCCGACCAGTGCGAGACCGCCGAGGGCGCCTGCGGCGACCTGGAGCGCCTCCGACG
>DASSMS010000144.1:0-29322 GCA_035688575.1 Nocardioidaceae bacterium
TCGGCCCGCGTCTCCAAGGCCCAGCAGTACCTCATCCTGAGCCTGCTGGCCTCCGACTACGAGGCGCTGGAGATGTCGGACAAGAAGCTCCCGCAGCACATGTACGTCGACTGGGTGCGCGTGTGGGAGACCCCGCAGCCCTGATCCGGGCCGGGGTCCCTGACCCCGCCTGACATCCGATCCGCGCGCTGGTCCCTCACGGGACCAGCGCGCGGATTCTTGTGTCCAGCTCCGCACGGTTGTCGCGGCGGACGCGCGCCTCGACGACCTCGATGCCTCCGTTGGGCATGGCCAGGGCCTGCTCCAGCTCGGGCAGGCTGGTGACCCGCAGGTGCGGCACCCGGGCGGCCGCGCAGAGGCCGGCGAGGTCGACGCCGTGCGGGGTGCCGAAGAGCGTCTCGAACCGGTCGGCGTACGCCGGTGCCCCCTGCTCGAGGGTGGCGAAGATCGAACCGCCGTCGTCGTTGACCACGACGATGGTCCGGTCGGGCCGCTCCTCGCGCGGGCCCAGGACCAGGCCTGTCGTGTCGTGCAGGAACGTCACGTCGCCCATCAGCGCGATCGCCCGCGACGACTGCGGGCGCCCGAGGGCGGCACCGACGGCCGAGGAGATCGTGCCGTCGATGCCGGCGAGGCCGCGGTTGGCGATGACCAGCCGTCGCTCTCCCACCGTGTAGGGCACCGCCATCACGTCGAGGTCCCGGATCGGGTTGGAGGCGCCGACGAACAGCAGCCCGTCCGGAGGGACCGCCGCGCTCACCGCCGCCGCGACGTGGTGGGGGGCGAGGTCCGGGTCCGCCTCGACCAGCTTGTCGAGCCGGTCGGCGACCTCGCTGTCGCGCCGCCGCCACTCCTCGAGCCAGGGCGAGGTCGGATGGGAGGGCCTCGGCTCGTCCTCTCCGGCGCTCCACCGCGGTGCGCGCGGGTCCTGGTCGTCGGGGTAGGCGGCACGGACCACCCGGGACACCCGGTGCCCGGGATCGGTCCAGCCGGACGGCCCCTGGACCGCGACGATCTCGACGTCGGGGCGCGAGAGGAGTCGGGTCATCGGCCGGGAGAGGGTCGGGTGGCCGAAGACGACCACTTGCTCGATCCGGCCCGCGAGCGACTCGTCGGCGAGCAGCAGGCGGTAGGTGCGGATCGCGTTGGCCCCGGTGCGGGCCCCGCTCGTCGGCTCGGCCAGCAGCGGCCACCCGGCACGCTCGGCGAGGAGTCGGGCGGGCGGGCCCGAGTCGTCGCCGGCCACCACGACCGTGCGCCGGCCCGCGCTGACGGGCTCGGGCTCCCCGAGGGCCGAGTCGGGCCGCTCGGTCCACGGGCTGCCGTAGGGCCTCCCTTCGACCGGCGCCGACCAGCCACCGTCGGTGTCGGGGGTCAGCGGCTCGGCGAGCTGGACGTTGAGGTGCACCGGACCGGCCGCGTGCGAGGCACCGCCCTGTGCCGTCACGAGCATCCTGGCGACGAGCGAGCGCCACGACGCGACCTGGTCGTGCTCCGACCGCCCCGGAGCCCCGGGCGGGACGTCGGCGAAGGACCGGACCGCGCCGCCGAAGATCTTCACCTGGTCGGTCGTCTGGTTCGCGTTGGTCCCGCGGAGTCCGGCCGGCCTGTCCGCGCTGACCACCACGAGCGGCACACCGGCATGTGAGGCCTCCAGCACCGCGGGGTGCAGGTTCGCGACGGCGGTCCCGGAGGTGGTCAGGACCGGGACGGGGCGGCGGGACGTCCTGGCCAGCCCGAGCGCGAGGAAGGCCGCGGTGCGCTCGTCGATCCTCACGTGCAGCCGGACTCGCCCGGCCTCGGCAGCGGCGTGGGCCGCGAAGGCCAGGGGCGCCGAGCGCGACCCGGGAGAGAGGACGATCTCGCGCACTCCGCAGCGGACCAGCTCGTCGACGAGCGTCGTGGCCATCGCGGTCGCGGCGTTCGGAGGTGTCGTCACGAGTACCGATCCTGCCCCATGCCGGGGTGCAGCGCCTCGATCTCCTCCAGGCGCGCGGCCCAGGCCGTCTCCCGCTCCGTGGTCGGGCGCACGCGCTCGAGAGCCGCAGGGTCCACCTCCGGGCGTACGACGGGCAGCTCGCCGTCGCGGGGCAGGAGCGGGTGCACCGCGACGTCGTCGGTCAGGAGCTGGATCGTCGCGAGCCCACACGCAAACGGCAGCGACGGAAGCGCAGCGGCGAGGGCGATTCCCGTGGCGATGCCGACCGAGGTCTCCAGGGCCGAGGAGACGACGACGGGCAGCCCGATCTCCTCGGCGATGCGCAGGCAGGCGCGCACTCCTCCCAGCGGCTGCACCTTGAGCACCGCGACGTCGGCCGCCTCGAGGTCGCGGACTCGGTAGGGGTCCTCGGCACGGCGGATCGACTCGTCGGCCGCCACGGGGACGTCCACGCGGCGGCGCACGGCGGCGAGCTCCTCGACCGAGGCGCACGGCTGTTCGACGTACTCCAGGCCGCCGGCTGCGCGGTCGAGGACGCCGATGGCGGCGACCGCCTCGTCGACCGCCCAGCCGCCGTTCGCGTCGACGCGGATCCGGCCGGCCGGGCCGAGGGCGTCGCGCACCGCCTCGAGCCTGGCCTGCTCCTCCGCGCGGGACTGGCCGGGCTCGGCCACCTTCACCTTCGCGGTGCGGCAGCCGTTGCTCACCCGGACGATGGCGGCGGCCTGCTCGGGCCCGACGGCGGGGACGGTCACGTTGACGGCAACGCTCGACCGCAAGGGCGCCGGCCAGCCGTCGAAAGCCGCCTCCCGCGCACAGCGCAGCCAGGGCGCCGCCACCCGGGCGTCGTACTCCAGGAAGGGGCTGAACTCCCCCCATCCGGCAGGCCCGCGCAGCAGCATCCCCTCGCGCTCGGTGATGCCGCGGAAGCGGGTGCGCATCGGGATCGAGAAGACGTGGGCCTCAGACAACGGCGTCCACCGCTCTCTGGAGGGCGACCCGGTCCACCTTCCCGTTGGGCAGGAGGGGCATCTCGTCGACCCTGAACAGCTGCCTCGGGGCCCACGTGCGGGGAAGCGTCTGGGAGACCCAGTTGCGCAGGTCGTCCAGCGGCGGCACGTTGCGCACGGCCACGCCGGCCTGGGAGACGACGACGGCGACGACGCGCTGCCCCCACTCCGGGTCGGCGACGCCGAGGACCTCCGCCGCGTCCACGCGGGGGTGCTCTCGCAGCCTCCGGGCCACCGCGGGCGCCGGGACCTTCACGCCGCCGGAGACGATGACGTCGTCGATGCGGCCCAGGACCTCCAGCCGGCCGTCGTCGTCGAGCCGGCCGAGGTCGGAGGTGAGGAACCACCCGTCACGGACGGCCGCCGACGTGAGGTCCTCCCGGCCGTCGTACCCCTCGAAGAGCACGGGGCCCGCGATCCGTACCCGGCCGTCGGTGCCGACCGTGACCGCGACCCCGTCGAGCGGTACGCCGTCGTAGACGCAGCCCCCGCAGGTCTCGCTCATGCCATAGGTCGCCACCACGTGGACACCCGCGTCCGCTGCCCGCTTCCGGAGGGAGGACTCGACAGCCGCGCCGCCCACGAGCACGGTGTCGAACGTCCACAGCGCCTCCACGTGGCGGGGCGAGGCGAGCATCCTGGTCAGCTGCGTCGGGACCAGCGAGACGTAGCGGCGCACGCCATCCATCGCCCGGACCGCCGACACGAAGTCGGCGTGCTCGTCCAGGAGCACCGGCGTGGTGCCGGCGAGGACGGAGCGGAAGAGCACCTGGACCCCCGCGACGTACGTGGCGGGGAGGTTGAGCAGCCACTGCCCCGGCCCGCCGAGCCTGGCCTCGGTCGCCGAGGCGGACGCGCGCATCGCCGTACGCGAGAGCACCACGCGCTTCGGCGCGCCCGTCGACCCTGAGGTCTCGATGATCACCGGTGGTGGCTCCGCCTCGACGGCCTGCCAGTCGCGCAGCAGTGAGAGCACCTCTCGGGGTGCTCCCTGGACGGGGCGCAGGCTGGTCACGGGAGTCAACGCTATGCCTGCCAGAATTGCCGACTGTGGCAACCCCTGAACAGTGGCTCGCGGGCGCACGCCCCCGCACCCTCCCCGCGGCCGTCGCGCCGGTCCTCGCCGGCACCGGCGTCGCGGCGTACCTCGACGAGGCGGTGTGGTGGAAGGCGCTGATGGCTCTCGTCGTCGCGCTCGCGCTTCAGGTGGGGGTCAACTACGCCAACGACTACTCCGACGGGATCCGCGGCACCGACGCCGAGCGGGTCGGTCCGCTGCGGCTCGTGGGATCGGGCGCCGCGACCGCGTCCTCGGTGAAGGAAGCGGCGCTGATCAGCTTCGGGGTCGCCGCCCTGTTCGGCCTCCTGCTGGCGATCACGACGTCCTGGTGGCTGGTGCTGGTCGGGCTCGTGAGCATCGTCGCCGCCTGGTACTACACCGGCGGCCGCAAGCCCTACGGCTACCGCGGCCTCGGGGAGGTCATGGTCTTCGTCTTCTTCGGCCTCGTCGCGGTCATGGGCACCACCTACGTCCAGGCGGAGTCCTTCCCGCTCGCCTCGTTCTTCGCCGCCGTCGGGATCGGAGCGCTGGCCTGCGCGATCCTGGTCGCGAACAACCTCAGGGACATCCCGACCGACCGCGAGGTGGGCAAGCGCACCCTGGCGGTGGTCCTCGGCGAGCAGCAGACGCGGTACTTCTACGCCTTCCTCGTGGCGGTCGCGGCGATCGCGCTGCTCGGCGTGGTCCTGGAGACGACCTGGCTCGCCCTGATGGCGCTGGCCTTCCTGTTCCCCCTCGCGCCGGCGCTGAGCATCGTGCTCGGGGGTACGACGGGCAGGGGGCTCGTGCCGGTGCTCCAGCGAACCGGCACCGCCGAGCTCGTCTACGCCGCGGGCCTCTTCCTGGCCCTGCTCGTCGTCTGACCCGTCACCCGCGATGTCTCAGCACCTTGTGAGTCCCGTCGCACCACGGCATCCGCTGGGACTTGTCGCAGGTGCAGACGGCGACCACCGGGCGCGTGGTGGGGTGCAGCTGCCCGTCCTCGTCGCGTACGGCGTCCGCGCCCCTCACGAGCAGCGGGCCGTCCGGACACGGCGTGGCCTCGACGTCCCGGGCGCCGTACGACACCGGCTCCGGCGTGCTCCCCACGAGCCTCACGACGCCACCGCCTGGACGGCCGGGGGACCGACCGGCGCACCACGGCGGAGCGCGCTGTGGCCGGACTCCCATGCCGCGAGCATGTGCTCGCCCGCGACGGCGTCCATGAGCAGGCAGACGGTGGCACCGAGCACGACGTCCTCCTCCTCGGCCTGCCCCGACGAGACGAGCCGGGCACAGATGTCGCGGAACGCGAGCTGCTCGTGGACCGCGTCGGCCTCGATGTGCTCGTCGAAGTAGGCGGCGACCACCTCCGGCAGCCCGAGACGGCGGACACCGCCGGCGTACTTGCGGCACGGGATCGAGCTCGTCGCCTCGAAGGCACCGAGGTGACCCATCGCCGCGCCACGGAGCCGGCGGTGCAGCCCGAGCAGGCTCATCGCGTTGCTGACCGCGAGCGTGTACCCGGGGACGTCGTCGACGTACGCGCCGTACTCCCGGTCCAGACCGCAGCCCGCGAGGCTGTCGCCGAACATCGTGGCGTGGAGCCGCTCGGGGCGTCCGCCGCCGTACTCGTCGTACTGCAGCTCGACCAGCGCGGTCTTGGGTCCGCCGCTGATGCGCGGGATGACCCAGGAGTGCGGGTCGGACTCCTTCAGGTGGTAGACGCTGCGGTGGGCCATGAACTCGAGGAACTGCTCCAGGGTGGCCTCGCGGTGCACGAACCTGGCGACCGACGGCCCCTCGAAGCTCGCGGTGAGGTCGAAGAGCCGCTGGGCGAGGTCCCCCTGGCCAGCCATCGCGCGGCGCACGTGGGGCTCGGCCTCACGACGCAGCGCCGCCTCGAAGCGGCCCTCGAGCTCCCGGCGCAGCCTGAGGAGGTCGGGGTCCCACTCGAGGTCCGGGTCCACACCGTCGAAGCCGCGGTAGTGCAGCTCGTACATCACCCACAGGGTGAGGTGCAGGTCGTCGTCGGTGAGCAGGCCGCTGTCGTCGGGCAGGTCGCGCACGATCCGCGTCAGCGCGTCGAGGTCCAGGGGTGCGCGCCCCGACAGCGCCTCGATCACGCCGTCGCCGAGCGGGCCCCTCGCCTGGGGAAGCTGCATGGTCTCTCCTGTCGCCGCGTGCTGCTGCGGCGAGAGGTACCCCGGGCAGGGGCGTCCATGCCGGGCAGCCAGTGCCCCCGGGGCTCAGGTGTCGGGCTCGTCCTCCTTCGCCCGTATCTCCTCGAAACGCGCCGATGCCCGCTCGGCCCGTCGCTGGACCGCTTGGGCGAAGCGCTCGCGCTGGGCGCGCAGGAGGTAGACCGAGGCGATCGCGGAGACCACGATCGCGAGCAGGAACGGCCAGAACAGCGGGATCTGGCGGTCCCCGCTGACGAGCAGGTAGACCCCGACGACGACCACGTAGGACACGAGGAACAGCCCGAGTCGGGCTGCCGTGTAGATGGCGAACTCCTTCACCCCACCAGCCTAGGTCGACGCCCGACGAGCCGTCCGGGCGCAGTCCGGACCGCGCCGACGGGCTCCCCTGCTAGTGCGCCGGGATGGGCGAGGAGGAGTGCGATGCCCGAGGTCTTGGCACCACGCCTACTCTGGTCACGTGGGAAAGATTCTGCTCGTGGTGTTGCTGTTCGCGGCGGTCGTCTATGCCTTCTTCTGGCTGCTCGAGCGGCGCAAGCGGAGGTCGGCACCGTCCCGCCCGGTCACGCCGCCGAAGCGGGTCGTGGCGCCTGACGACGACGAGGACTTCCTACGCGAGCTCGAGCGCCGCAAGCGCCAGGCCGCGCGGGAGAAGAAGCCGGACAAGCCCACCCCGAAGCCCGAGCAGCGCCGCCCGCAGAAGAGCGAGCCCGACCAGGGCGAGTCGAAGCCCGAGGGCCCGGCCGACAAGGGCCACCCCAAGCCCGAGTAGCAGGCCCGGGCAGCTCTGCAGCGCGGCTACCGCGGGCGGGGAAGGGCGGCCGGTCTAGTCGAGCCCGGAGTACGAGTGCAGGCCCGACCCGAACAGGTTGATGCCGACGAAGTTGAACAGCAGGGTCGCGAAACCGACGAGTGCGATCACCGCCGCGCCCTTGCCCTTCCAGCCCGCCGTCGCACGTGCGTGCAGGTAGGCGGCGTAGACCACCCACGTGATGAAGGCCCAGACCTCCTTGGGGTCCCAGCCCCAGTAGCGGCCCCAGGCGTACTCCGCCCAGATCGGCCCGGCGACCAGCGCGGCGAAGGTCCAGACCGGGAAGCCGAACGCGTGGACCCGGTAGGCCACCCGGTCGAGCACCGCGGCCTTCGGCAGCCGCGCCACGTAGCCGGTGGTGGGGGCGTCGGCACGGCGCTCGGCGCGGTCCTTCACGAGGAACAGCGCCGAGGCGATCGCGCCCACGGCGAACGCGCCCGCTGCGATGACGGCGGCGACGACGTGGATCACGAGCCAGTACGAGTGCAGCGCGGGGACCAGCGGTCCGGCCGGCACGTAGAGCAGGAGCACCGCGAGCATCAGCACGACCACGGAGAAGCCGGTGACGAAGATGCCCATCCAGCGTAGGGAGTACTTCCGCAGCAGGACCAGGTAGATCAGAGTGACGCCGAACGCCCCGGCCACCGAGAACTCGTACATGTTGCCCCACGGCACCCGGGCCGGGTCCGCACCGAGCCCTCGGGCCACCAGGCCCGCGAGGTGCAGCAGCGCGGCCACGACGGTGAGGGCCACCCCGATCCGGCCGAACTTCTCGACGTTCTCGACCTTCGAGGCCAGATCGCCACCCGGCTCGGCGGCCACGGTCCCGGTCCCCGCGGCAGCGGCACCCTCGTACGACGGTGCGGCGTCCGCCGCGACCCCGACCGCCACCGGCTGCTCGACCGCGGAGGTCTCGGCCGGGACCGACCGCCCGAACGCCCACTCGGCGATGTGGCTGACCAGCGCCAGGACGTAGACGACCGAGGCGAAGGCAATGGCGTTGTTGCTGAACGAGGCAAAGTCCGCCGGGGTCACGGCTTCTCCTTCTGGGCTGGGGCTTGTTGCTGCATGAAGGCCTCGAGCTCGTCGAGCTCGTCCCCGAGGTCACCGCCGGAGCTGCGGTCGAGGCCGGCCAGCTCCACCAAGGTACGCCCGCCCTCCGACCGCACCCGCACCCAGGCGCGTCGGGGTCGGATGAACAGGGACCCGAGCAGGCCGGTGATCGCGAGGAGCACGCCGCCGAGCGCGAGCTCCTTGCCGGGCTTGTCGCTGACCTGGAGCTTCACCCAGCGGTCGACGCCGTCGAAGGTGATCGACCCGGAGCCGTCGGGGAGCTGCTTGGTCTGGCCCACGGCGAGGTCGAGACGGAAGTCCTTGCCGTCGGGCTTCTTCATGACCTCGAGCTGGTCCTTGTCGAGCTCGTAGACCGACTGTGGTTCGCCCGTGTCGAGGCCCAGGTCGCCCCGGTACGGCAGCAGGGACATCACCGGGTCGAGCGCGTCGGGGAAGCGGGAGTAGGGGCCGGTCTCCATCGAGAAGCCGTACGTCGGGAGGAAGAGCCCCTCGAAGCCGAGCTGCTCGGGAAGCGCGTCCGGCACCTTGATCACGCCGAACGACGCGAAGGACGAGTCCTGGGGCAGGAAGACCGCGGGCCCCTTGTAGGCGACGTTGCCCTCACCGTCGCGCACCGTGACGAGAGGCGCGTACCCGTGGCCGACGAGGAAGACCGAGCCTCCGTCGAGGGACAACGGATGGTTCACCGCGAGCTCCTGGGTCCGCTCCGGCTCCCCCGGGGCCTCGGTGTAGGTCACGTCGGCGGAGAACTCGGTGGGCATGCCCGCCTGCTCGCCGCTGCGGAGGAACTCCACGCGGAAGTCGTCGATGGTGAAGTTGAACGGCTCGAGGTCGTCGGCCCCGAAGAGCGCACCCGGGGCGAAGTCGTCGTACTGGCTCAGCGAGTTGGAGAACCCCTGCCCCTTCACGACGATCACGCCGCCGGTGTAGCCGTACAGGCCGCCGAGGGCGAACCCGACGAGCACCACGAGCAGCGAGACGTGGAAGAGCAGGTTCCCGGCCTCCCGGAGGTAACCGCGCTCTGCCGCGACCTCGTCCGTCGAGACGTCCACCCGGTACCTGCGGCGGCGGAGCACCTCCCGGGCCCGGTCGAGCACGGCCGAGGGCTCCTCGGCGAGCGTGAACGTCCGGGACTCCGGCAGCCGGGACAGGTTCCGCGGCGCCTTGGGCGGACGTGCGCGCATCGCCCGCCAGTAGATCCGCGTGCGCGGCAGGATGCAGCCGACCAGCGAGACCATCAGCAGGATGTAGATCGCGCTGAACCACACCGAGTCGTAGACCGAGAACAGCCCGAGGGCGTCGTACACCGGCGTCAGCCTCGGGTGCGCGTCCTGCCAGCGGCTGACCGCGATGGCGTCGACGTCGCGCTGCGGGATGATCGAGCCCGGCACCGCGGCCAGGGCGAGCAGGAACAGCAGGATGAGCGCGGTCCGCATGGACGTCAGCTGCCGCCACGCCCAGCGCGCCAGCTCCTTCGGGGTGAGCGCGGGTGGCGCCGGGGGCGGCGTGGGAGGGGCGGTCGTGCCGGTGGGTACGCTCATGCGGCGTCCCGGCCCGGACGGAGTCCGCGGTTGCGGGGGCTTGTCATACGACCACCGAGAAGGAGCCGACCCAGCCGCGGAGGTAGGCCACCCACAGGTCCCAGACGCCGGTCACGAGCAGCAGCCCGATGGCGACCAGCATGACCCCGCCGACCCGCGTGACCCAGACCTGGTGGCGCCGCACCCACGCCACTGCACCGAGCATCCGGCGGAAGAAGAGCCCGGCGAGGACGAACGGCAGCCCGAGGCCGATGCTGTAGGCGAGGCTGAGCAGCGCACCCCGGCCGGCGGTGCCCTCCTGGAAGGCGAGGACCTGTACGGCGGACAGGGTCGGTCCGATGCACGGCGTCCAGCCGAGGCCGAACAGCACGCCGAGGAGCGGGGCGGCCGTGAGACCCACGGCAGGCACCTTGTGGACGCGGACGTCACGCTGCATCCACGGCACGAGACCGAGGAAGGCGATGCCGACGAGAATCGTGAAGACGCCGAGGACGACGCTGATCTCGCGCGAGTAGACGATCAGCCAGTCACCGAGGGCACCGGACGCGGTCCCCATCGCGACGAAGACCGCCGAGAAGCCGAGAACGAAGAGCGAGCTGCCGAAAACCATCCGGCCCCGGCGGGCGGACTCGAGGTCTGCGCCGGAGAGGCCCGTGGCGTAGGAGAGGTAGCCGGGAAGCAGCGGCACGACGCAGGGCGAGAAGAAGGAGACCAGGCCCGCGACGATCGCCACCGGGACCGCGAGCAGCAGCGACCCGGACAGGGCGGTGCCGGCGAACCAGTCCCCGAGCTCCATGGGAGCCATCAGCCCTCCCCCGCCATGACGTCCTCGACCAGGCCGACGAGCGTGGACCTGCTGACCTCGCCGATGACGCTCGCGGCGACCCGACCCTCGGCGTCGATCACGACCGTGCTGGGGATGGCGTTCGGGCTCAGCGTGCCCCGGAAGGCGAGCAGCGTCTTGCCCTGCTGGTCGTAGATGCTCGGGTAGGGCACCTCGAAGCGTCTCTGGAACGCCTGCGCGGCGGCCCGGTCGAGGTCTCGCGAGTTGATGCCTAGGAACTCCACGTCGTCGTCGGCGAGCTCCTCGGATGCGGCCGCGAGCTCCGGGGCCTCGGCACGGCACGGCGCGCACCACGACCCCCAGACGTTCACCACGACCGTCCTGCCCTCGAAGTCCTCGAGCGAGATCGGCTCGCCCTCGAGGGTCTCGCCCGCGACCTCACCGGGCTCCTTCCGGTCGTCCACGGCGAGGCGCGTGATGACCCCCTTGCCGGACACGAACCCCGCGTCACCGGAGCTGCCGACGTCGTCGGAGCAGGCGGTCAGGCCCGTGCTCGCGAGCAGCACGGCGGCGAGGGCGGTGGTCGTTCGGCGCACCGCGGGGCGTGACAGGAGGGGCAAGGATCAGACTCCGGCTGCGGGTGGCTTGTCCTCGTCGGCGGCCCCGCCAGCGGAGAACGGTGCCTTCCGGTCCTTGATCGGGATCAGGTCGGCGGCCGGCTCGGAGTACCGCACGGTGGTGAGCCGCTCGTCGTCGAAGGTGAACGACGTGAGGCTGCACAGCGTGCACTGCCTCCGGCGCGGGTCGTGGAGGAAGGGCCGGCCCTCCACGTGGAGCCTGGTGATCCAGATCGGAAGCTGGTGGGAGACGATCACGGCCTCGTGGCCCAGAGCGGCGTCACGGGCGTCGTACAGCCCGGCCAGCATCCGCGCGGCGACCTGCTTGTAGGGCTCGCCCCACGACGGGCGGAAGGGGTTCCACAGGTGCCTCCAGGCCTTCGGCTGGCGCAGGACGCCGTCTCCGACCCCGAAGGTCTCGCCCTCGAAGACGTTCGAGGACTCGATGACCCGCTCGTCCGTGACGATCTCCACGCCGCGGACCTCGGCGAGCGGAGCGGCGGTCTCCTGCGCGCGCTCGAGCGGCGAGGAGACGACCCTGGTGATGTCCCGGTCTCCGATCGTGTCGGCGACCCGTCGCGCCATCTCACGGCCGAGATCGGACAGGTGGTAGCCCGACCTGCGGCCGTAGAGAACGCCGGTCGGGTTGTGCACCTCACCGTGGCGGAGCAGGTGTATGACGGTCTTCATCGGGCTCCCTCGGGGGACGGGACGGCGAGTGCGGCGCGGACGGCGGCCGGCAGGGCGGTGACGATCCTGTCCAGGGCCGCGTCGTCGTGCGCGGAGGAGAGAAACCACGCCTCGAAGGCGCTGGGCGGGAGATAGACGCCCTGGTCGAGCATCACGTGGAAGAACGCCTTGAAGCGGTCGGTGCGCTGGGCCGAGGCAGCCTCGAAGTCCGTGACCTCGCTGACGCCCTCCTCCACGAAGAACACGCTGAACATGTTGCCGGTGCTCTGGATCAGGTAGGGCAGCCCCGCCGCGTCGAACGCCTCGGCGACAGCCCTCTGGAGCGCGCGGGACGCCTCGTCGATGTGCTTGTAGACCTCGTCGTCGGCCAGCCGGAGCGTCGTGAGCCCGGCAGTGGTGGCGACCGGGTTCCCGGACAGGGTGCCGGCCTGGTACACCGGCCCCTCGGGTGAGAGCCTGCCCATCACGTCGGCTCGGCCGCCGAAGGCCGCCGCGGGGAAGCCGCCGCCCATGACCTTCCCGAAGGTCATCAGGTCGGGGACCCAGCCCTCGACGGCACCGTCGAGACCCCACTGCCCCGCGCGGGTGACGCGGAAGCCGGTCATCACCTCGTCGCTGACGAACAGCGCGCCGTGGCGACGGCAGATGTCGGCGAGGAACGCGTTGAACCCTGGCGCCGGCGGCACCACGCCCATGTTGCCGGGGGCGGCCTCGGTGATGAGGCAGGCGATCCGGTCGCCATGCTCGGCGAAGGCCGCCTCCACCGCCGCCCGGTCGTTGTAGGGAAGCACGAGGGTTGCCGCGGTCGACGCGGTCGGCACCCCCGGCGTACCAGGCACGGCGAAGGTGGCGAGGCCCGAGCCCGCGGATGCGAGCAGGGAGTCCACGTGCCCGTGGTAGCAACCGGCGAACTTGACGACGAGCTCGCGTCCGGTGAAGCCGCGCGCCAGGCGGATGGCCGACATCGTCGCCTCGGTCCCGGAGGAGACGAAGCGGAGCTTCTCGACGGGAGTGCGACCCACGATCTCCTCGGCCAGCTCGACCTCGGGTCGGGTGGGCGTGCCGTACGACGTGCCGCGGGCGACCGCCTCCGAGACGGCGGCGAGGACCTCCGGGTGGGCATGCCCGAGCAGCATCGGCCCCCAGCTGCCGACGAGGTCGACGTACTCGTTGCCGTCGGCGTCGGTGAGGTAGGCGCCGCGGGCGCTCTCGATGAAGCGGGGTGTGCCGCCGACGGCGTTGAACGCGCGGACCGGGGAGTTGACCCCGCCCGGCGTCACAGCGCGGGCGCGCTCGAACAGTGCTGCCGACGCGGTGGTGTCGAGGTGGCTCACCCAGCCATTCTCCCCGAGCGAGCCAAGCCAGACGAACCCAGCCCCCGCGCACGCGGTGTGAGACTCGTCAACCGCGCGGCTCCTGTCGGCCCCGATAGAACGTGTTCTAATAGTGTGGTCGATGACCCATACCGGAAGATAGCGGTCGAAGAGAGGACATTACCGGCGCGTAACTTCACGCCGTGACGTTCGTTGAAGTGTGAAGAGGGACAACTCGGGTATTCGTCATGGGGGACCCGACGGGGTCACAAGAGTGGGGAGAGAGACACATGTCTCACAAGCGACTGTCGACGTGGCAGAAGGCGACGGCTCTGGTGCCGCTCGCGCTCCTGTCCGGGGCCTGGACCACCAGCCTGGCGGTGACGTCCTCGGCCAGTGCGAACACGAAGGAGTCCACGACCCTTCCTGACGGCACGACCGTTCCGAACCAGGCACTCGACGCCCCGGCGAGCATGTCGCAGCCCGGCTCGATCGCCCCCGGCGTCCCGGCGGGTGCACGGGACAGCGTGATCGCCAGCGCGTCCACCAACGGCATCCCCGCCGCGGCTCTCGCGGCCTACCAGCGCGCCGAGCAGGTCATCAACTCCGCCGACGCGTCCTGCAACCTGACCTGGCAGCTCGTCGCGGCGATCGGTCGCGTGGAGTCCGACCACGGGCGTTACGGCGGCAGCGTCCTCGGCGATGACGGCAAGAGCCGGCCGGGCATCTACGGCATCCCCCTCGACGGCTCCGACGGGACCGCCGAGATCAGCGACTCCGACGCCGGCCAGTACGACAACGACCAGATCTACGACCGTGCGGTCGGCCCGATGCAGTTCATCCCGCAGACCTGGAACGTCGTCGGCGTCGACGGCGACGGCGACGGCAAGCGCGACCCGCAGGACATCGACGACGCCGCGCTCGCCACGGCGGTCTACCTTTGCTCGGGCGACGAGGACCTGGCGACCTACGGCGGCCAGAAGGCGGCGGTCTACCGCTACAACCACAGCGAGGAGTACGTCGACCTCGTCATCTCGATCATGAACGCCTACCTCGAAGGCGACTACTCCTCGGTGCCGAACGGCGTGGCCACCTCGCCGGTCTTCACGCCCAGCGAGGATGCGAGCGCCACACCGGGCAAGGCCGCGACGCGCAAGGCCCGCAACCAGGGCGGCACTTCGAGCACTCGCGACCCCCAGGGCGGGGGCTCCGGCGGCTCCACGTCCGACCCGAAGCCGTCCGGCGGCAGCCCCGACGGCGATGCCCCGGACGTGCCGGAGGAGGAGCCGTCCGGCGACCAGGTCACCGACACCGTCGAGAACACCGGCAATGCGGCCGAAAACACGGTGAAGGACACCGTCTCGGCGCTCGACAAGGCCAAGGCCACGTGCCAGGAGAACTTCACGGCAGCGGAGATCCAGGAGCTCGGCGGGCTCACGGCCTGCGCCAACGCGGTCCTCGAGGACGGCCTCGGCGCCGTGAAGGACAGCCTCCTCGACGGGGTCACCGGCGGCCTCGGCTGAGCCGGCCCCACCAAGCCCCTCCTCGAGAGGCCCTCGCGCATCGCGCGGGGGCCTCTCGGCTCTCCGCGACCCGCCGCAGCGACACGTAGGGAACAGCCATCCCCGCCGAAGCCACAGACATACGGTGGTCCCATGAGTCCGCGTCGCTGGGTCGTCAACCTCGAGCGAGCCTGGGACGCGGCCCGGCTGCGACGGGCCGGTTCACGACCGCCCGCCAACTTCCGGATCGAGCCCTACATCGGGCACGGCAGCGCCGACGGAGTGGTGGTGCGCGGCCGGGTTCTCGACGACCCACCTCTCTCGGAGGCGATCGAGGGCGAGGGGGTCGGCGCAGCGGTACGCCGCACGCTGCGTGGCTTCGTGACCGACGAGCTGCCAGGCGTGCCGCTGCGGGTGGCCGTCGCAGGCGCGAGCGTCGAGGCCGTCACCGACGCCGAGGGCTACTTCCTCACCCACCTCCGCCCGGACCCCGCCGAGCTCGCGGGGCCCTGGACCCGCGGCACCGTCGAGCTCGGTGGCGAGTACCGCGGGCTCACCGCCCCCCACACCACGCAGCTCGAGGTGCGGGTTCCCGGACCGGACGCGAGATTCGGGATCCTCTCCGACATCGACGACACGATCCTCGAGACCGGCGTCCAGCGGGTCGGCCAGATGATCCGCCGGACGGTCACGGGGTCCGCCCTCACCCGGACCCCGTTCCCGGGAGCGCCCGCCCTGTACCGGGACCTCGCGGCCGGCGTGAACCCGGTCTTCTACGTCTCGTCGAGCCCCTGGAACCTGCACGCCTTCATGGTGGCGTTCCTGCGGCACCGCGGTTTCCCCATAGGGTCGGTGCTGCTCCGCGACCTGCTCGGCGCGTCCGCCGGCCGCGAGCAGAAGACCGGCCGCATCCGGGAGGTCCTCGACCTGCACCCACAGCTGAAGTTCGTCCTGGTCGGCGACTCCGGGGAGAAGGACCCCGAGATCTACGCCGACATCGTGCGCGCCTACCCCGGACGGATCCTCGCGGTCTACATCCGCGAGGTGCGGCTCGACCCGGGTGACGGTCGCGTCGAGAAGGTCTCGGGAGCTTGGGACCAGGACGTGCCGTTCGTGCTCGCTGCCGACACCGACGCCGTACGCCGGCACGCCACCGGGCTCGGCCTGCTGTAGCTTCGGCAGCCACCAGCCTCCAGGTCGTCATGCCGGGATCGGCCGTCGCACCCGGAGGTGCGTCGAACGGGCGACTAGAAGCCTGGCCCCATTCCCTGGCGGTCACTGGCCCGCGCGCTCGCAGACCTTGCCGCGGCGTCGCGTTCGGCCGCCGAGTGGACGTGGGGGTCCGTGGACCCGGTGTTGCCGCGGCGTCGGTACAGAACGACGACGCACGCTGCCAAGAGCACCCCGAGCACGACGAGGAATACCGTCAGGACAGTCATGATGACTCCTCACTCTCTGCGGGGGTTTACAGCATAGGGGGCAGTGCCGCGTGTTCGGCGCATTCTCCCGCCACCTTCGAGACCCGACGGCGGCATAGCACGGACTGGCCGTGGCCTTCTTCGCAGCACCGCCGACGCGTGCGGCTGGACTCAGGAGTGGCGGAGCAGCCTGGCCGCCTCGGCGGCCCAGTACGTCAGCACGATGTCCGCGCCCGCACGACGGATGGAGGTCAGCGACTCGAGGATCGCCGCCTCCCGGTTGATCCAGCCGTTCGCGGCGGCGGCCTCGACCATGGCGTACTCGCCGGAGACGTTGTACGCCGCGACCGGGACGTCGACCGCCTCGGCGACCGCCCGCAGCACGTCGAGGTAACCCATGGCCGGCTTGACCATGACCATGTCCGCGCCCTCGGCGACGTCGAGGAGCGCCTCGCGCACACCTTCGAGGCCGTTGGCTGGGTCCTGCTGGTAGGTCCGGCGGTCGCCCTGTAGCGAGGAGTCCACGGCCTCGCGGAAGGGGCCGTAGAAGGCGGAGGCGTACTTGGCGGAGTAGGCAAGGATCGCGACGTCCTGGTGGCCTGCCGCGTCGAGCGCCTCCCGGACCACGGCGACCTGACCGTCCATCATCCCGCTCGGACCGACGACATCCACCCCCGCCGAGGCCTGGGCGACCGCCATGTCGGCGTAGATCTCCAGCGTCGCGTCGTTGTCGACCTCGCCGGACTCGGTCAGCACACCGCAGTGCCCGTGGTCGGTGAACTCGTCGAGGCACAGGTCCGCCATCACTGGCAACGCGTCGCCGACCTCGGCCACCACGTCGCGGATGGCGACGTTCAGGACCCCCTCGGGGTCGAGGCCGCACGACCCGGTCGCGTCCTTGGTCTCCGGGACGCCGAACAGCATGACCCCGCCGAGGCCCAGCTCGGCCGCCTCGGCGACGGCCTTCCGCAGGGAGTCGCGGCTGTGCTGCACCACGCCCGGCATCGAGCGGATCGGCACGGGCTCGGCCGCGCCCTCACGCACGAACACCGGCAGCACCAGCTGCCGTGCCTCGACGGAGGTCTCGGCGACCAGCCGACGCAGGGCCGGGGTACGGCGCAGACGCCGCGGCCGGACCTCGGGGTACCCCACGGTCAGGTGGCCTTGCGACGTGCTGACGGGCGACGCTCGGACGGCTTCGTCACCGGCTGCCCCGCCTCGATGAGCGCCGCGCGCCGGGCGGCGCCGAAGTCGGCGAGCGCGTCGGCGAGGACCTCCACCGACGGCGAGGGCGCCATCACGTCGACCCGCAGGCCGTGCTCCTCGGCGGTCTTGGCCGTCGCGGGGCCGATCACGGCGATCACGGTCGAGGCGTGCGGCTTGCCCGCGATGCCCACGAGGTTGCGCACCGTGGACGACGAGGTGAAGACGACCGCGTCGAACTTGCCGGTCTTGATGGCCTCACGGGTGGGAGCCGGCGGCGGCGTCGCGCGCACGGTCCGGTAGGCCGTCACGTCGTCGACCTCCCAGCCGAGCTCGACGAGGCCCGCCACGAGGGTCTCGGTGGCGATGTCGGCCCGGGGCAGGAAGACCCGGTTGATCGGGTCGAGCACCTCGTCGTACGGCGGCCAGTCCTCGAGCAGGCCGCGCGCGGACTGCTCGCCGCTCGGCACGAGGTCAGCGCGCAGGCCCCACGCGGCGATGGCAGCAGCCGTCTTCTCGCCCACCGCGGCGATCTTGAGACCGGAGAAGGCCCGGGCGTCGAGGCCGTACTCGTCGAACTTCTCGCGCACGGCACGCACCGCGTTGACGGAGGTGAACGCGATCCACTCGTAGCGCCCCTCGACGAGACCGCGCACGGCCTTGTCCATCTGCTGCGGGTTGCGCGGCGGCTCGACGGAGATGGTCGGGACCTCCTCCGGGACGGCGCCGTAGCCGCGCAGGCGAGCGGACAGCGAGCCGGCCTGCTCCTTGGTCCTCGGCACGAGGACCCGCCATCCGAACAGCGGCTTGGTCTCGAACCACGACAGGGCGCTGCGCAGGTCCACGACGTCACCGACGACGGTGATCGCGGGCGGGGTCATCTTGGCCGCGCGAGCGTCGGCGGCGATGTCCCCGAGCGTGGAGACGACCGTCGACTGGTCCGTGGTCGTGCCGACCCGCGTCATCGACACGGGGCAGGTCGCGGGGCGTCCCGCGGCGACGAGCGCCTTCGCGATCTCGTCGATGGAGTTCACCGCGGACAGCAGGACCAGGGTCCGGTTGTCGGCGTACTGGGACCAGTCCACCTTGGTCTCGCCGCACGTGACCACGGCGACCTCACGGTTGTGCTTCGTGGTCAGGGGGATGCCGGCGTAGGCCGGGACCGCGGTGACCGACGAGACGCCGGGCACGATCTCGAACGCGATGCCCGCTTTCACGCAGGCCTGCGCCTCCTCGGGGCCGGACGCGTAGACGAACGGGTCGCCGGCCATCAGCCGCACGACACGACGGCCGGTCTTGGCCTGCTTCACCACGACCTTCGCCCGGGCGGCGTGGGTCAGCGGCTGCCCGTCCTGGCCGAAGCCGCCGTCGACGATCTCAGGACCGCCGTCCTGCTCCACGGTCTCGTTGCCGTCCTCGTCGACGACCACGCGGGGCTCAGGAAGGCCGAGGCAGGACCGCACCAGGTCGACGTGTGAGGGCACCTCGGTGATGACCACCTCCGCGGTCTGCAGCAGCTCCGCTGCACGCACCGTCAGCAGCTCGGGGTCGCCTGGGCCGCTGCCCACGAACGACACGTAGCCGATGGGCGCGGAGGGCTTGGGAGCCGCCGAACCCTCCGCGGGGGCAGGGGGTGTGCTGGCGGCAGACTTCTTGGGCACGGACTTCGCCTTCGTGGTCGAGCGCTGGGTGGCTGCGGTCTTCGTCGGGGTCTTGCTCACAGTCGCCTTCTTGGTGTTCGGGATCGGCCGTGCGGTCATGACACCTGCTCGGTGATGAGCGTGTCGGCGCCTTCTTCGAGCATCTCTGCTGCGAGGCGCTGGCCCACTCCGACAGCATCGTCGGGTGTGCCGGTGGCAGAGCGTCGTACGGCGACCACGCCGTCGTACGACAGTGCGATCGCCCGCACCCAGAGCTCGTCGCCGTCGTCGCCCTCGGCGACCTCGGCGAGCGCGCCCACGGGGGCCGAGCAGCCGGCCTCGAGTGCGTTGAGCACGGTCCGCTCAGCCGTGACGGCTGCGCGGGTGAGCTCGTCGTCGAGCGCGAGGCGCACCTGGTCGACCAGGAACTCCTCGTCGCTGCGGCACTCCACTGCCAGTGCACCCTGTCCGGGTGCGGGAAGCATCTGCAAGGGGTCGAGCACCTCGGTCACCTCATCGAGACGACCGATGCGGGCCAGTCCGGCACGCGCGAGCACGACGGCGTCGAGCTCACCGGAGCTGACCTTCTTGATCCTGGTGTCCACATTGCCTCGGATGTCGACGATCTCCAGGCCGAGGCCGAGCGCGGCGAGCTGGGCCGCCCGGCGAGGAGACCCGGTGCCGACCTTCGACCCGGTGGGCAGCTCGCCGAGGGTCAGCCCGTCGCGGGCGACGACCACGTCACGCGGGTCCTCCCGCAGGGGTACGGCGGCCAGCGCGACACCCTCGCAGGGGTCGGTCGGGAGGTCCTTCAGCGAGTGGACGGCGATGTCCACGTCGCGGCGCAGCAGCGCCTCACGCAGTGCGCTGACGAACACCCCGGCCCCGCCCATGGAGGCCAGGGGGGCAGAGGACACGTCCCCCTCCGTGGTGACCTCGACGAGGACCACGTCACGGTCGAGCGCCGCACGCAGCGCCGCGGCGACGGTCTCGCTCTGGGTCCTGGCCAGGAGGGAGGCCCGCGTGCCGACGCGCAGCGGCCCCGTGTCCGTGGTCTCTCCCATGTCCGTCCTCTGCGCGGGGGTCTGCTCGATGGTCTGCTCGGTCATCTCATACCCCCCTCGGCGCGGGTCACAGCATCGACGGCGTCGGAGTCGAGCGCGAAGAGCTCGGCCAGGGCCGCGGCGTACGAGATCGCCCCGGACTCGTTCGCGAGCTCCTTGACCCGCACGGTGGGCTGGTGCAGGAGCTTGTCCGCGACCCGACGGATCGACAGCTCGACCTCGGCGCGGATCTGCGGGTCGAGGTCGGGCAGGCGCATGAGCAGCCGCTCCACCTCGGCCTCCACGACGCCGGTCGCCATGGTGCGCAGAGCGACCACGGTCGGGGTCACGCTCGCGGAGTGACGTGCGGCGAGGAACGCGCTGATCTCCTCGGCGACGATGTCCCGGACGGCGGCGACGTCGGTTCCGGCCTGCCCCTCCTGGAGCTCCTCGGCCAGGCGCGCGAGACCGATGAGTGCGATGCCCGGCAGCTCGGCGACCGCGGGGTCGACGTCGTGGGGCAGTGCGAGGTCGAGGACCGCGAGCGGCTCGGTGGCGTGGTTGCGAGCCGCCGCGACCTGACCGAGCGAGAGCACCACCCCGGCGGCGCCCGTGCACGAGATGAGGATGTCGGCCGCTGCGATCTCGCGGTCGATCTCGGTGAGCGCGGCCACCCGGCCGTCGTACTGCTCGGCCAGCCGTGCCGCGTGGGCGTCGGTGCGGTTGGCGACCACCACGTCGGCGGCACCGAGCCGGGCGACCGTGGAGACCGCGAGCGAGGCCATCGCGCCGGCGCCGACGACGACCACGCGCCTGCCCGCGACCCGACCGACATGCTCGGTGGCACGGTCGAGCGCGGCGGTGACGAGCGAGGGCGCGGCCAGGTCGATGTCGGTCTCGGCGTGCGCGCGCTTGCCCACCCGCAGCGCCTGCTGGAAGAGCACGTTCAGTGCGGGGCCGATCGTGCCGCTCTCCTGCCCGAGGCGCAGCGCGTCGCGGGTCTGGCCCAGGATCTGGCCCTCACCTACGACCATCGAGTCGAGGCCGGAGGCGACGTTGAAGAGATGGGAGACCGCACCGTCGTCGTAGTGCACGTAGAGGTGCGGGACGATGTCCTCGGGAGCTTGCCCCGCGTGCTCGCACAGCAGTCGCGAGACGGTCTCGACGCTGCCGTGGAAGCGGTCGACCTCGGCGTAGACCTCGATCCGGTTGCACGTGGCCAGTGCGGTCGCCTCGAGCACGTGCTCGCTGTCCGCGACGTCGCTGACGAGCTTGGTGACGGCGTCGGCGTCGAGCGCGACCTTCTCGAGCACCGAGACCGGGGCGGTCTTGTGGGAGACCCCGACGACGAGGACGCTCATGCCGTCTCCACCACCCTCGTCAGGGCCGGCCCCTCCGGACCATTCATCGCCTTGCGCTGCTCGTGGTAGGCCAGGATCTGCAGCTCGATCGACAGGTCGACCTTGCGCACGTCCACCCCCGCGGGGACCGACAGCACGGTCGGGGCGAAGTTCAGGATGCTCGTGACGCCGGCGGCGACCAGGCGGTCGCACACCTCTTGGGCGGCGGGCGCAGGAGTGGCGATCACGCCGATGGCGACGTCGTGCTCGACGACGACCGCCTCGAGCTCGGTGGTGGACCGGATCCGCATCTCGCCGACGAGCTCTCCGAGACGGGCCGGGTCGCTGTCGAGCAGGGCGACGATGCGGAACCCGCGCGAGGTGAAGCCGGAGTAGTTCGCCAGGGCGTGGCCGAGGTTTCCGATACCGACGATCACGACCGGCCAGTCCTGGGTCACGCCGATCTCGCGGGCGATCTGGTAGCGCAGGTACTCGACGTCGTACCCCACGCCACGAGTGCCGTAGGAGCCGAGGTAGGAGAGGTCCTTGCGCAGCTTGGCGCTGTTGACCCCCGCGGCCGTGGCGAGCTCCTCGCTGGAGCAGGTGGCGATGCCGCGCTCGGCGAGCGTGATCAGGGCGCGCAGGTAGATCGGCAGCCGGGCCACGGTGGCCTCGGGGATCCCCCGCTCGGGGGTCCGCGTCGACGCCGCAGCGGCCGCCGGGGTCGGTGCTGCGGTGGTGCGTGCGGCCGACTCGGGCGCGGTCCGGGACGCACCCCCGACGGCACCCTCTGCCGGGGCGCTGCCGTTGCGGTTGCTACGCGCTGAGGTCACGACTCTCCTGAATCCACCGGTGCGCGGATCACCCGTCTCTCGGGGCGCGCTCGCCGGCGGCCAGAGTCACTTTAGGAGTTTGTGAACGCGGGAACAAACTGGAGAAGCCAGACCACTAGCACAGGTGACCTGTCTCACCTGATTCGGGGGTCGGTCCGCACCCCGAGGTCTAGACGAGGGCGGCCCGGAGCCTGCCGGCGTCGACCCGCCAGAAGTCGTGCTGCTCGCCGTCGACGAAGGTCACCGGGATCTGCTCGCCGAACTCGCGCATCAGCTCGTCCGAGGTGGTGATGTCGACCTCGTCGAACGTCTCCCCCAGCTCGGCGCACACCGCCGCGATGACCTCGCGAGCGTCGTCGCAGAGGTGGCAGCCGGGCTTGGAGTACAACACCACCCGGGGCGGGGTCTCCCCCAGCTCGGTCTGGCCCGGTCCGGCCCCGGGACCGGCGTTCCCGGTCACTCGAGCAGCCCCAGGTTGCGACGGCGGCGGGTCGCGCGAAGCATCCCCTTGGCGACCTTTCCGGTGACCGTGTGCGGCAGCTCGTCGACGACTTCCACGATGCTCGGCTGCTTGAACCGTGCCAGCCTCGACGCGCAGTGCTCCCGGACCCGGTCGGCCAGCTCGTCGGCGGTCAGCCCGGAGCGCGTGGACTGCTTGACGTAGGCCACCACGGCCTCGCCGGTCCGCTCGTCGTCGACACCGATGACCGCGGCCTCCTGCACCTCGTCCAGCTCGGAGATGACCTCCTCGACCTCGACCGGGTAGACGTTGAAGCCCGACACGATGACCAGCTCCTTGAGCCGGTCCACCAGGAAGAGGTCGCCGTCGGGGTCCAGGAAACCGACGTCGCCGGTCGCCCACCAGCCGTCCGGTCCCGGACCGTCCGCACCGTCGGGCCAGTAACCCGAGAACAGGTTGTCGCCCTTGACCTCGATCTCGCCCGGGTCCTCGCCCTCGGGCGTCTGTCCGGCCTCGTCGACGAGCCGGATCGAGACGCCGGGAAGGGCAGCCCCGACCGACCCCCGCTTGGGTGACGCGCTGCGCTGGGTGGAGGTGACGACCGGAGCGGCCTCGGTCAGGCCGTACCCCTGGTGCACGGTCACGCCCGCCTGCTTCTCGAACTGCGCGACCAGGGCGGGGGCGAGCGGCGCCGACCCGGAGAGCACGACCCGAACGCTCGCGAGTCGCTCGTCCAAGTTGTCGACGTCGCGCCAGTACGCCAGCACGGGCGGAGCGACGGGTACGACGGTCACCGCCTCCCGTTCGACCAGCTCGAGGGTTCCCTCCACGTCGAAGCCTTCGGCGAGGACGAGCCGGGCCTGCTGCCGCAGGACCTGCCCGAGGACCGCGTTGAGCCCGTAGACGTGGAACAGCGGCAGGACCCCCAGCACGATGTCGTCGGCCTCGATGAGTGGAGGTTCGACGGCGGCAGCCTGCTCGATGTTGGCCAGCAGGGCCCGGTGGCTGAGCATCGCGGCGCGCGGCCTGCCCGACGTGCCGCTGGTGTAGAGGAGGACGGCGAGCGCCTCGGGGTCCTTGGGCGTGGGTGGCACCCGCCCGTCGTTGGAGACGAGCTCGGCGTACGGAGCCTCACCGGGAAGCGTGGGGGCGGTGACGACCACCACCCGGGGGACGTTCGTGCGCGCGACGAGCTCCTCGTCCGCGCCCACCAGGGCGTCCTCGATGCCGGCCACCGCGGAGCGGACGGTGGTGACAGTCCCCCGGTCGGCGAGGACGACACGCGCTCCGCTGTCCGCGATCATGCGCGCCACCTCGCCGGTGGCCGAGCGCGGGTTCACGGGGACCGCCACGAGCCGGGCACGGAGCGCGCCCAGGTAGGCCGCGACGAACTCGATGCGGTTGGCCAGGGCGATCATCACCCGGTAGCCGGCGACCAGGCCGAGGCCGGAGAGGCCCTGCGCGACCCGGTCGGCCTCCGCGTCCAGCTCGGCCCAGGTCATCCGACGGCCGCCGACGGCCTCCACGAGCGCCACCCGGTCCGGGCTCTCCTGGGCCGCCCGCGCGAGCAGGTCAGCGAGGTTGGAGGCTGGTCTCACGGCGCCGAGTCTCCCACACGGGGTCTCTCGTGCCACGGCCCCCGGCACAGGGGTGGGCACTCTCGACACCGGGAACACTAGGGTGAGTCGTTGTGAACGCGGCGAGCTCAAGCAGAAGGCACGGAAATCGTCACAACCGGACGGCCGACCTCCGCCGTCGGTCCGTGCTCGCGGGCGAGGCTGCCGCCTCGGCCGCCGAGGTGGAGTCGGCCCTCGCGACACCACCGGACCCCACGTCGGCGGCGTTCTTCGACGTGGACAACACCGTCATGCAGGGCGCCTCGATCTTCCACCTCGCCAAGGGACTGCACCGTCGCAAGTTCTTCACCACGCGCGAGATCCTGGGCGCGGCCTGGAAGCAGGCATACTTCCGCATCGTCGGCGTCGAGGACCCCGAGCACGTCGCGGAGGCACGGGCGTCCGCCCTGAACTTCATCAAGGGTCACTCCGTGGAGGAGCTCGAGGCGCTCGGCGAGGAGATCTTCGACGAGGCTATGGCGCACCGGATCTGGCCGGGGACGCGCGCTCTCGCCCAGCTCCACCTCGACCAGGGCCAGCGGGTCTGGCTCGTCACGGCGGCCCCCATCGAGATCGCGACGATCATCGCCCGTCGGCTCGGCCTTACAGGGGCACTCGGCACCGTCTCCGAGCACGTGGACGGCGTGTACACCGGTCGCCTGGTCGGCGACATGCTCCACGGGCCCGCGAAGGCCGAGGCGGTCCGCGCGTTGGCCGACCGGGAGGAGCTAGACCTCGCGAGGTGCTCGGCGTACTCCGACTCGTTCAACGACCTGCCGATGCTGTCGCTGGTGGGGGACCCGTGCGTCATCAACCCCGACTCGAAGCTGCGCGACCACGCCCGCGCGAACGGGTGGCGGATCCGGGACTACCGCACCGGGCGGAAGGCCGCACGCGTCGGCCTGGTCGCCGCGGGGGTGACCGGTGCGGTCAGCGGCAGCATCGCAGCGGGTGTGGCCATCCGACGGAAGGTGCGCTGACCCGGACCGTCCGTTGCGATTCTCCCCTCCCGCAACCTCTGTCGGGGTTTGGGATGCAATGTGACGGGGAACACTCCATCTACTGCAACTCCGAGTTACAGGGCGGGTTCACAAACGGGACGTCCGCCTCTAACCTGGGGCGTACGGGGAGCACGGCTGAAAGCCGCACGAGGGAGATCATTCGGGATGTTCACGCGCAGTGCCGACTTCGCGCGCGGT
This sequence comes from Nocardioidaceae bacterium, assembly GCA_035688575.1. Classification (GTDB taxonomy): domain Bacteria; phylum Actinomycetota; class Actinomycetes; order Propionibacteriales; family Nocardioidaceae; genus Nocardioides_C. The sequence continues at coordinate 25,274 of DASSMS010000144.1, forward strand.
TTCACCGCATTGCGCATGGCACTGGCCGATGCCCTCTACCCCGTACCCGCGACGGTATGCACCGGCGTGACGCAGGCCTCCCGGACTCCCGCCTGGTTGATGTCCGAGGCCCTCGACTACAACCCGCCCGGCACGAGCGTCGACCCGGGTGGCCCGGACTCGGACCTGGCCTGCTCCTCGGAGGCCGACGAGGCCGAGGGATCCCGTCTGATCGCGCTCGTCGAGCTCGCCCGCAACGGCGACTCCGAGGCGTTCGGGATGCTCTACGACCACTACCACACCTCGGTCTACCGGTTCGTCTACTACCGGGTCGGCTCGGTCGCGCTGGCCGAGGACCTCACCTCGGAGACCTTCTTCCGCGCTCTCCGCAGCATGAGCTCGTTCAAGTGGCAGGGCAAGGACTTCGGCGCCTGGCTCATGACCATCGCCCGCAACCTCACCGCCGACCACTACAAGGCCGGGCGCACGCGGCTGGAGTTCGCCACCGAGGACATGGGCGCGCACGACTCCGCCACCGAAGGCCCCGAGAACGCCGTTCTCGCCTCCCTCACCAACGAGGCGCTGCTCGAAGCCCTCGGAGAGCTCCCGACGGAGCAGCAGGAGTGCCTGATCATGCGCTTCCTCCAGGGCCTCTCCATCGCCGAGACCGCCAAGGTGCTCGGGCGCAGTGACGGTGCGGTCAAGCAGCTCCAGCTGCGCGGGGTCCGCAACCTGGCCAAGCTCCTCCCGGAGGGTCTGCGATGACAGGGCGGGCCGATGTCCGGCTTTGCCGAACGTGTCAAGGGTGGGCGTCCTCACGCCCCGTAACCTTGACGCTCGATGTGTCGTTAGAGGTCGTGACGGGCCGACGCGGCCACCGACACGACCCCAGGACAGGACCAGCTCGATGACCTCCGTGTTCCAGGCGCGACGACGCGCCGAGGAGTTCGCCGCCGCCGTCGACGGCGCGGCGACGAGCAGCGCTCGGCGTGAGCAGGAGCTCACCACGCTGCTCGAGGTCGTGGCCTCCCTGCGTGAGCAGGAGCCCGTCGCGCCACGCGCGGCGTTCGCTCGCGACCTGCGCAGCCGCCTGATGCTCGAGGCGGAGTCGGCGCTCGCCCCCCAGAGCCCCAGCCTGGTGCTGCCGGTCCGGCAGCGCGGACGGCGGGAGCGTCGGCTGGTCGCCGCCGCCTCCGCGTTCGTCCTCATCGGCGGCACGACGACCATGGCCGCCGCCGCACAGAGCGCGCTTCCCGGTGAGGCGCTCTACCCGATCAAGCGGGGCATCGAGCGGGCCGAGGCAGAGCTGAGCATGAGCCCCGCGGGCAAGGGCAAGGACCTTCTGCGCCAGGCCTCGAGCCGGCTGGCCGAGGTCAGGAGCCTCGTCGGCGACACCGAGAACGTGCAGGTGGAGCCGCGCGTGCAGCAGACGCTGGAGTCGTTCGGCGCCTCGGCCGACGAGGGCTCGGCGGTCCTGTTCGAGGCCTACCACGAGTCGGGCGACCCCCAGACGGTCGTGACCGTCCGCACCTTCGCGGCGGAGGGCATCGCTGAGCTCGAGCAGCTAGCCCCGATCGTGCCGAGCGAGGCCCAGGACGAGCTCGCCGCCGCCGCCATGCTGCTCCACGACATCGACCGCGAGGCGGCGTCGCTGTGCAGCGGATGCGCCGCGGACCTCCCCCTCGTCGAGATCCCCGGCATCTTCCTCGCTCACGCCGAGGTCGAGCGGGCGCTCGCCCTCGCGTCGCACCGCGACCTCGACAACAACCACCCCGTCGTGGTGCGCAGGGACGCTGCTCCCGACGCCGCGGAGCCCTCAACGGCCCCTGACTCGAACCCGGTCGGCGCAACCGACCCGACCGCCGGGCCGACCGCGCCCGCCCCGCTGCCCTCCCCCTCGGTCGAGCCGGGGACCTGGCCTTCCCTACTCCCCGGCCTGGACGGCACCAAGACCGGCAGCGGAAGCACGAGCGACGGTTCGGCGGAAGAGCTCAGCAAGGACATCCAGGACGGGCTCAGCGGCGTCGTGGAGACGCTGCTGCCCGATCCCGACGGCATCCTCGACTGAAGGTCCGTTCACCCAACGCCCCTGGTGACGCCGGGCGTGCCCATCCACGTGCGACGGCACCCAAGGCGTGACGGTTCGCGCGCCCTTGCCGCGTGGGGCCTCTGTGCGCGTCACCGCGTGTGACGCGTCCAGCAGGCCAGAGACGGCGTCGACTCAGTAGAAGACCGAGCGCCGCTGCATCAGCAGGGAGTACAGCGTCTGCTGGATCGTCTCGCGCACCTGGTCGGTCACGTTGAAGACCAGCATCGGGTCGTCGGCGGCGCCCCTGTCGTAGGAGTCCGTGCGGATCGGCTCGCCGAACTCGATCAGCCACTTCGACGGAAGCGGCACGAGTCCGAGGGGCCCGAGCAGCGGGAAGAACGGCGTGATCGGGATGTAGGGCACTCCCAGAAGCCTCGCGAGCGCGGGGACGTTGCCCACGAGCGGGTAGATCTCCTCGGCGCCCACCACCGAGCACGGGATGATCGGCACGCCGGTCCTCAGGGCAGCCGAGACGAAGCCGCCGCGGCCGAAGCGCTGGAGCTTGTAGCGGTCCGAGTAGGGCTTGCCGATGCCCTTGAAACCCTCGGGCCACACGCCGACGAGCTCGCCGCCGCGGAGCATCCGCTCGGCGTCCTCGTTGCAGGCGAGGGTGGCTCCCCCCTTGCGGGCGATCTCGCCCACGATCGGGAGCCGGAAGACGAGGTCGGCGCCGAGCGGACGCAGGTGCCGGCCCGTGTGGTCGTGGATGCTGACGCCCGTGACGAGTCCGTCCACCGGGATCGTGCCGGAGTGGTTGGACACCACCAGCGCACCGCCCTCGTCGGGGATGTTGTCGGCGCCTCGGACCTCGACCCGGAACCACTTGTCCGCGATGGGTCGGATCGCGGAGTAGAAGAACCGCTCGGTGATCTCACGGTCGAAGCCGTACTCGTCCACCGTGTAGTCGCCGGTGACCCGACGGCGCAGGAAGGCCAGGAACTCCGCGAGCTTCGGCTCCCAGTTGTCGCCGAAGACCTCCTTCGACGCGAACGTGAACGCCTGCATCCAGTCGGTCACGGGGATGCCGGCACCCGGCGCCCGGTCGTGCGCGGTGGTGCTCGACGTCTCGCGAGGACCCGGCTCCGGGGCCCGCGGCGGGAGGCCCTCCGTCGTACGAGGCTCCTGCCTTGGCGGCGTAGGCGTCCTGCGCTCCTCCTGTGCATCCTGGGGAACGGCAGGGCTCTCGGAGGAGGTGTCGGGCTTCGCCTCGGCCGGACGGTCGGGCTTGCGTGCGGACTTCTTGCCGGCGGCGAGGTTGCGCGCGGACGCCGAGGGCTTCGCGCTGCCGGAGCCTCGCCCGGGACGGCCCCGGGTGCCCAGCGGGATGATCTCTGCGTCAGCCACGGCCGCCCCCCAACGCCTGCGTCACGATGTCCTCGACCGCGACGACGCGGTCTGCCGAGATGGGTCCCGGACCGATCGCCCGGCGAAGGTCCTCGAAGGCGGAGGCGGTGGTGTGCTCGGGCTCGAACCCGAGGACCTCGCGCATCCGTGTGGTGTCGACACCGCGGCCGTAGGTGAGGTAGGCCATCTGCTCCGGTGAGAAGTCGGCCACCCGGGACTGGCGGACGAACGACCCCACCTGGCTCGCCGCGAAGGAGGGCAGGGGGATCGACGGCTTTCCGAGGCGGCGCAGTGCCTGCGAGAGCATCAAGATGCCTTCCCCGGCCACGTTGAAGGTTCCGTGGACTCCCTCGGTCGCCGCATGCCGGAGCGCCTGGAGCAGGTCGTCCTCGTGGAGGAACTGCAGCCGGGCGTCGAAGCCGAGGATCGTCGGTACGACGGGCAGGCGGAAGTACTGGGACATCGGCGAGCTGACCCGGGGACCGATGGTGTTCGCCGCACGGAGCATCGTGACCTCGATGTCAGGGCGGCGCCGCGCGAAGCCGCGGACGTAGCCCTCGACCTCGACGACGTCCTTGGCGAAGCCCGAGCGCGGCATCCGCTTCGGCGCCATGTCCTCGGTGAACATCGCCGGGTC
>DASSMS010000171.1:0-3966 GCA_035688575.1 Nocardioidaceae bacterium
CCGGCGGTGGACCGGCGTCGCGACGGCTTCGCCCACCGCTCGGGGCAGGCCGTCGTCGAGCTGCTGCGACGCGGCATCACCGCCCGCCAGATCATGACCAAGGAGGCGTTCGAGAACGCCATCGCCGTCACCATGGCCCTCGGCGGCTCCACCAACGCCGTCCTGCACCTGCTCGCGATCGCCCGCGAGGCAGAGGTCGACCTGACCCTCGACGACTTCAACCGCGTCGGCGACCGGGTCCCGCACCTCGGCGACCTCAAGCCGTTCGGCCGGTTCGTGATGAACGACGTGGACAAGGTCGGCGGCATTCCGGTCGTCATGAAGGCGCTGCTCGACGCCGGGCTCCTCAACGGCGACTGCCTCACCGTCACGGGCAGGACCATGGCCGAGAACCTCGCGGAGATCGCGCCGCCGGACGTCGACGGCGAGATCATCCGCGAGCTGTCCAGGCCGATCCACAAGACCGGCGGGCTGACCATCCTCAAGGGCTCGCTGGCTCCCGAGGGCGCGGTCGTCAAGACCGCCGGGTTCGACGACGAGGTGTTCGAAGGCACCGCCCGGGTCTTCGACGGAGAGCGGGCCGCGATGGACGCCCTCGAGGCCGGGCAGATCTCCGCCGGCGACGTCGTGGTGATCCGCTACGAGGGGCCCAAGGGCGGACCCGGCATGCGCGAGATGCTCGCGATCACTGGGGCGATCAAGGGCGCAGGTCTCGGCAAGGACGTACTGCTGCTGACCGACGGCCGGTTCTCCGGCGGTACGACGGGCCTGTGCGTCGGCCACGTCGCGCCGGAGGCCGTGGACGGCGGTCCCATCGCGTTCGTCCGCGACGGCGACCCCATCCGGCTCGACGTGAGCAACCGTCTGCTCGAGGTGAGCATCGACGAGGCCGAGCTCGCCGCCCGCAAGGACGGCTGGACACCCCGCGAGGCGAAGTACACCAAGGGCGTGCTCGGCAAGTACGCCAAGGTCGTGAAGTCGGCCGCGCACGGAGCCGTCTGCGGCTGACCGCGGAGACCTCACATCTCGGACGACCCCTCTGGGCTATGGAGCCCCGGAGGGCTCGAGGCGTTGCATGGTGGGGAACCCCCCGGCGCCGCCCTCGTCCCGGGCCGCCCGGACCCTTCCCTTTCGGAGGTGCACCATGGGACAGGCACGCGACGTGATGGACCGGGCCACCGAGGCCTACTTCACCAAGGACTACGAGACACTCAGGACGCTGTACGCGCCCGACGTCGTCGCTACGACCCCCGACGCCGGCACGTTGAACGGCGTCGACGCGCTCTTCGACTGGAACAAGGCGCTCGACCAGGCTTTCCCCGACATGCGCTACGAGCTCACCGCGGCACACGAGGCCGGAGACTGTGCGATCGACCAAGGGGATGTCATCGGCACCCACACAGGGACCTTCCAGCTACCCGACGGAGGCAGCATCCAGCCGACGGGAAAGCAGATACGGATGCGCTCTGTCGACATCGCCACCGTCCGCGACGGGAAGATCGTCAAGCACGACTTCTACTACGACCAGCTGGAGATGCTTGCCCAGCTCGGACTCATGGAGGCGCCCGCGCAGACCCAGACGTGACGGCAGCGCCGACCCCACGTCGTCGACGGAGCAGGTACGGCGCCGGCCGCGGGCGCCGTACAGCCGGTCGCTTCGTGCGGTGGAACCGAAGGGGAGCGGCCACTCCATCATGTGGGACCGCAGTTCCACATGTTGAGACGCGTGTCACACTCGATTGACGAGGGGTCTCGCTTGCGGAGAAGGTTGTCGCATGCGTTTGGAGATTCTTGTACGCACGCGACGCGTCAGCTGACCGGCCCACCAGCCAGCAGCACACGCGTCACCCCTCGCTTGCCCACCGGGCCGAGGGGTTTTTTGTTGGGCGAGATGCACGGACAAGAGGGAAGGCGAACATGAGCGAGCAGGTCACCGGCGCCAGCGTGACAGGGGCTCAGAGCCTGATCATGGCGTTGGAGAGTGCGGGAGCCGAGAACGTCTTCGGCATCCCCGGTGGGGCGATCCTGCCCGCCTACGACCCGCTCTACGACTCCGTGAAGCTCCGGCACATCCTGGTGCGCCACGAGCAGGGTGCGGGCCACGCCGCGCAGGGGTACGCCGCAGCCACCGGGAAGGTCGGCGTGTGCATGGCGACCAGCGGCCCGGGCGCGACCAACCTCGTGACGCCGCTCGCGGACGCCTACATGGACTCCGTGCCGATCGTCGCGATCACCGGCCAGGTCACGAGCGGCTCGATCGGAACCGACGCCTTCCAGGAGGCCGACATCCGCGGCATCACGATGCCGGTCACCAAGCACAACTTCCTGGTCACCGACGCGGCCGAGATCCCACGGACGATCGCGGAGGCGTTCTACATCGCGTCGACCGGCCGGCCCGGTCCGGTCCTCGTCGACATCGCCAAGGACGCCCTCCAGGCGACCACGACGTTCGAGTGGCCCACCGAGCTGAACCTCCCCGGCTACCGACCCGTCACCCGTCCCCACGCCAAGCAGGTGCGTGAGGCGGCCAAGCTGATCCTCGAGTCACGCCGGCCGGTGCTGTACGTCGGAGGCGGCGTGATCCGCGCGCGCGCGGCCAAGGAGCTGCGGGTGCTCGCCGAGATGACCGGGATGCCGGTGGTGACCACGCTGATGGCCCGCGGCGCCTTCCCCGACAGCCACGCGCAGCACCTCGGCATGCCCGGCATGCACGGGACCGTCGCTGCTGTCGCGGGTCTCCAGCGCAGCGACCTGATCATCAGCCTCGGCGCGAGGTTCGATGACCGGGTGACCGGCAACCTCGACTCCTTCGCCCCCAACGCCAAGGTCGTGCACGCCGACATCGACCCGGCCGAGATCGGCAAGAACCGCGCCGTGGACGTCCCGATCGTAGGCGACGCGCGCGAGGTGATCGCAGACCTGATCGTCGCCCTGAAGTCCGAGGCCGACGCCGGGCGCACCGGCGACTACCAGGCCTGGACCGACTTCCTCGCCGGGGTGAAGGAGAAGTACCCGCTCGGCTACGACGCACCCGAGGACGGCACACTCGCGCCGCAGTACGTCATCGAGCGTCTCGGGCAGATCGCCGGACCCGACGCCGTGTACGTCGCCGGGGTCGGCCAGCACCAGATGTGGGCCACGCACTTCATCGGCTACGAGCACCCCAACACGTGGATCAACTCCGGGGGTCTGGGCACCATGGGCTTCTCGGTCCCGGCTGCCATGGGGGCGAAGGTCGCGCGTCCCGAGGCGACGGTGTGGTCCATCGACGGCGACGGCTGCTTCCAGATGACCAACCAGGAGCTCGCCACCTGCGCTATCGAGGGCATCCCGATCAAGGTGGCGGTGATCAACAACTCCTCGCTCGGCATGGTCCGGCAGTGGCAGACGCTGTTCTACAACGAGCGCTACTCCAACACCGACCTCCAGCGGCTCGAGGAGGTCCGGATCCCCGACTTCGTGAAGCTCGCCGAGGCCTACGGCTGCGTCGGGCTGGCCTGCGACTCCCCGGACGACGTCGACGCCACCATCCAGAAGGCGATGGAGATCGACGACGTGCCGGTGGTCATCGACTTCCGGGTGCACCGCGACGCGATGGTGTGGCCGATGGTCGCCGCCGGCACCAGCAACGACGACATCAAGTTCGCGCGGGACATGGCTCCCGAGTTCGAAGAAGACGACCTCTGAGGGGCTGACCAGATGAGCAAGCACACCCTGTCCGTCCTGGTCGAGAACAAGCCCGGCGTCCTGGCTCGCATCGCGGGCCTGTTCAGCCGCCGCGGCTTCAACATCGACTCGCTCGCAGTGGGCCCCACGGAGCACTCCGAGATCTCCCGCATGACGATCGTGGTCAACGTCGAGGACTCGCCGCTCGAGCAGGTCACCAAGCAGCTGAACAAACTCGTGGAGGTGATCAAGATCGTCGAGCTCGACCAGCCCGCGTCGGTCACCCGCGAGCTGCTCCTG
>DASSMS010000092.1:0-16693 GCA_035688575.1 Nocardioidaceae bacterium
GGCCTCCTCAGGGGTGACCTCACCGCCTACCTTGCCGGTGGTGATCAGCCGACCCTCGCGCATCGGCAGCTGGCCGGAGGTGAAGACGTGGTCGCCGCTGCGGATCGCGGGGATGTACGAGGCGACCGGCTTGGCCACCTCAGGCACGGTGAGACCGAGCTCGGCGAGACGCTCCTCGGGGGTGCTCATCGCGGCGCTCACTGCTTCGGGCGCTTGAAGTAGGCGACCAGGTTCTCGGGGTTCATGCCCGGGACGATCTGCACGAGCTCCCAGCCGTCCTCACCGAAGTTGTCGAGGATCTGCTTGGTGGCGTGCACGAGGACCGGCGCGGTCAGGTATTCCCATTTCGTCATGCCCGCGATGCTAGCGGCCCACCCCGGACACGGAGCAGGCCGCTAGCAGTGGTCGAGCGGGTCAAGCGGGTGCCGGCCGGTGCGTTGTCGGCTCCAATGTCCGGCGGAAGGGCGGCGAAGCCGTTGAGAAGCTCGGCGACGCCCCAGGACACCAGCCCAGCCCACTAGGTTTGGGCCATGCCCGGCGACGACGACCTCGGCTCTGTGAGCAGCCTCGCACTCCCGCTTCCCGACGCGGTGGTCCGCTACGCGGCCCACGACGACGGGCTGGTCGACGTACACCTGCCGCTTCCGGGCGCCCGGCCTGCCCCGCTCGTCGTGCTGCTGCACGGCGGTTTCTGGAAGCAGGCCTACGACCGGACGCACACTCGCGCGGCCGCCGCCGCCTTGGCCGCGGAGGGGTACGTGGTCGCGACGCCGGAGTACCGGCGGGTCGGCGGGGCGGGGGGCTGGCCGACGACGGCTCAAGACGTCGAGGACGCGGTGAAGGCCGTCCCGGGGCTGCTCGCGGGCATGGGCCTCACCACCTCCGGGATGACCGTCGCCGGGCACTCCGCCGGAGGGCACCTCGCCCTGTGGCTCGCGAACCAGGCCGCCGGCATCGACCGGGTCGTCGGCCTGGCACCCGTCGGCGACCTGCGCGCGGCCGCCCGCGAGCGGCTCGGCGACGCCGCGACCCAGGCCCTGCTCGGCGGTGAGCCGGACGAGCAGCCGGGACGGTACGACGAGGCCGACCCGCTCACCAGGCTTCAGACCTCTCCCCCCTGCGAGGTGGTCGTCGTGCACGGCAGCGCCGACGACGTCGTCCCGCTCTCCAACTCCCGAGGGCTTGCGGCCGCACATCCCTTCGTCGACCTGCGCGTCGTCGAGGGCGCCGACCACTTCGACGTCATGAACCCGACCTCCGCCGCGTGGCCCGTCGTGCTCGAGTCGCTGCGTCGCGGCGGATGAGAGGCTGGACGACATGACCCGTCCCGCCATCGCGATCGTCGGAGCCGGTCCGGCCGGCACCATGCTCGCGCTCGGCCTCCTCCAGGAGGGCCGGCCGGTGACGCTGGTGTCCGGGCGCAGCGCGGAGGAGATCCGCACCGGGCCGGTCATGTCGAGCCAGGTGACCTTCGAGTCCGCGCTCGAGGTGGAGACGGCGCTCGGTGTCACGGAGCTCCTCCCCTCGTCCCCGCCGCTGCGCCGGATGGAGTACGACGTGCGCCGGCTCGACGGCTCCCGCGCCGCGTTCACGGTGCCGCTCGACCAGCCCGCGCACTCGGTCGACCTGCGGCTGAAGATCCCGGCCCTCCTCGAGGAGATCGAGCGCCTCGGCGGGAAGGTCGTGGTACGCAACGCCGGCGTGGAGGACCTCGAGGAGCTCGCCCGGACCCACGACCTCGTTGTGGTCTCGACCGGTCGCGGGGGGTTGGCCGGGATGTTCGAGGACGACCCGGACCGCTCGCCGTACTCGTCGCCGCAGCGCAGCATCGCGCTGACCTACCTGCGCGGGGTCGAGCCCGCCGAAGGCCCGGCGCTGCGCTACCACGCGGTCGAGGGGGTCGGGGAGTGCTTCACCTGCCCCGCGCTGAGCGTCGACGGGCCCTGCGACATCTACGTGGTCGAGGGGGTTCCCGGCGGGCCGCTCGACTGCTGGGCCGACGTGACCTCCGACGAGGAACACCTGGCGCGGCTGCGGAGCGCGCTGGCCCAGCACTTCCCATCCGAGGCGGAGCGGGTGCGCGACGCCGGGCTGACCGACGCGAACGCCGTGCTCCGCGGCGCCTTCACCCCCGTCGTACGGCGGCCCGTCGGCACCCTGCCGTCCGGGGCCAGCGTGCTGGGCATGGCCGACGCCGTCGTCCTGAACGACCCACTGACCAGCCAGGGCTCCAACAACGCGATCAAGTCGGCGTCGTTCTACCTCGAGGCGATCACCTCGCACGACGGGGAGTTCGACCCGGCCTGGATGCAACGGACCTTCGACAACTTCTGGCGCGGCTGGGCCAGATGGGCGACTGCCTGGACGAACTCGTGGCTCCAGCCGGCGACGCCGCACCAGCAGAAGGTCGTCGCGGCAGCGGTCGAGCACCCCGGGGTCGCCGCCCGGATCGTCGCGGGCTTCGACGACCCGATGCTCTTCGTCCCCTGGTGGTTCGAGGCGAAGGAGGCCGGGCGGTTCCTGCGCGAGCAGTTCGCGGAGGAGACCGCGCGGTTCGACGTGCGCGACCTGCGACGCGCCTTCGGGCAGTACACGACCGGGGTCACCGTCGTGACGACCCAGGACGAGGCGGGGCGTCGCTGGGGGATGACGGCGAACTCCTTCACGTCGGTGTCGTTGAACCCACCCGTGGTGCTGTGGGCGGCGGCCCGGAGCTCACCCTCCCTCGCCGCGTTCGAGGCCGCCGACCGGTTCGCCGTGAACGTCCTCGCCTCGGACCAGCACCACCTGTCCCGTCAGTTCGCGACCTCGGGTGCGGAGAAGTTCGAGGGCGTCGTCCTCCGCGAGACACCAGCCGCCCCCGGCGTACAGCCTCCGGTGCTGGAGGGAGTCGTGGCGCACTTCGTCTGCCGGAAGACGCAGGAGGTCGACGCCGGGGACCACGTGGTGTTCTTCGGCGAGGTCGAGTCCTACGAGGCCCCCGGCGGCGAGCCGCTGGTCTTCCACTCCGGCACCTACCGCCTCGCCACCAAGCACCCCGACGTCTGACCAATTACCAAGGGATGCCGCGGATCTGTCTCTCCCCATGGTGATCTTGCCGTGGGAAGAGACAGATTGCCGTGGGAAGAGCGCTTGATCGCCACACCCGAAAACGTCCCCAGCCGCCGCGACGCACGACCCCTCCCCAGCTCTGCCTCAAGCAGGTGAGCCCCACTGGGTTGATCCGCAGACTCGACGGATGGATCGGCTTCGCATCCTGGCTCAGGCCAACGGCTGTTTCACACGTACTCAGGCACTTCAGGTCGGGCTCGACGACAACGCCATCCGACTGGCGCTCAAGATCGGCCTCTGGACGCGCGTGCGCTGGGGGGTCTACACCTTCACGGACCTGTGGACCGAGCAGGACGAGGTCGCCCGGCATCTTGCCGCCGCGCGATCGGTCGCCAGGAAGCTCGGCCCGTCCGTCGCGCTAAGCCACGTGAGCGCAGCGCTCGACCACGGCCTCCTCGTGTGGGACGCGGACCTGTCGACAGTGCACGTGACCCGGCTGGACGGCGGAGCCGGCCGCACCGAGGCGGGGGTCACCCACCACGAGGGGTTCTGCGTGGACTCCGACGTGATCGAGAAGGACGGCTACCTCCTCGTCAAGCCCGTGCGAGCGGCATTGGAGTCAGCCGCAATGACATCGTCGGAAGCCGCGGTCGTCACACTCGACTCGGGTCTCCACCTGAATCGTTTCACCCCTGCCGAGCTCGACGAGAACTTCGCGCTCATGCAGCACTGGCCGGGCGCCCTGCACCTGCAGTTCGCTGTGCGCTTCGCGGACGCGCGCGCCGAGTCGGTCGGGGAGTCCCGCGCGCGCTACCTCTGCTACGCGCACGGGCTACCTGCCCCCGAGCTGCAGTTCCACGTGTACGACGAGCGCGGCATCCTCGCGGGTATCACCGACATGGTTTGGCGAGAGCACCGGCTCCTCGGCGAGTTCGACGGCAAGGTGAAGTACGGGCGGCTGCTCATGCCCGGTGAGGAACCCGGTGAGGCCGTGTTTCGGGAGAAGCGCCGTGAGGACAACCTCCGACGGCTGACCGACTTCTCGATGATCCGCCTCACCTGGGCCGACCTCTACAGAGGCGCCGAGACCGCGGCCAGGATTCGCGGACTCATGCGCCGGGCCGCGTGACGATCTCCCCACGGCAATCTGTTTCCTCCCACGGCAATATCACCGTGGGAGGAGACAGATTCCCTGCATCCCTTGGTAATTGGCAGGGCCGACCCGCCTCAGGCCAGGGCGGGCTCGGTCTTCTCCCGGACCTCGTCCTCGGTCACGCCCGGAGCCAGCTCGACGAGTTTCAGCCCGTCGGGAGTGACGTCGATGACGCACAGGTCGGTGATGATCCGCTGCACGACGCCCTTGCCGGTGTAGGGCAGCGAGCACTCGTCGACGATCTTGTAGGAGCCGTCCTTGGCCACGTGCTCCATCAGCACGATCACGCGCTTGGCCCCGTGGACGAGGTCCATCGCGCCACCCATCCCCTTGACCATCTTCCCGGGGATCATCCAGTTCGCGATGTCGCCGTCCTTGGACACCTGCATCGCGCCGAGGATCGCGGCGTCGATCTTGCCGCCGCGGATCATCCCGAACGAGGTGGCGGAGTCGAAGAACGAGGACCCGCGCCGCAGGGTCACGGTCTCCTTGCCGGCGTTGATGAGGTCCGGGTCCTCCTCCCCTTCGTACGGGTAGGCGCCCACCCCCAGGATGCCGTTCTCGGACTGAAGCACCAGCTCCACGTCGTCGGCGACGTAGTTGGGCACCAGGGTCGGCAGCCCGATCCCGAGGTTCACGTAGGACCCGTCGGTCAGCTCCGAGGCCGCCCGGGCGGCCATCTCCTCACGCGTCCACGCCATGTCAGGCCTCCGTCCCGGTCGAACCGGCGCCCGCCGGCGCATCGGCCGGCCGCGGCCGCACCGTCCGCTTCTCTATCCTCTTGTCCGCTGCCTGCTCGGGGGTCAGTGCGACCACGCGCTGCACGTAGACCCCAGGGGTGTGCACCTCAGCCGGGTCGATCTCTCCCGGCTCGACGAGGTGCTCGACCTCGGCGATCGTCACCCGCCCGGACATCGCGGCCAGCGGGTTGAAGTTCTGCGCGGACTGGCGGTACACGAGGTTCCCGTGCCGATCGCCCTTCCAGGCCCGCACGAGTCCGAAGTCGGTGACGATCGCGCGCTCCATCACGAACTCCTTGGGCCCCTCGGCGGTCTCGAACTCGCGAACCTCCTTGGCCGGCGAGGAGATCACGACGTTGCCCTCGGCGTCGTACCTCCACGGCAGCCCGCCCTCGGCGACCTGGGTGCCGACTCCTGTGGCGGTGAAGAAGGCCGGGATGCCGCAGCCGCCCGCGCGCATCCGCTCGGCGAGCGTCCCCTGCGGCGTGAGCTCAACCTCGAGCTCGCCGTGGAGGTACTGCCGCGCGAACTCCTTGTTCTCGCCCACGTAGGAGGCGACCATCCGGCGGATCCGCTTCGCGAACAACAGGCGGCCCAGGCCCCACTCGTCCACACCGCAGTTGTTCGACACCGCCTCGAGCTCGTCCGCGCCCTGCTCGAGCAGCGCCTCGATCAGCACCGACGGGATGCCACACAAGCCGAATCCGCCCACGGCGAGCGACGAGCCGCTCCCGATGTCAGCAACCGCCTCGGCGGCACTCGCGACGACCTTGTCCACGAAGTCCTCCCTGCAACGAAATCCCGCCACGTCGCACAAGAGGTACGACGGGGCGGCCGACCCTGTGATCCTAGCCACGGCAGCCCGGTCGGAGCATGACGTATCCCCACACATCTACGGCACCGCCATCACTCGATCCCACATGAGTCAGGCCACACGCCCTCCCGCACGGGTCACCTGCCCACGTAGGCTCCAAGACGTGGCATCGACATCGGCGAACCAGGCCGGGCCGGACCCGCGCTGGAACGACATCTTGTTGCACGTCGTGACCGGCAAGGGCGGCACCGGCAAGACGACTGCGGCCGCGAGCCTGGCGCTGGCGCTGGCCTCCCGCGGCAAGACGGTCCTGCTGTGCGAGGTGGAGGGCCGCCAGGGCATCGCCCAGCTCTTCGACGTCCCACCGCTCCCCTACCAGGAGACCAAGATCGCGGTCGGTCCGAGCGACGGGGGCGACCTGTACGCGCTGGCCATCGACCCGGAGTCCGCGCTCATGGAGTACCTGGACATGTACTACCGGCTCGGCCGGGCCGGGAAGGCGCTCGACCGGTTCGGCGTCATCGACTTCGCGACCACCATCGCTCCCGGGGTGCGCGACGTCCTGCTCACCGGCAAGGTCTACGAGGCGGCCTACCGCAACAAGCGCGGCAAGAACAGCCGTCACTACGACGCGATCGTCCTCGACGCGCCGCCCACGGGCCGGATCGCGCAGTTCCTCAACGTCAACAGCGAGCTCGCCGGGCTCGCCAAGGTCGGCCCGATCCGCAGCCAGGCGGACTCGATCATGACGCTCCTGCGCTCACCGCGCACCGCCGTGCACCTGACGACCGTGCTCGAGGACATGCCGGTCCAGGAGACCGCGGACGGGATCATCGACCTGCGCGCGAACGACCTGCCGGTCGGGGCGGTGATCGTGAACCTCGTACGGGGCAACGCGCTCGACGAGGAGGCCCGCGAGCGTGCCCTCAGCGGCGCCCTCCCGCGCGAGCAGATCGAGAAGGAGCTCGACCGGATCGGCATCGAGTCGACCCCCGAGATCGTCGACGGCCTGCTCACCGAGGCACGCGAGCACGCCGAGCGCAGGCAGCTCGAGGACGAGCAGCGTGAGCGCATCGTGGCGCTCGACGTCCCGACGTACGAGCTGCCACGCCTCCCCGACGGCATCGACCTCGGCGGGCTCTACGAGCTCGCCGCCGACCTGTGCGAGCAGGGCCTGGCGTGAGTACGGCGACCAACCCCAGCAGCGAGGAGGACGCATGAGCACCCGAGGCAGGTCCAACCCCCGCGTAGGACCTCTGGCGGGGAAGCCGGAGGAGGCCCCGTGGCTCGACATCGACGGGCTGCTCGACGACCCGGACACCCACATCATCGTGTGCACCGGGTCCGGCGGCGTGGGCAAGACCACGACGTCCGCAGCGCTCGCCCTGCGTGCGGCCGAGCGCGGTCGCAAGGTGGTCGTGCTGACCATCGACCCGGCGCGCCGTCTCGCCCAGTCGATGGGCATCGGGTCCCTCGACAACACGCCGCGGCCCGTTCCGGGCGTGCAGGGTGAGGGCAGCCTCGACGCGATGATGCTGGACATGAAGCGGACCTTCGACGAGGTCGTGGAGAGCCAGGCCAGCCCCGAGAAGGCCGCCCAGATCCTGGCGAACCCCTTCTACCAGGTGCTGTCGAGCTCCTTCGCCGGGACGCAGGAGTACATGGCGATGGAGAAGCTCGGACAGCTCCACAAGGACGCGCTCAGGACCGGCAAGTGGGACCTGATCGTGGTCGACACCCCGCCGTCACGCTCCGCCCTGGACTTCCTGGACGCCCCCGAGAGGCTCTCCAGCTTCCTCGACGGCCGGTTCATCCGGATACTCCTCGCGCCGGCTCGCGGGCCGGCCCGGCTGATGACCGCGGGACTCGGCGTGGTCACGAACGCGATGACCAAGATCCTCGGCGCCCAGGTGCTTCGCGACATGCAGACGTTCGTCGCGGCCTTCGACACCCTCTTCGGGGGCTTCCGGCAGCGGGCGCAGAAGACCTTCGCGCTACTGCAGGCACCCGGTACGGCGTTCGTGGTGGTCGCCGCTCCCGAGCCCGACGCACTGCGCGAGGCCGCCTACTTCGTCGAGCGGCTGGCCGGCGAGAACATGCCGCTTGCGGGCCTCGTCGTGAACCGGGCGGGCCGCGTCACGCTGACCGGCCTCTCGGGAGACCAGGCGGTGGCGGCGGCAGAGCGGCTCGACGCCTCGGACGGCGACTCGAGCGCGATGACGGCCGGCCTGCTGAGGCTGCACGCCGACCGGACGAGGATCGTGGCACGTGAGAGCCACCTGCGTCAGCGGTTCACGGCGGCCCACCCGCACGTACCCACAGCGGTCATGCCCGCCCTCTCCACGGACGTGCACGACCTCGACGGGCTGCGACAGGTCGGTGACCTGCTCGCCGGCTAAGGCGAGCCGAGCCTCAGGCGGACGCGGTGACGCGGCTGGCCGTTGCGACGTGGTCGGCCTTGGCGGTCTCGAGAAGCAGGCGCCAGGAGGTGACGTTGGGACGCTTGCGCAGCAGCGCACGGCGCTCACGCTCGGTCATGCCGCCCCACACGCCCCACTCGATCTGGTTGTCGAGAGCCTCGGCAAGGCACTCGGTCCGCACCGGGCAGCCAGCGCACAGCTGCTTTGCCCGGTTCTGGGCGGCGCCGCGGACGAACAGCTCGTCCGGGCGGGTCTGGTTGCACAGAGCCTTTGTGGCCCAGTCCTCGTGCCAAGTCATGGTGCGCTCCTCCGAGAGTTAAACCCGTCCGCTTCCCCGTCGGACGGCGAGTCAAGCCCCTTGGGTTAAAAGTTAAAGACTCAAGCCTTCGCGAAACAGACACAGAGGGAGCAACTTCACATAGCCCGTTATGACTACCCGGCCAGGGGCGACCGGCCCCCAGGAGGATGCGGCAATAGCCCGGGACGAAGCCCAGCGCGTAGGCCGGCCGGGACTCCCGAAGGGGCTGAATCCGGCTGACAAGCGACAAAGAGCCCGGTACGCCGCAGTCACGTACCCTTGGAGCCATGTCAGAGAGCAGAGGCCGTCTCGGGGTCGCCAGCATCCTGTCGCACCTCGGGGTCATGGCGGCCGTCTCCGCGGTCATGGGCATCCTCGTGGCCGGCCTGGCCATCCCGTTCGCAGGTGTCGCCGGGCTCAGCGCCCGCACCGTCGCCGAGGGCATGGACCATCTCCCGGCCGACCTGGCTGCCGAGCCGCTCGCTCAGCGCACCCGCGTGCTGGCCAAGGACGGCAGCACGCTCGCCATCTTCTACGACGAGAACCGAGTCAACGTCGACCTCGAGGACGTCTCGCCGATCATGAAGAAGGCGATCATCGCGATCGAGGACTACCGGTTCTACGACCACGGCGCCCTCGACCTCAAGGGCACGCTGCGTGCGTTCCTCACGAACCAGGCAGAGGGCGGCACCGTGCAGGGTGGCTCGTCGATCACCCAGCAGATGGTCAAGATGACCCTGTTGTCCCAGGCGGACACCAAGGAGGAGCAGCTCGCGGCGACCGCCTCGACCTACGAGCGCAAGCTCAACGAGCTGCGCTACGCCATCGCCTTCGAGGAGAAGTACAGCAAGGACTGGATCCTCGAGCGGTACCTCAACATCGCCTACTTCGGCGACGGCGCCTATGGGATCGAGGCCGCGGCCCGTCACTACTTCTCCAAGAGCGCTGCGGACCTCAACCTGCGTGAGTCGGCGATGCTCGCGGGCATCGTGAAGAACCCGACGGCCTACGACCCGACCAACGACGCCGAGGCCGCCAGGAAGCGTCGGGACCTGGTCCTCGCCCGGATGGCCGAGCTGAACGTCATCTCCGACAGCGAGTCACAAGAGGTTCGTGAGAGGGGCCTGGGGATGAAGATCACGCCCTCGCGCAACGGGTGTGTCTCCTCGATCGCCTCGTTCTTCTGCGACTACACGCGGGAGTACCTCCTCAAGGACAAGGACCTCGGCCGCACGGTCGAGGCCCGCACCCAGCTCCTCAACTCCGGCGGCCTGACGATCAAGACCACGCTCGACCCCAGGTTCCAGCGGGCCGCGGACTCGTCGGTGCGGGAGCACGTCTACCCGACCGACCAGGCGATCGGCGGGCTCGCGATGGTCGAGCCGGGCACCGGTGAGGTGCGGGCCCTAGCCCAGTCCCGCCCGATGGGTCGGGAGAAGAAGCAGGGACAGACCTTCCTGAACTACGTTGTCCCGCCGGAGTACGGCGACGCCAACGGCTTCCAGGCCGGGTCGACCTTCAAGGTGTTCGTGCTCTCGGCCGCGATCAGGCAGGGCATCTCGCTCTCCACGCAGATCGCCTCGCCAGACAGCGTGTCGATCCCGATCACCCGCTACCGCGACTGTGACGGGTACGTCGGCGGTTCCGAGGTGTGGTCCCCCCAGAACTCCACCGGTTCGGGGACGTTCAACCTCTACACCGGGACACAGCAGTCGGTGAACACCTTCTTCGCCCAGCTCGAGCTCCGCACAGGGCTCTGCCCACCGGTCAAGCTGGCCCGGGCGATGGGTGTCACGGTTCCGGACGACCAGATCTACCCGCCGTTCACCCTCGGTGTGGTCAACACCGACCCGCTGACGATGGCCGAGGCCTACGCGACCTTCGCGGCCCGGGGCATGCACTGCGACGCGCGACCGGTCACCGAGATCCTCAACAGCAACGGCAATGTGCTCAAGGAGTACCCGACGGACTGCAAGCAGGTCCTCCCCCGCGATGTGGCGGACGCGGTCAACGACATCCTGCGCGGTGTGCAGGAGCCCGGCGGCTTCGGCTACAGCGCGGGCATCAACCTGACCCAGCCCTCCGCCGGCAAGACCGGAACCATCAACGAGAACATGGCGGTGTGGTTCATCGGCTACACCCCGAACCTCGCCACCGCGTCGATGATCGCCGGTGCGAACAGCCTGGGCGAGTGGGTGAGCCTGAACGGGCAGACGGTCGGCGGCTCCTACATCAGCCGCGCGGCAGGTAGCACGAACGCCGGCCCCATGTGGGGTGACGCCATGAAGGTGATCGAGCAGTGGCTCGCCGACCGCGACTTCAGCTCGCCCGACCCGCGCACGATCAAGGGCAAGCTCGTCACGGTGCCCACCGTCTACGGCTACTCCCCACAGGAGGCGGCCAAGGTCCTCCGCGAGGCCGGCCTCTCTCCGGTCATCGGCCCGATGGTCGACTCCGGCAACGCCTACGGCACCGTGGCCTACCTCGACCCGGCCTCGGGCTCCGAGATCGGGTCAGGCAGCACGGTGACGATCTACGTGTCCGACGGCACGCCGTACGTCGCGCCGCAGCCGCCGTCCCGACCCGACGGCGGCGGCAACGACGGTCCCGGCGGCGGTGGCGGCGGCGGGGGCGGCGGGGGCGGCAACGACGGTCCCGGCGGCGGTCCCGGCGGCGGTGGCGGCCGCGGAGGCGGCGGCGACTGACCCCGCGCCGCCCGCTTGCACCTAGCCGAGCTGGCGGCGCACCTCGGCGGCGACCACGGCGCCGTCGGCGCGGCCCTTCACCTGTGAGCTGATCGCACCCATCACCTTGCCCATGGCCCGCATGCCCTCCTCGCGAGCGCCGGTCTGCGCGATCGCTGAGGTGACCAGGTCGGCGATCTCCTGCTCGGTGAGCTGCTCTGGCAGGTAGTCGGCGAGGACCTCGGACTCGGCCCGCTCCTTCGCGGCCATCTCGCTCCGGCCGGCCTGCTCGAAGGCCTCGGCCGCCTCCCGACGCTTCTTCGCCTCGCTGCTGAGCACGTCGACCACGTCCTCGTCGCTGAGCTCGCGGCTCTGCTTGCCGGCGACCTCGGCGCGCGATACGGCTGTGAGAACCATCCGCAAGGTGGAGGAGCGCACCTCGTCCCTGGCCTTGATGGCAGCGGTCAGGTCGGCGCGGAGGCGGTCCTTGAGATCACTCATGATCATCATTGTGGCAGCCTTGTCGGATGCGACCGCATCAGAGCAGGCTTGTCCGGACCCTCGCCCTCGGGGCCCTCGCCGGGGCGGCAGGAGCCACGTACGCCGCCGGCTACGAGGCCCGCGCCTACACCCTGAGGCGTGTCGAGATGCCGGTACTCCCGTCCGGTCACGAGCCGTTCAGGGTCCTGCACCTCAGCGACCTCCACATGACACCAGGCCAGACCAAGAAGCAGCAGTGGCTCCGCTCCCTGGCGTCCCTCGAGCCCGACTTCGTCGTGAACACCGGCGACAACCTTGCGCACATGCAGTCGGTCCCGGTCGTCCTCGACGCCCTGGGAGAGCTGCTCGACGTGCCCGGGGTCTTCGTCATGGGGTCCAACGACTACTTCTCGCCGGCGCTGCGCAACCCCCTGCGCTACGTGTTCCCCGACACCGGGCAGCGCAACACCCACACCGCGAAGCTGCCTTGGCGCGACCTGCGTGCCGGGTTCGAGAGCCGCGCGTGGGTCGACCTGTCGAACCGCCGCGACGGGCTCGACGTCCGCGGCCTGCGCTTCGCCTTCGTCGGCGTGGACGACCCGCACCTGGAGTACGACGACCTCCCGGCTGTCGCGGGCCCCGCCGACCCCGAGGCCGACGTGCGTGTGGCGGTGGCCCACGCACCGTACCTCCGGGTCCTCGACGCCTTCGCCCGAGACGGTTACGACGCGATCTTCGCCGGCCACACCCACGGCGGCCAGGTCTGCCTGCCCGGCAAGGGCGCCCTCGTGACGAACTGCGACCTCGACCGTGCACGGGCCAAGGGCCTGCACCGGCATCCCGCCGACTCGCGGCCCGGCGACGCGCAGAGCTCGTGGCTGCACGTCTCCGCCGGGCTCGGCACCTCGCCGTACGCCCCGGTGAGGTTCGCCTGTCGGCCCGAGGCTTCCCTCGTCACGCTGACAGCACGCTGACCGATCCCGGTTTCGTGGCGTCCGGAATGCTCAGGTAGACTCCCCACGCCGTCAAGGCAATCGGGCTGTGGCGCAGTTTGGTAGCGCGCGTCGTTCGGGACGACGAGGCCGCAGGTTCAAATCCTGTCAGCCCGACTCATGACGAAGAGCCCCGGGACACCGACCGTGTCCCGGGGCTCTCGTGTGTCAGAGCCGCGTCCTGCCTTCGGCTACGGCAGGTCGATGGGTCGGAGCACCCGGTCCACGCCGTGGGCGATCTGCCTGTTCCCCTTGTTGATGTTCTTCAGGCCCTTGATCACTCGGGCGTTCCTGTCGTCGGTGTCCTTGTCCACGACGATCACGCGGCCGTTGCGGACGCGCACCTGCACCGTCTCCTCGAGGGCGGTCTCCAGCTTCGCCCCGTCCGCTGCCTTGGCCTGCCTGTAGGTGATCGGAGCGCCAGGGACGACGTGGTACAGCAGCACATCCTCGATCGTCTCGACGCCGGCGGCCTTCGCGAGCTTGTTGAACACCCGGCGTTCGCTGTCGTACTGCTTGCCCGTCAGCTCGGTCGTCAGACGCCGGAAGGCAGCGTCCGTCGGCGCGAAGGCGGTCAGCTTCACCTTTCCGTCGGCCAGCACGGCGACAGGGCTGTCCGGGTCGGCGGCGAGCACTGCCCTGACGGCGTTGTCGAGGATGTCGAAGTCTCCGGCGTTCTTGTCGAAGCCCCGGCCGTCGGCCGCCAGCACCTTTGCCAGGCTGCGCTTGCCGAGCCTCTGATCGTCGCTTGCCTGGGCCGGACCGGTGGCGACCGCGACTGCGGACCCGGCGAGCACGAGCGCGGTGAAGGCGGACGTGAGGTGACGCAAGATCATGGGTTTCCCTCCCCTTGGATGGTGCGTGGGTGTGGCTGGTGCCACGTCTGCCGTTCGTCCACCCCCCTTCCGTGGATGGGCTGCGAACCGAACTATTTCGAGGGAGCGTCCGCGCGGTGTGGAACCCGAAGCCGGGCTCATCGGGACATAGGTGATCTGGCAGACTCGGTACATGGGTCAGACCCCGGGCGACGACAAGAACCAGCCCTCACTCGAGCTCCCCTCGCTGTCTCTTCCCGGCCTCGGCCGCAGGAAGAAGAAGCGGCAGGGGAAGGAGCCCGAGACAAGTACGGCGGACGCTCCGATCGAGAGCTCGGATCAGGCCACGACCGAGACCTCCGCTCCGGAGTCCCCGCCGGTCGTCGCGGAGCACCCACACGAGCAGCCGACCGCAGAGATCCCGGTCCCCGCCGCGCGTCGGAGGGCGAAGAGGGAGCGCTCCGGGCCGTCCACGCCCTCCGTCCCCGGCCGCATCGCCGCGGGCCTCACCGGCCTGCTCGTGGGCGCCGCGGGAGGCGCCGCGACCTACGGAGCGATGGCGGGCTGTGAGACGGTCCGCGGGGTCAGCACGTGCGGAGGCGCACCCGGCTTCTTCATCCTGGTCGCGATCCTCGTGCTCATGGTCCTGCTCGGCGCAGCGATCCTGAAGATGTTCGGCGTCAGCGACCCGGGCAGCACCAGCTTCCTGGCCGTAGGCATCGTCGCCGTGGTCGTGATGCTCACGCTGCTCGACGTGATCTTCTCACCGTGGATGTTCGCCGTGGTCCCGCTGCTCAGCGCAGGGTCCTACCTGCTCGCCCACTGGGTGACCACCCGCTTCGACGACGAGACCGCCGCGCGGCAGGACTGGCGCTGAGCGCCGGTCAGACGGTGAGCTCCTTGGCGAGCAGCTCGGCGATCTGAGCGGTGTTGAGGGCGGCGCCCTTGCGCAGGTTGTCGCCGCACACGAACAGCTCGAGGGTGTTCGGGAAGTCGAGAGCCTGACGGATCCTGCCCACGAAGGTCGGGTCCGCGCCCACCACGTCGGCCGGGGTCGGGAAGTTGCCGGTCGCGGCGTCGTCGAGCACGACCACCGACGGCGCCTGCACCAGGACCTTGCGTGCCTCCTCGACGCTGACCTCTTCCTCGAACGTCGCGTGCACGGCGAGCGAGTGCGTGGTGACCACCGGGACCCGGACACAGGTCGCGGAGACCTTCAGGTCGGGGATGCCCAGGATCTTGCGCGACTCGTTGCGGACCTTGAGCTCCTCGCTGGTCCAGCCGCCGTCCCTGGCCGAGCCGGCCCACGGCACGACGTTGAGCGCCAGCGGCGCGGGGAAGGGCGACCCGGCGTCGCCGAGCTTGTCGCCGATGGCACGGCGGACGTCGCCCGCGACGGTGCCGAGGGTGCGATCACCCGCGACCACCTGGAGCTCGTCGTACAGCCGGTCGACACCGGGCTGGCCGGCGCCGGAGGCGGCCTGGTAGGACGCCACGACGAGGGCGGTGAGGCGCCACCTGGAGTGGAGGGCGCCGAGCGCGTCCATCATCGTCAGCGTCGTGCAGTTCGGGTTGGAGATGATTCCGCGCGGGCGGGTGCGGACCGCCTCGGGGTTGACCTCGGGTACGACGAGGGGCACGTCGGGGTCCATGCGGAAGGCGCCGGAGTTGTCGACGACGACGGCGCCCTTCTGCACGGCGACGGGCGCCCACTGCGCGGAGACCTCGTCGGGTACGTCGAACATCGCGACGTCGACGCCGTCGAAGGCCTTCTCGGACAGGGCGACGACCGTGACCTCCTCGCCGCGCACGCGCAGCTTCTTGCCCGCGGAGCGCGGGGAGGCTAGTAGGCGGATCTCGCCCCAGACGTCCTCACGCTGGGACAGGATGCCGAGCATCACGGTGCCGACTGCCCCGGTGGCACCGACGACGGCGAGGGTGGGCTTGGTCTTGCGCATCTGGGTCACCGTCCGGTTCCGCCGTAGACAACTGCCTCGACCTCGTCGGAGTCGAGCTCGAACGCCGTGTGGGTCGCGGTCACGGCGTCGTCCACCTGGGACTCGTCGACGATGACCGAGATCCGGATCTCCGAGGTCGAGATCATCTCGATGTTCACCCCGGCGCTCGCGAGGGCCGCGAAGAACTTCGCGGTCACGCCCGGGTGTGACCGCATGCCGGCGCCGATCAGCGACACCTTGCCGATGCGGTCGTCGTAGAGCAGCGAGTCGTAGCCGACCGCGTCCTTGAGCTGCGCGAGCGCAGCCATCGCGATCTGGCCGTCGGCACGCGGCAGCGTGAAGGAGATGTCGGTGAGGTTCGTCGACGCCGCGGAGACGTTCTGGACGATCATGTCGAGGTTGATCTGCGCGTCGGACAGCGCCTCGAAGATCCGCGCGGCCTCGCCGACCTTGTCGGGCACGCCGACGACGGTGATCTTCGCCTCGCTGCGGTCGTGGGCCACCCCTGCGATGATCGCCTGCTCCATGTTCTCCACCTCTACGTCGTCGTCGGCGATCCAGGTGCCGGTCTTCTTGCTGAACGAGGACCGCACGTGGATGGGCATCTGGTACCTGCGGGCGTACTCCACGCACCGCAGGTGGAGGATCTTCGCGCCGCTCGCTGCCATCTCCAGCATCTCCTCGTAGGAGACCCGGTCCCGCTTCCGGGCGGTCGCGACGATCCGGGGGTCGGCGGTGAAGACGCCGTCGACGTCGCTGTAGATCTCGCACACGTCGGCGTTGAGCGCGGCCGCGAGCGCCACCGCCGTGGTGTCCGAGCCGCCGCGACCCAGCGTCGTGATGTCCTTGGTGTCCTGGCTGACGCCCTGGAACCCGGCCACGATCGCGATCGCCCCGGCCCCGAGCGCCTTCTCGATCCGGCCCGGCGTCACGTCGATGATCTTCGCCTTGCCGTGGGTGCTGTCGGTGATCACACCGGCCTGGCTCCCGGTGAACGACTGCGCCTCCTGGCCGAGGTTGCCGATCGCCATCGCGAGCAGCGCCATGGAGATCCGCTCCCCCGCCGTGAGCAGCATGTCGAGCTCACGGCCTGCAGGGAGCGGCGAGACCTGCTGGGCGAGGTCGATCAGCTCGTCTGTGGTGTCCCCCATGGCGGACACGACCACCACCACGTCGTTGCCGGCACGCTTGGCCTCGACGATCCGCTGGGCCACGCGCTTGACACCTGCGGCGTCGGCAACGGAGGAGCCGCCGTACTTCTGCACGACAATGCCCACGGTTCTCCCTC
>DASSMS010000153.1:0-17125 GCA_035688575.1 Nocardioidaceae bacterium
GGGCCGGCCACCTCGCCCGGGCACGCCTTCTCGAAGAACTCCCGGAAGCGGTCGAGGTCGAGGCCGGGGAGATCGTGGGTCACGAGCCGGCCTCGTCGAGCTTCGACTGCAGCTTCCTCATGCCCGCGAGCCAGCGGTCGGTGTCGGTGGCCCGGAGCTTGTAGTACTCCGCGACCTCCTCGTGCGGGAGGATCAGGAACCGGTCGTCCTGCAGGGCGTGCCACACGGTGTCGGCCACCTGCTCCGGCTCCAGCGCGGTGTCGCGGGAGAGCACCTCCTGCAGCGGGCCCGCCTCCTCCAGCATCCGGGTCTTGACGCCCTGGGGACAGATCGCCTGCACCACGATCCCGCGGTGGCCGTAGGTGGCCGAGAGCCACTCCGCGAAGGCGACCGCTGCGTGCTTGGTGACGGAGTACGGCGCGCTGCCCAGCATCGTGAGGAGCCCGGCCGCGGACGCCGTGACGACGAACCGTCCCCCGCCGGTCTCGAGCCAGGCCGGCACGAGCTGCTGTGCGGCACGGACGTGGCCCATGACGTTGACCTCGATCGCGCGGGCCCAGTCCTCGGCCGGTGCGTCGAGGCCCCGGCCGACGTCGATGCCGGCGTTGGCGAAGAAGATGTCGATCTTGCCGAGGTGCTCCCGGGCGGTCGAGACGAGGTGTGCGACGCCCTCCTCGGTCGCCGCGTCCCCGGGCACCGCGACCCCGCCGCCGACCGCCCTGGCGACCTCCTCGGCGGCCTCGGCGTCGAGGTCGTTCACGACGACCCGAGCTCCCTGGGCGGCCATCCGCTCCGCGATCGCGCGGCCGATGCCGTGACCGGCTCCGGTGACGACGACACCTGCCTCGTCGCCGACCACGTCAGACCCCGCCGGTGAGCGTGAGTCCGCCGTCCACCACGACGATCTGGCCGGTCAGCCAGGCCGCGTCGTCCGACAGCAGGAACGCCACGACGCTGCCGATGTCCTCCGGCACGCCGAGGCGCTTCATCGGGTACGTCGAGGCGACCTCCTGCTCCTTGCCCTCGTAGAGCGCGGTCGCGAACCTGGTCTTCACCACGGCGGGCGCGACCGCGTTGACCCGGATCTTCGGCCCGAGCTCCACGGCGAGCTCCTGGGTGATGTGGTTGAGCATCGCCTTGCTGGCGCCGTAGAAGCCGATGCCGGGCGCGGGCTTCAGGCCGCCGACGGAGGAGACGTTGACGACCGAGCCGCCGTGCTCGCCCATCCAGGCCCTGTGCGCCTGTTGGACCCAGGACAGGGCGGAGAGGCAGTTGACCTCGAAGATCTTGCGCGCCGCGTCGAGGTCGAGCTCGACCATCGGGCCGTACACCGGGTTGATGCCGGTGTTGTTCACGAGCAGGTCGAGGCTGCCGAAGGTGTCGATGGTCGCCTGGATCGCATCGGCCTGGTGCTCGGCGTCGTCGCCCTTGCCGGCGACCGCGAGCGCGACGTCGGGACCGCCCAGGCTCTTCGCGGCCTCCTCGAGCGCCTCCGGCTTCCGCGCGGTGATCGTCACCTTCGCGCCTTCGGCGACGAGCCGCTCGGCGATCCCGAGCCCGATGCCCCGGCTGGCGCCCGTGACGATCGCGACCTTGCCCTCGAACCTGTTCAATGCGATGCCCTTCTCCGAGACGTGGCCGCTAAGCGCTTGCTTAGCAGGTAAGCGTTCGCTTAGCGTTCCTCACGTGCAGCAGGTCAGTCAAGACGCCCGGGCCCGGTTGTTCGCGGCCGCGGTGGAGTCGTTCGCCGCCAAGGGCTTCCACGGTACGACGACGCGCGACATCGCCTCGGGAGCCGGGATGAGCCCGGCCGCCCTGTACGTCCACCACCGTTCCAAGGAGGAGCTGCTCTACCAGATCAGCCGGGCGGGTCACGACCGGACGCTCGCGCTGGTGGAGGAGGCGGTGGCCTCCTCGCGCGATCCCCGCGAGCAGCTGCTGGCCGTCGTACACGCCTTCGTCGTCCACCATGCCGAAGGGCACACCGGCGCCCGGATCGTGAACTACGAGCTTGCCGCGCTCTCCCCCGAGCACCTGGAGGAGATCGCCGCGACCCGGCGCCGGATCGAGCAGGAGATGCGCGACGTCGTGGAGCGCGGCGTCGAGGCCGGGGCCTTCTCGACGAGCGACCCCCACATGACGGCGCTCGCGCTGCTGTCGCTCGGCATCGACGTCGCGCGGTGGTACCGCGACGAGGGCGAGTGGAGCCCGGCCCAGATCGCCGACCACTACTGCGAGCTCGCTCTGCGCATCGTCGGCGCCACGCAGGGGCCTTGATGGCCTAGGCGTTCGAGTCCGTCGAGACCGCTGACGACGGCTGGATAGTCTGAGAATCCCCTTTCCAGACCTCAGGAGCGACATGACGCAGGCGCCGTCAGACGACGAGCGGCAGATCGCTGCCCGCAGCTGGCGGGAGACGGATCGCTTCGTGCCCAAGCGGGTCGTGCGGCCGATCCAGAAGCTCATGGAGATCGAGACCAGCAGCGCCGTCGCGATCCTGATAGCCACGATCGCCGCGCTGGTCATCGCGAACACCGGCTTGTTCGACGCCTACGAGCACTTCTGGGAGAGCGAGGTCGCCCTCGCCGTCGGGGGCACCGAGATCATCCACCTCACGATGCACGAGATCGTCAACGACGGCCTGATGACGCTGTTCTTCCTCCTGGTCTCGCTCGAGATCAAGCGGGAGCTGATCTTCGGCGAGCTGCGCGACCCGAGGGCGGCGGCCCTCCCGATCGTCGCCGCGATCGGCGGGATGGTCGTGCCGGCCGGGATCTACGCGGCCTTCAACGCCGGCGGCCCCTACCTCAGCGGCTGGGGGATCCCGATGGCGACGGATATCGCGTTCGCCGTCGCGGTGCTCACCTCGCTCGGCAGCCGCGTGCCCCTCGGCGCGCGCCTCTTCCTGCTCACGCTCGCCATCGTCGACGACCTCGGGGCGATCGTGGTCATCGCGATCTTCTACACCGGCGGGCTGCAGTTCAGCTGGCTGCTGGGTGCGGTCGCGACCGTGGTCGCCGCCGTCTTCCTGCAGCGGATGCGGGTGCGCGCCCTGTGGCCCTACATCGCGCTGGGCGTCTTCGGCTGGTACGCCCTTCACGAGTCGGGCGTCCACGCCACCTTGATCGGCGTGGCCTTCGGCCTCGTCACGCCTGCCTTCGCCCTGCTGCCCGCGCAGAAGTACCCCGCCGTGGCCCGCGGCCTGATCGAGGAGGTCGTGCAGACCACCGAGGACGAGGTGGTCACCGCCGACGAGCACGAGCTCAACGACCACACGCTCCGGGAGATCCGCCGCCTGTCCCTGGAGACCCAGTCGCCGTTGCATCGGGTGGAGAGCCAGCTGAGCCCTTACGTCGCGTTCGCGATCGTCCCGCTCTTCGCCTTCGCCAACGCCGGCCTGCCCTTCCCCGACGTGCCCGCGAGCGAGTGGCTCGTGGACCCGGTGGTCCTCGGCATCATGCTCGGCCTCGTCGTCGGAAAGACCGTCGGGATCTTCGCCGCGGCGTGGCTGACCGTGCGTCTGGGCCTCGCCAGGTACCCCACCGGGATGACCCAGACGCACCTGTTCGGCGTCGCGATGACAGCCGGCATCGGGTTCACGGTCGCGATCTTCGTGGCCAACCTGGCCTTCGACGACGGTGACATCATCGAGCTGGCAAAGCTGGGCATCATGCTCGCCAGCGTCGTCGCGGCCGTGGTCGGCTACCTGGTGCTGCGCTTGACAGGGAACGACGAGGAGAGCACGTCCCCCTGACTGGGGACAACCGGCCGAAGGAGCGGCGTAGTCTGAAGATGCTTGTGAACGCCTAAGGGGGGCCGATGCCTTGCGAGCTGAACCGCGAGGCCGGGTGTGAACTCACGGTCATGACCGAACCCGAGCTCGCCTCGCTGCTCCTGGACGAGGGACGGCGGGTCGTCGAGCATCGCGACCGGTACTGGACGACCCAGAAGGGTGGGTTCTTCACGCCCGTCCACGCCCTCGCCCGCCTGCGCGCCAACGAGGTCAGCCTCCCCAGGTCCTGGGGCTGGGGCTACCGCGCCGCGCTGGCCCATGAGGATGCGAGCCTTGCCAACGGCTCGGTCCCGGTGCACCTCCTCTCCGACCTCGACAGCTACGGCGAGGCGCGGCTCAACCGTGAACGGCGACGGAACCTCCGGCGCTGCCACGAGCAGGTGGAGATCCGCCGGGTCGAGGACCCCGAGCTCCTGGCCCAGCAGGGGTACGACGTCTTCGCCTCGGCCATGAAGCGTGTGGGCTACTGGAAGCCGCTCTCGCCGGCCAGGTACCGCGAGCGTCGGCTTCGGCGCGCAGCAGACCCCCGTTGGATGATCCTCGCCGGGCTCGTCGACGGGCGGCTGAGCGGGTACTTCGAGGCCTACGCCGTCGACGGCGTCATGTACACACAGGACCTGCACGTCGCGACCGACGCGATGCTGACCGGGATCGCGACGGGGCTGTGGTTCGAGATGCTGATGACCGCGGCCCGGTCCGGTCAGGTCCGGGAGGTCTGCCTCGGCCTCCACGCCCCCGAGGTGCCCAACCTCGGCTCGGTGAAGGCCGGCCTCGGCTCACATGTCGTCCGGGTGCCTGCGCGGACCTACATCCATCCCCCGATCGGCGCGTTCCTTGCGACCCGTCAACCGGCGACGTACTACCGGCTCACCGGCACCGGGCCCTACTTGCAGGACGCGGGCATCAACTGACGCGCGACGAGGCGAGCAGGGCGAGATCGCGGGTCAGGCGGACAGGGCGTGTACGACGAGGGAGGCCAGCTCGGCATAGGCCTCCGCGTCGCTCATCTCCAACCGCGCGAACATCTCGCCTCGCTGGATCTCGAACATCGCCACCGCCACGATCTCCGCCACGAACGCCGCGTGCACGGGCCGGAACGCCCCGGTGTCGACCCCCTCGGCGATGAGGCCGCGGATCCGCTCTGCTGCGGCCGCGGTGTTCTGCCGGTAGACCTCCGCCGCCGGGGCGAACGCGGACAGGTCGTCCATGAAGCTTCGTGAGAGCGGCTGCAGGTACTCCGCCACCGCGTCGAGGTAGGCCACCACCCGCGCAGGGGGATCCTCCACCGCGGCCACCCGGGCCTCGACGGTGACGACCGCGGAGCGGAAGTACTGCTTGACCACCTCGACCACCAGCTGCTGCTTGGTCGGGGCCAGCGCGTACAGCGTGGTCTTGGAGCACCGCAGCCGCTCGGCCAGGTCGTCGAGCGTGAACTGCGAGAACCCCTCGGCCGCCATCAGCTCCACCAGGCGGTCGAGCAGGTCGACCTGGCGGGCAGTGCGAGGGCCGCGGGTCAGGGTCATGCGGGTCCTTCCGGCGGTGGTCGGCAATTGGCGCGAGCGTACTCTCAACAGTACGCTCGGACCAGCACCAGTATCATTCTCGCCTCCCTCATCGAAGGAAAGAGCCATGCCCGCAACCCGCGTCATGCCCACCGACGAGGCCGCGGACCTCATCGCGCTCACCCGCGAGATCGCGTGGAAGGAGCTCGCGCCGCCGGTCGCGGACGCCGAGGCCACGGAGACCTTCCCCCGTGAGGTGTTCCGCACGCTCGGCCGGGCCGGCCTGCTGAGCCTCCCCTACCCCGAGGAGTACGGCGGGGGCGGCCAGCCGTACGAGGTCTACCTCCAGGTGCTCGAGGAGATCGGGGCGGTCTGGTCGTCGGTCGGTGTCGGCGTCTCGGTCCACGCGCTGTCGTGCTTCGGCCTCTTCACCCGCGGCACCGAGGAGCAGAAGCAGCGCTGGCTCCCCGAGATGCTCGGCGGGGAGCAGCTCGGGGCGTACTGCCTGTCCGAGTCGCACGCCGGCTCCGACCCCGCAGCGATGCGCACCCGCGCGGTCCGACGCGGCGACGAGTACGTCATCAACGGCGCCAAGGCCTGGACCACCCACGGCGGCCACGCCGACTTCTACAAGGTGATGGCCCGGACCAGCGACGACCGCAACGGCATCTCGTGCTTCCTCGTCCCTGCGGACACCCCTGGCCTGGTCGCCGACGCCCCGGAGCGCAAGATGGGCCTCACCGGCTCGGCCACCGCGACGATGCTGTTCGAAGACGTCCGGATCCCCGTGGAGCGTCGGCTCGGCGAGGAGGGCGAGGGCCTGCGCATCGCGCTCGAGGGCCTTGACTCCGGCCGGCTCGGGATCGCCGCGGTCGCAACCGGCCTCGCCCAGGGAGCGCTCGACACGGCGATCGCCTACGCCAAGGAGCGCGAGACCTTCGGCAGGCCGATCATCCACCACCAGGGGCTCGCCTTCTTGCTCGCGGACATGGCCGCGGCCGTGGAGTCCGCCCGGGCGACCGTTCTGGCCGCGGCCCGTCGCAAGGACCAGGGGCTGCCCTTCAGCCGAGAGGCGAGCATCGCGAAGATGGTGGCGACCGACAATGCCATGAAGGTCACCACCGACGCCGTGCAGGTGCTCGGCGGCTACGGCTACACCCGCGACTTCCCGGTCGAGCGCTACATGCGCGAGGCCAAGGTCATGCAGATCTTCGAGGGCACGAACCAGATCCAGCGCATGGTGATCGGTCGCCACCTCGAGCGCGAGAACAAGGGCACGGTCACCGTGCAGAAGGAGAGCAACCGCTGATGAAGATCGACAACACCGCCGCGATCGTCACCGGGGGCGCCTCGGGCCTCGGCGCCGCGACGGCCGCCGTCCTGGCGAAGAACGGTGCGAAGGTGTTCGCCTTCGACCTCCCCGCCTCCATCGAGGGTGCCCCGTCCGTCGAGGGCGTGGAGTACGTCGCCGTCGACGTCACCGACGAGGAGCAGGTCCGCGCCGGCGTCGCACAGGCGGCAGCGTCCGGCGTACCCCTGCGCACGGTCGTCAACTGCGCCGGCATCGGCCCGTCGATGCGGATCCTCGGCAAGAAGGGGGTCCACGACCTCGCCTTCTACGCCAAGGTCGTCCAGGTCAACCTGGTCGGCACGTTCAACGTGCTCGCGCTCGCGTCCGAGGAGATCGCGAAGACCGAGGGCGACGAGCTCAACCAGCGCGGCGTCATCGTCAACACCGCGAGCATCGCCGCGTACGACGGCCAGGTCGGCCAGGCTGCGTACTCCTCGTCGAAGGGCGGCATCGTCGGGCTCACCCTGCCCGCCGCACGCGACCTCGCCCAGTACGGCATCCGCGTCTGCACGATCGCACCCGGCATCGTGGAGACGCCGATGCTCGCGACGGTCAGCGACGAGTTCCGGGCCGGGCTGGCCGCAGGAGTGCCGTTCCCGCAGCGGCTCGGCCGGCCGGAGGAGTACGCGAAGCTCGCGCTCGCGATCATCGAGCTCGACTACCTCAACGGCGAGGTCATCCGGATGGACGGCGCGCTGCGCATGGCCCCCCGCTGACGCCCTAGGTCCCGAGCAACGATCGGGCGGCAGTCCTCAGGTGAGGACTGCCGCCCGACTTCGTAAGGCGGTCAGCTCGTGACGCGGCGGCGGAGGAGCACGATGCCGCTGAGCAGCATCCCCGCCCCGGCCAGGCCCATCGTCGTCTCGAGCGAACCCATGCCCGTCACCGGGAGGACGCCCTTCGCGGGCGCCTCGGGCTTGGCGACGAAGGCCGGCGCACGCGGGGCCTCGGTCGGAGCCACAGCCGGCGGCGTGACCGGGCGCTCGCCCGGAGGCTTCACCGGGGGCACCGGCTTCTCCTCTTCAGGCTTCTCCTCGGGCGGCTTCGGCTTGCAGCCCGTGTGGGCGGGGTTGGTCTTGCCGATGCCCTTGTTGCGGTCGCACTCGTAGCCCTTGTTGTGGTCGTGCTTCGACTGACCGGGCGGGTTCTTGTTGTCCGCCTTGCCGACGCAGCCGGCGCAGGGCTTGCCGACGGCCTTGCCGCCGCCGTTGCCGTTCTTCGACTCGCTGCCGTCCTTGGTCGAGCAGAACGTTGCGCCCGGGCACTGCCCGTTCGCGCCGCCGTCGTTCTCGTCGGCGTTGCTGATCGGCTGCGGGCCACCACCCGCGTTCGCGTCCCCGGACGAGCCGCCCGTGGACGGGGTGCTCTCGTCACCGGAGCTGGACGGCTCCGGGGTGCTGACGGGCGCGCTGGCGCCCTGGCCCTTCCCCTGGCCACCAACGTTGCTGTGGTCCGGAGCGCTGCTGTTCTGGCTCCCCTTCGTGTCGCCCGAGGCGGCGAAGCTCGGGGCTGTCACCCCGAACACGAAGAGAGCCAAGAAGACCGAGGCCGCGACCCCCAACGGCCGCCCTCGAGTCCCTTTTGAGATCCCCATGACGTTTCTCTCCCCACTCCGGCATACCCCTGCCGGATTTGATTTCGCTGGCCCCGGTTCTCCCGGGCCAGGCCCCCACGTCCCTTTTGACACTAGGACGGCGGTTGGTCCAGGGACACCCTCATCCTGGGTACTTCGGGGCCACCCGAATGACAGATCAGCGACTGCTTTCTGAAGAGAAATCCCTTTATAGCTTGACGATTCGGACAGACGCTCGATTTAGGTGGTCGCGTTCCGAGCAGTCTTCGAGGCCCACCGACGCCAGAGCCCCTGAGCACCCACCAGGAGGTGGCACAGAAGAAGGGCGACAGCCCTCGTATGAGGACTGCCGCCCGACTTCTTGCAGCGGTCAGGTCGTTCGACGACGCAGGAGGAGCACCATGCCGCTGAGCAGCATCCCGGCTCCGACCAGTCCCAGCGTCCTCTCGAGCTCACCCATGCCGGTCACGGGCAGGAATCCCTGTGCGGGAGCCTGCGACGGGCCGGGCACGAAGGCCGGCGCACGCGGCGCCTCGACACCGGCGACGTCCGGCGGAGCCGGCTGCTGCACTGGTGCAGGAGGCTGCTGCTGCGGCGGAGCCAGAGGCTGCTCCGGCGGTGCAGGCGGCGTCACAGGCGGTGCAGGAGGCGTGTACTCGTCCTCGTCGCACTTCCAGTCGTGCCGGTCACCCTTGTGGTGATCCCGCTTGTCGCCCCAGTCGCTGTGCCAGTCCCGGTCCCAGTCATGGTCACCGTCCCGACGGCCCCAGTCGTCGCCCCAGTCGCCGTCCCGGTCGTGGTCGTCCCCGCGCCAGTCGTCCCGGTCGCCGTCGTGCCAGCCCCAGTCGCCGTCCCGGTCGCGATCGTGCCAGCCCCAGTCGTCACGGTCATGCTCACGCCCGTGCCAGTCGCGCCAGTCGCACTTGTCGCGCCAGTCGTGGTCACGGTCCCGGTGGCACCAGCGGTGGTCACGGTCCCAGTCACGGTCACGCCAGTCATCACGGTCGTCGTGGCGGCCATGCCAGTCACCGTGCCAGTCGCACTTGTCGCGCCAGTCGTGATCGCGGTCGCGGTCGCACCAGCGGTGGTCACGGTCCCAGTCACGGTCACGCCAGTCGCCGCGCTCGTCGTGGCGGCCATGCCAGTCACCGTGCCAGTCGCACTTGTCACGCCAGTCGCGATCGCGCTTCCAGTCACACCAGTCGTCGTCGCGGCCGGGCCGGCTGTTCTCGCGCCCACGACCCTCGTCGTAACGCCAGTCACCGTGCCAGTCGCACTTGTCACGCCAGCCGTGATCGCGGTCCCGCTCACACCAGTCGTCGCCACGGTCTCCGCTCTCACGGTTCTCACCGTCGCGCCAGTCACCGCGCCAGTCACACTTGTCGTCCCAGTCGCCATCACGACCATCGCGGTCGTCGCGGCCGTCCCAGTCGCCGTCACGTTCGTCGTCACCGCGGCCAGACCAGCCGTCGCCGTCTTCGTTCGATCCCCCGCGCTCCTCCGACTCTCCACGTTCGCCGGAGTTGCCCGGTGCGTTCTCGGAGTTGCCCGGTGCGCTGTCGGAGTTACCCGGTGCGCCGTCGGAGCTGCCCTGCTCCTCGGAGCCGTTCGGTGTGCTCTCGGAGCTGCCGCGCTCCTCGGAGTTGCCCGACGTGCTCCCGGAGTTGCTCGGCGCGTTGCCCGAGTTGCCCGGTGTGCTCTCGGAGCTTCCGGCGTCACCAGAGCCACCGGGTGTGCTCCCCGAGTTGCCGCGAGGCTCCTGCGACTCCGACCTCTCGTTCGCCGAGTTGTCGTTGGCGTTGCTCTGTGCAGGCGGCCCGCTCTCGCCGCCCCCCGAGCTGCCGGACTGCTGGCTTGCCGCGGCACCGGCGCCGTCGGACGCGCCGCCCGCGTCCGGCGCCGGACCCTGGACGGAGGGCTCGACGGAGATGCTCTCCGGCGCGCCGCCGCCGCCGTTTCCGTTGTCGGCGCTCTGCCCACCAGCGTTGCTTTGTGCGGGCGGTTTACCGTTGTTCTCGTTGCCGTCCCCACCTGGATCGGCGAACGTCGGGGCCGTCACCCCGAGGACGAACAAGGCCAAGACGGAAGCTATGACCCGAGATGGTCGGGCTTTCCTCCGCTTCGAGTGATGCCCCATGACGTATCTCCCCACCCCCGGCAACCCCGTGCCGGATTTGATCTCACTGACACGTGCTCCATGCGTCAGCCCCCACGTCCCTTTTGACACTAGGGCGACGATTGGGGAGGAGGCACCCTCATCTTGGGTAGTTAACGGCCCGCTCGGGTGACCAGTCCTCGGTTCGCATTTGGAGAGATATCCCTTTATTTGAAGGAGATTCGTGCCGAGCCGTCGAGCGCAGGTCGGCACAAGATGTTGCGAGTCAGCCGGTCCCGGACGATCGCGCCACCTCGGGACCGATCGGCTCACGCGACGCCACGACCACCCGCAGGTCGCGCTCCTCGAACGCAGCCACCGTCGAGGCGTCTGCACCGGCATCGGTCAGCAGCGTCCAGGACTGACCGAACGGGAGCCACGCGGTGACCCCGGCCTCGCCGAGCTTGGAAGCGTCGGCCAGCACCACGACACCCTCGGCCCGTGTCGCTGCCTGCTCCTTGACGTAGGTCTCGTCCGACGTCGGCTCGCCGAGCCCGCGTGCCGGGTCGACCACGTCGGCGCCGAGGAAGGCGATGTCGAAGGTGAGCCGTTCGAAGGCCAGCGAGGCGAGCGGACCGACCAGCCCGTGGCTCAGAGGCTGCACCTGGCCGCCCACGAGCACGACGTCGAGGTCGGGGGCGCGCGCCAGCAGCAGGGCCGCCTCGAGTCCGCGAGTGACGACGGTCAGGGGCCCTCGTTCGGCCAGCCGCCGTGCCAGCGCAAGGCAGGTGGTGCCGGCGTCGAGGAACACGACCGCCCCAGGGCCGACAAGCTCGGCAGCCGCCTCGGCGATCGCCTCCTTGGCCTCCCGGTTGAGCAGCTGGCTCTCCCCGAACGACCGCTCGTGGAAGCCCTCGCGCGCCATTGCCCCGCCGTACGTCCGCGCGATCCGCCCCTCGTCCTGGAGCTGCTTCAGGTCGCGCCGGACCGTGGACGGGGAGACGCCGGCACGTGCGGCGAGGGTCTCGACGCTGGCGACCCCCTCGCGGACGAGCGCGACCAGTGCGTCGTGGCGCGCCTTGGTGGCCCGTCGCCTGGTCACCACCTCAGCCATGCACGGCCGGCCTCTCGCTCAGGACCCGTAGGTCTTGCGGATGTTGTCGACGTACGGCGCGTAGTCCACCGCTGCCAGGTACGCCGAGAGCATCGTTCCATGTCCGGCCTTGCCGGTCCCGGCGATGTCGAAGGCCGTCCCGTGGTCGACCGAGGTACGCAGGATGGGCAGGCCCACGGTCACGGAGATGGTGCCGTCGAAGTCGAAGGTCTTCGCCGGGATGTGGCCCTGGTCGTGAAAGTGCGAGAGCACGCCGTCGTACCGCCCGACGAGTCCCTGGTGGAAGACCGAGTCGGCGGGGATGGGCCCGTACACGTCGAGCCCCTCCGCGCGGACCGCGTCGCAGGCGGGCGTGATGTGGACGATCTCCTCGTCCCCGAACGCGCCGTTCTCACCGCCGTGCGGGTTGAGGGCGGCCACGGCCAGGCGGGGCTTCTCGACCCCGAAGACCTCCAGCGCGGTGTGAGCCTTGTGGATCGACGCCTCGATCCGGTCCTTGGTCAGCTGGTCGAGCGCCTTGCGGAGGGAGACGTGGCGGGTGGTGAAGAAGATCCGCAGGTGGTGGCCGCCGGCCTTGTCGTTGCGTACGACGAACATGGTGTCCTGCTGGGTCACGCCGGTGAGCTCGCCGAGCATCTCGGTGTGGCCGAGGTGCTCGGAACCCGCCGCCCAGATCGCCTCCTTGTTGATCGGACCGGTGACGATCCCGTCGACCTTGCGGTCCATCGCCGCCTGGGTTGCCACCTCGATCGAGGCGATGGCGGCGCGGCCGGCGCGCTCGTCGACCTTGCCCCACTCGGGCATGTCGTCCCCGAGCACCCCGGTGTCGAAGATGTCGATCACCCCGGCGCCGGCGGGCTCGACGTCGAACGAGTCCACGACCCGCACCTCGACGTCGAGGCCCATGGCCTCCACTCCCTTGCGCAGGGCGATCGGGTCGCCGACGGCAATGCCGTGGTGCTCGGCGGCCCCGGCTTGCTCGGCGAGGGTCTTGGCGGTGATCTCGGGGCCGATCCCCACGGGATCGCCGAGGGTGAGTGCCAGTACGTGTCGGGTCATCGTTGTCGCTCTCTTCTCGTTCGTCGGGTCAGTACGCGCGCGGTCAGTACGGTGCGCGGGACTCCGCGGAGGACACCTGTCGCCGGTGTGCCTCGGCGTCCCTGCGGAGGTGGTCGATGCAGGCGACCGTCGTACCGGCGTCGCCGACGAGGCCGCCCTTCGTGACGATCGGAAGGCCGTCCCAGGGCCCGCCCACGATGGAGCCCGCGACGGCGAGCGGGACGACCTCACCCGAGATCTCCAGGCCGTGCGAGCCGAGCTCCTCGAGCACCGCGGCGGTGACGTCGCCGCCGGTGGTGAACATGCCGTCGACGGGATGCTCCTCGAGGTTCCGGCGGACGGCTCTGGCGAGCACGACGGGGATCTCCTCGGCCTCGTCCGGGGTGACCGCGCGGAGGTCGGAGTCGTCGAGGACCGTCGCGAGGACCACGAGCTCCTGCGGCCCGGCCTCCTCGAGCGCCTTGCCCAGGAGCGCGGCCGTGGCGTCGAGGTCGGGTACGGCCGTGTCGCCGAGGGTCGGCGCTCGGAGCACCCTGGCGGGCAGGTCGAGGGCGAGACGGCGCAGCTGGTCGCGGGTCAGCTCGGTGGCCGAGCCGGAGACGACGAGCAGCGGCGCCCCCTGCTCGTCCCGTTCGACCCCCAATGCCTGCGCCATGGCGAGGGACGCCGGTCCCGGGTCGCTGGTGACCCAGAGGATGTCGAGCCCTCGGGTGGCAGTCACCGCCGCCGACGCGATCCGGTCGAGGTGCTCGAGCGTCATCGCGTCCGCGACGATCACCTCGACCCCGTCGTCGATGGCCGCCCGGATCGTCGCGACGAGCGCGTCCTCCTCACCCGTGACGGTCGCCATGGGCACAACGGTCGCCGCGAGGTCGGCCTGCTGGCCAATGATGGCCACCACGTCCGACGTACGCATCGGCGTCCTCGCGTCCCGCGCCACCTCCGTCTCCTCCAGACGCCGCCCGTCGAGGAGCTGGGTGCCGCCGATGGTGTGCCGGTTCGCCTCGGGGTGGGCGGGCGCGCAGAGTACGACGACGCGCCGACCGCTGAGCGCGGCCACCTCGTCGCGCACGGCCAGCGTCGAGGCGCCGACGTTGCCCCGCAGCGTCGTGTCGATCCGGTTGCAGACGAGGCGGGCCGGCCAACCTGCTCGCACCACGGCAGCCGCTCGTTCCTTCGCGACATCAGCCGGAGCGTGGCGGCTGTCGGTCGTCGCCACCACGACGTCGAAGCGCGAGACCATCTCCGCGACGACGTCGGCACGGTCGGCCGCACTCGCCGTGACAGCCCGAAGACCTGCCCGGGAGAACCCGGCTGCTGCCGCGTTCGCCCCGGTCAGGTCGTCGGCGACGACGAGGACATCTGCCACGTCAGAGGAACGTGCTCGCGATGAGCAGCAGGGGCAGCGAGGCCAGCCACACCGCCGTCGTGATGCCGGACCAGCCGCGTAGCGCGTTCGCGCCGTCGAGGCCGGTGAACCTCGTGACGACCCAGAAGTACGAGTCGTTGAAGTAGCTGAACACCATCGACCCGGCGCAGCAGGCCAGCGCGGCCAGAAGCGCGGAGAGCCCGAGCTCCGAGACCAGCGGAGCGGAGACCGAGGCAGAGGTGATCATCGCGACTGTGCCGGAGCCCTGCGCGAGCCGCACCAGGGACGCGACCAGGAACGGCACGAGCACACCGGGAAGGCTCAGCGCGGAGATCGCCTCGGCGAGGGCGTCGCCGACACCCGAGTCGCGGAGCACCTGACCCAGCGCGCCGCCGGCTCCGGTGATCAGGATGATGAGTCCGGCGGAGGCGGCCGCCTCGGCGAGCCACCCGTGCACCTTGCGGCGCGGCGTCCAGCGGGGCAGCAGGACGTAGACGGCCAGGACGATGCCGATCAGCAGCGCGACCACGGGGTTCCCGATGAAGGCGAGGAACTCCGCGACGGCCGAGGGGGTGTACTCGTCCTCCGGCGAGAGCACGCCCTGGTTGTTGCGGTCGATCGCGGTGGCCACGGTGTTCGCCACAATCAGCGCGAGCGGGACCAGCAGGGGCAGCGAGGACAGCAGTAGTCCGACTCGATGCGGCTTCTCACCGGGAGGCGGATCGCCGAGCATCCACGCGGGGTTGCGCACCGACTCAGGCTCCTCCTCGGTGTAGCCGTCGCCGGACATCGACGTGGCGCCACCGGAGCCGTCCGACCCGCCGGAGCCGAGCGTGCCACCGGAGCCTCCGGAGCCGACCGTGACCCCCTGGTAGACCTCGGCGCGCGTGTGCTCGTTGATCTCGCTCTCTAGCTTCGGGCCCATCCAGGCCGCGTAGATCACCACGACCGGAAGCAGCAGCAACGAGAAGACGAGACCGGCCAGGATGAGACCGCCGAGGTCCGCGCCGAGGATGCCGGCGACGCCGAGCGGGCCCGGCGTGGGCGGCACCAGGTGGTGGGTGAGGGTCATGCCGCAGCCGAGCGCCAGCGCCAGCATGACGTAGCGGCCGTTGATCCGCCGGGCGATCGAGCGCGCCAGCGGGTTCATGATCACGTAGCCGGAGTCGCAGAACACCGGGATCGACACCACGGCACCGGTGCCGGCCATGGCCCAGTGCTCACGCCCCTCGCCCATCGCTTTCACGAACGAACGGGCCAGAGTGTCGGCGGCACCGGAGACCTCGAGCATCTTGCCGATGCCGACTCCGAGCCCGATCACGATGCCGATCGCGGCCAGCGTGGTGCCGAATCCGGTCGTGATCGCGGTGATCGTGTCCGTGATCGGCATCCCGGCGACCAAGCCGGTCACGAGTGCAGCCAACAGGAGCGCCACGAAGGCGTCCAAGCGGGTGCGCAGCACGAGCACGACGATCGTCGAGATGCCGAGCACCAGCGCCACAAGAAGTTGTAAATCCACTGGACCTCCCCAAGAAGAGCACCCCGTCAGGGGTAGGTCCTCCGATCATGGACGGCCCGAGTTGCGCAAAGCAAGCGTTACGCGCGAGTAACTTGCTCATTTCGCGCAAGTTCGCTGGCAGGATTGGCCGGAGCCGGGCAGGGGGTAGGCGCGGTTCTGCAGCAGGGGTTCCCCGTTCAGACCGCGGCAAGCGGTACAGCGTCCGGGGTACAGCGTCAGGCGGCGCAGTCAGAGGGCAGCCACGATCTCCTCGTACGCAGGGCGGCCCCAGGCGACGATCCGGGCTTCCTGGACGTTAGTCGGTGTCGAGCGCAGGGTGTCGACCGCGGCGCGGATCGCGTCCTCGTGGGGCCAGCCGTAGATCCCGGCAGAGATCAGCGGGAACGCAACCGACCTGGCACCTACCTCGTCGGCCACCCGCAGCGCGTTGGCGTAGCAGGACACCAGCTCTTCACGACTGCCTATCCCGTAGACAGGCCCGACCACATGGATGACCCACGTCGCCGGCAGCCGCCCCGCCGTCGTCGCTCCCGCCTGGCCGGTGGGGATGCCGTCCGGGAACCGGGTCCTGCTGTCCTCGACGATCGCCGGACCTCCGGCAGTGTGAATCGCACCGCTGACCCCGCCCCCGGGGCGCAGCTTCTCGTTGGCAGCGTTCACGATCGCATCGACCTGCTGCTGCGTGATGTCACCTTCGACGACGGTCAGCTCCATGCTTCGCACCTTAGGAGATCCGAGGTTGGCACCTCAGCAGCTCTTCGCGATCAGGGCACCGAACTCCCGCTCCATGATCGAAGCGAACGCTTCGTTCAGGTCGGCCCCCTCCGCCTCGGCGGCGCTTTCGTCGGAGGTGGCCTCGCCAGCGTCTCCCCCGCCCTCGAGACCTGCCGGCCAGATGGCGACCGGCATCTCCGGAGCCGAAGTACGGAAGACGCTGCCGAATCTGCTCGTCCACGTGAAGGACCCGTCCTCCTCGAGGACGACCTCGAACCCCACCGAGTGCTTCACCAGATGGTGGCGCCGGCACAAGCACTGGATGTTGCGCGTCGACGTCTTCCCGAACGGGAAGGGCACCCGGTGGTCGAACTCGATGATCGAAGCGGGCCTGCTGCAGCCTGGCCAGACGCACGTCACGTCCCGCGCCACGCACCATCGACAGATGGGCTCGGTCGGCGCGTAGCTCTCGGTCGAGAGCTCGACGAAGTTGCCTGCAGGGTCGGTGAGCATGCGGTACCAACTCGATTCCGGATGCATCGCGATCTCCCTGGCCAGCTCCGCAGGGATGGTCGCGCCGCCCGCCATCACGCCGGGCTCGTCCGACACCCCGATCAAGGTCGTGATCGGAACGGTGACGTTGATGACCGGCCGGGCATAGCTCCCGACTGACTCCTTCCGCGTGAAGGTCTCCGCCGGATCGCGACCGTCAGTCATCTCGTCGTCTTCGAGCTCCCGCGCGGTCGCCTCGACGGTGAGGCGGCCGTGGATGAGGTCGATGAGCGCATCCACCCGGAGCTGCTCCAGGGTCCGATCCTCCCCGTTGGTCTGCCGCAGCTTCTTCGCGATCAGGGTCAGGCGGTAGTCGGCCGCCATCGCGTCGTGCACCGCCGTGATGGCCGTCAGTGTCGCCATGCCGTCCTCGTCGGTCCTGAGGCTCACCCGGCGCTTCTCGAACTGCTCCGGGAAGGAGTCGTTCGGGTCCTTCTGAGGGAACTTCAGACAGCGGCGACGCACCGCCTGTCGAAGGCTCTGC